>CADCPZ010000163.1 GCA_902803475.1 uncultured Prevotellaceae bacterium
CATCAGCTTGTCGATGTTCGTCATTTTCTTCACGGCCTTGCGGATAGTCGGGAAGTTGGTGAGCATACCGCCCGGCCAACGCTCGATAACGTAAGGCATATTTACAGATGTTGCTTTCTCAGCGACAATCTCCTTAGCTTGTTTTTTAGTAGCGACGAACAGGACTTTCTTTCCTGATTTGGCAATCATCTTCAGTGCTTCTGCTGCCTCGTCGATCTTGGCAACAGTCTTGTGAAGGTCGATAATATGAATACCGTTGCGCTCCATGAAGATATAAGGAGCCATTGCGGGATTCCACTTGCGCTTGAGGTGACCGAAGTGGCAGCCAGCCTCGAGTAATTGGTCAAAATTTGTTCTTGACATTGTTCTTTTTTGTTTTTAATTGGTTGTTTACTTTCTTTTGAATTCTTGTTTGAATCAATTGATGGGTAGTCTAGTTGGACTAGTCATACTAGTAGTACTAGCCAGAGTCTCACCAATTTAGATACTAAACATGTTCAGCAGAGAACTCTCCTCCAGCATTCGCTCTCCCCTCTCCTTCGGGGAGGGGCTGGGGGTGGGGCCTCTTTTAACGCTTACTGAACTGGAAGTGACGGCGTGCCTTCGGCTGACCTGGTTTCTTACGCTCAACAGCACGAGAATCGCGAGTGAGGAAACCCTGAGCTTTCAAAGCTTTCTTGTCTTCAGCATTCAATTTCACCAGTGCGCGGGCAATAGCGAGACGCAGTGCCTGGCTCTGACCAGTGAAACCGCCACCATTGAGGTTTACCTTGATGTCATATTTCTCTGCTACCTCCAGCAACTGAAGCGGCTGCTTCACTACATACTGCAGGATAGCTGATGGGAAATACTCTGTGAGGTCTTTCTTATTGATTGTGATCTTACCGGTACCTTCTGTGAGGTATACGCGAGCTACGGAACTCTTACGGCGACCAATTGCATTTATTACTTCCATCTTACCTTATTTATTTATACTGGTTAATATCAATCGTCTTTGGCTTCTGAGCTGCATGTGGATGCTCTGTGCCTTCGTAAACATAAAGATTGTTGAGCAGGCTGCGACCGAGAGGGCCTTTGGGCAGCATACCCTTTACTGCGTGCTTGATGATGCGCTCTACACCAAACGGCTTCTTGCGAAGTTCGGCAGGTGTGTTGAAACGCTGACCACCAGGATAACCAGTATAGCGGGTGTAAACTTTATCTGTCTCCTTCTTACCTGTGAAGACTACCTTACCGGCATTGATAATGATTACGTTGTCACCACAATCTACGTGCGGTGTGAAGTTTGGTTTGTACTTTCCGCGAATCAGCTTGGCAACTTTTGAAGCGAGGCGACCAACAACCTGGTCTGTGGCATCGAGTACCACCCACTCCTTCTGTGCTGTTTCCTTGTTGGCGGAAATAGTCTTGTAACTTAAAGTGTCCATTTCTAATTTTAAATTTTACTACTAAAAAACATTTATTATTTAATATGTACACATGAAGAACACTCACGGCGCTGACTGCTTTCGCAGCAACTCCCTGAGAGTTAGTCTTCACTTCCTGTGCAGACGATTCACTAACCGTGACGCACGGCCAAATGCAGCCACTATTAACACTTCCGCACATGGGGACTCTAAGTGTATCCCCGAAATAATCGGACTGCAAAGGTATGCAAAATCATTCACATACACCTTTGCAGTCCGCTCAGGAAGTATCACTTTTTAGAATTTTTAACTATAATCGGGGTTTTTTATGGGAATAATGGGAATGGATGGGAGTTATGGGAACCATGGGAGTTATGGGAGCCATAGCTGACTACCTCCATTATTTTTTTTCGCGATAGATGACGTTATTGGCACCGCTTGTGACGCGGAACGCTTCAGGATGTTGCTTGACGAAGGAGTCGATATGCCGGACACGCTTCTCTTCCAAAATTTCATCCACAGCAATCAGGATGCCCGTTTCCTCAACATCACCGAAACCGTAGTTGATGGCAGTGCCGAAGAGTTTCATAGTAGGACTGAGATTCATGTACGCATTTACTAAAGGTGGAATATTGAAACCCAGTTTACGGATTTCGCGATTCAGAATCTTATAGTCCTCACGGAAATCGGTCTCACAGAAAAGGCGTTCTAATTCTGCAGGGTCTTCCTCTATTTTCAGCGGTTTCATCGGCGTAATAAGGTTTTCCTTATCATCGAAATGTTTCTTCAAGAAATACAGTATCATATCGCGTCCCTTACGGATATACGACGGATACATCGTCATCTTTCCAAAGAAATACTTGACATGCGGATTCAGCACCGTCAAAGCACCGAGTCCGTCCCACAGATTATCCAAAGCAAAGATGCTCTTGGTGTTTTTCTGCACATTCTGGTATTCCACCGACACAAACGAGCGTCCCAGCTCTACGGTATAGGGCATATATTCATCGATGAACTTCTTTGAGAAATGGAACATGTGACTGGTGGCCAGCTTCGGTTGGTTGTTTTCGTCCAACTCCCAGTCGGTACCATACTGATAGCGGTAGCCGCCGATGATCTCGCGCTCTTCCGGATTCCAGACGATGAGCTGCTTGTAACAATTCTCGCAGACGTCAAACTCATCCAAATCTATCTCCTTGCCTGTGCCGCCACCAGCTTCACGGAAGGCTATCTCACGCAGACGACCAATCTCTTTCACGACATTGGGCGCATTGTGATAGGTCACAATATAAATCTCATTGTGACTCTTATTGGTCAAACGCAACTGCTTGTCGGGCGTCAGTTCGCTTACAAGCAAGTCTTTATCAATCGGCTGAATGATTTCTTGTTCCATTATCTTGTTGTTATTTTTTCTTTTCTTTTTACCATCAGAACTGTCGTTACAATTCATAGACGCGGTCTTCCACATAGAGCGCCCACTCTTTCGCGCTCTTCGACTTATCAAACGTCTGCCAGGGAATCGGCTTTCCGATTTTCACCTGAAAGGTTTTGTGCACATTCTTATACATCTCATCAACCAGGAACAGCATTGCAATGTTGAACTTGATGTGCAGCGCCTTACAGATGTTGGCGAGGCGGTAGAAGAACGGAGAGTTCTGTCCGCTGAAATGAATAGGCACCACGTCGCGTTGGTACTCTACGCTTTTGCTGATAAATGTTTTCGACCAGGGGATATCGTGAATCTGACCGTTGATCTTGCGAGAACACAGGCCTGCAGGGAACATCAGCATGTGGTTGTCGCTACGGAAACTCGCTTCCACCATTGCAGGGAAATCACGGCTGTTGCGCCCCGTTTTGTTGATGGGGATGCAGACAGGCGCCAGACCAGGAAGGTTCATCAGCAGGTCGTTGACCAAATAGCGGAACTTTCCGTCGTAGTGCCGTCCGATGATTGCTCCCAAGGCAACACCATCAGCACCGCCTAACGGGTGGTTCGATACGAAGGTATAGAGTCTGCCGTCGTTAGGATCAGGCAGATTCTCTTTGCCCTCTATCTCCAGCGTCATATCCAGATACTCCACACAACGTTCCAACCACTCTGTGCCTGAAGCATCACGCGACTCCCAAAGGAAGCGGTTTACTTCATCCTGATGCACGATATTTTTCAACCAAGTTCTCACAAAACCAGGCACAATGCGCGCTTTTGCACCCATCTTGCCATCCAAAATCGCATCAATATCTATGGTCTTCTCCATTTGTTTGTTCAAATCGAAAAATCATATGTAGTCTTCAAAACTACTCTAAGAATTTGCAAAAATAAGTATTTCTTTTGAATTTCCTCCCTTTTTTAACGAAAAATGTTCTATAAACGTGATTTTTTGTTTTTTGAGAGAACAAGAAGGGAAGAAGCAAGGAACCGACAGGAGCACCCTATTTCCTTTAAAAAAACTTAAAAACGAGGATGTTTTGAAATTTTGTGGGGAAATGTGGTGAAAAGTGGAGGTTTTTTCATACCTTTGAACCCCAAATATTAGGTATATATATTATAAAAGAGGTGTACATGCGTTTTTTAGGCAACATAGAAGCAAAAATCGACACGAAGGGCAGAGTCTTTCTTCCTGTTGCATTCCGCAAGGTGTTGAGTTCCTCTAACGAGGAACGCATCATCATGCGGAAAGATGTCTTCCAACAATGTCTGGTCCTCTATCCTGAATCCGTATGGAACGAGCAGTTAGAGCGTCTGCGCTCACGGCTGAACCGTTGGAACAAAGCCCACCAGCAGATTTTCCGTCAGTTTGTTTCTGATGTAGAAATCATGGTCTTGGACGGCAACGGTCGCTTCCTGATTCCCAAGCGCTACCTGAAGATGGCGAATATTGAGCAGGCAGTGAAGTTCATCGGAATGGACGACACCATTGAAATCTGGAGGAAAGAAGACGAAGAGAAGCCGTTCCTCGAAGCCGAGGAGTTCGGCAAAGCCCTTGAAGAGGTGATGGGACAAGACGACAGTCTCCTATCTACCTTCTAACTTTAACAGCAAACCAACCCCTGTACAAACCAAACATCATGACGACCACTGCGGAAACTTATCACGTACCTGTGCTTTTGAAAGAAAGCGTTGACGGACTGAATATTCAGCCTGGCGGTGTTTACGTGGACGTAACTTTCGGTGGCGGCGGTCATAGTCGTGAGATTCTGGACAGAATCAGTCGCGATGGTCATTTGTACAGCTTTGACCAGGATGCCGATGCAGAGAAGAATGCCGGAAAGTTTTTCGCTGAACAGCAAGAGCGGGGTTGTTTCACGTTCGTACGTTCCAACTTCCGCTATCTGAAAAACTGGATGCGCTACTATGGCGTTGAGCAGATAGATGGTCTGTTGGCCGACCTGGGTGTTTCATCACACCATTTTGATGACGAGAGTCGCGGATTTTCCTTCCGCTTCGATGCTCCGTTAGACATGCGGATGAACAAGCGTGCAGGCAAGACGGCTGCCGACATCGTCAATGAATACGAGGAAGGAACGCTGGCCGATGTGTTCTATCAGTATGGAGAAACGAAGAACGCACGCCGCATTGCTTCAGCCATCGTGAAGCAACGTTCGCAGAGGCCCATCCTCACCACACAGGAGTTTATCGAGGTGGCGGAGCCTTTCTGCAGAAAGGAACAAGAGAAAAAGGAGCTGGCGAAACTGTTTCAGGCGCTGCGCATTGAGGTAAACCAAGAGATGCGAGCACTGAAAGAAATGCTGGTCAGCGCCACAGAACTCATCAAGCCTGGTGGACGACTATCGGTGATCACCTATCACTCGCTGGAAGACCGCAGCGTGAAGAACATCATGAAAACGGGCAATACAGAGGGAAAACGACAACAAGACTTCTACGGTCGGATAGAAACACCATTCGTAGCCGTCAACAGCAAAGTGATTGTCCCCTCTGACGAAGAACAAGAGAAAAATCCACGTAGCCGCAGTGCCAAACTTAGAATTGCAGAAAAAAGATGAATAAAGAAAATATACAACCCCATGAGATTGAGGCCGAAGAGGTGGTCCAGGAAATAGAATCGACTGCTGATGCAAAGCAGGAACCGAAGGATGCTCCGAAAGAAGAGCCGAAGGTAGAAACCAAGGACACGCCAAAGGAAGAGCCGAAGAAAAAAACAAAGGAGGAACCGCAAGACACACCGACGGATGAGGAGTCTGAGGAAAAAGCTGAGTTCCAAACCTTCAAAGAAGTTCTCAACGAACAGGCCCGTGAGGATGAGGAGCCGATGTCGAACAATTTCACCCTGCGCAAGATTCTGGGTGGCGACATCCTGTCGGCCAAAATGATGCGCAGCCAAATATGGCTCATTATCCTCATCGTGCTGTTCGTCATTGTCTATATCTCCAACCGATATAGTGTACAGAAGAACCTGTTGGAGATAGACAATCTGAACAAGGAACTGCAGGATGTCAAATACAAAGCACTGTCGAGTAGCAGTCAGCTAACAGAAAAGAGCAGGGAAAGTCACGTGCTGGAGCTGCTGAAACAGAATAACGACAGTACGCTGAAGATGCCAGAACAGCCACCGTTTATTATTGAAGTGAAGGAGTAAGGAAGCCCCCTCCAGCTCCCCCTGAAGGGGGAGAGTAAGGAGTAAGAAGTAAGAAGTAAGGAGTAAGGAGAAAGAAGTAAGAAGTAAGAAGTAAGTAGTAAGGAGTAAGGAGTAAGGAGTATGAGTAAATTTGACAACAAGAAGATTATGCCGCGCTACAGTGTCATTGCGATTATCATGACGCTGATGGCTGTTGCCGTGATTGGCAAAACACTTTATACGATGACGGCCAACAGACAGTATTGGATGAAAGTAGCAGAACAGAAGAAGAAAGACAGCATCTCCGTCAAGCCCCTTCGCGGAAATATCTTGAGCTGCGACGGACAACTGATGGCTGGTAGTCTGCCGGAATTCAAACTATATATGGACTTTCAGGCACTGAAAGAATCCAAGAACGACTCGCTGTGGCTGGAGAAGTTAGACTCTATCTGTATCGGGTTGAGCAGGATTCTCCCAGAACAGACTCCGGAGGAATTCAAGAAACATTTGGAAGAAGGACGACTGAAAGTACAGAAAGACGGGTCGGTGGGTTCGCGCCATTGGCTGATATGGAAGTCGCGCGTAGCCTATAACACCCTATCCGAAATTATGACGCTGCCTGTACTATGCATGCCTTTCAACTACGAGCGCACCAACGAGGAGTTTACCGTTCGGGCATCGTTCAAAAGTGGTTTCAACGTAGAGGAATATAATGCTCGCAAACACCCGTTCGGATCGTTGGCGCAGCGTACGGTCGGCGATATGTTTGGTGCGAAGGACGTTGCACGTTGCGGACTGGAGCTTTCCTACGACTCTATCCTAAGAGGAGAAAACGGTATCATCCACCGTCGGAAGATTCGTAATAAATATCTTGACATTACCGACACTGCTCCTATCGATGGTGCCGATATCATCACAACGATAGACGTGAGCATACAAGATTTGGCCGAACGCTCACTACTCGATGAGCTGAAGGAGATTGATGCCAACGTCGGTGTAGCCATTGTAATGGAAGTGGCAACAGGTGATGTGAAAGCCATCGTCAACATGGAGAAGAAGGTTAACGGCGAATATGCAGAAATCAAGAATCATGCGGTCAGCGACCTGCTGGAACCAGGTTCTGTGTTCAAGACAGCCTCGCTGCTGGTAGCCCTCGACGATGGTGTATGTGACACCAATGAGGTAGTTGAAACTGGCGGCGGTGTATATCATATGTACGGGCGCGACATGAAAGACCACAACTGGCGTCGCGGCGGCTACGGAACGATGCGACTGCCCAAGACGCTGATGGTCAGTTCGAATATCGGTGTCAGCCGTATCATTGACAAATACTACCACAACCAGCCTGAGAAATTCGTACAGGGAATCTATGACTTAGGTATTGCCGAAGACCTGCACATTCCGCTGGTGGGTTCAACACCTGCCATAATCCGTATGCCGAAAAAGGATGAAAAAGGTAAGCAGTATCTCAACTGGAGCAAAACGGCTCTTCCCTGGATGAGTATCGGCTACGAGACACAGGTGCCGCCCATCTCAACCATCACCTTCTATAATGGTATTGCCAACAACGGCAAGATGATGCGGCCACGATTTGTCAAAGCTATCATGAAAGACGGGGAAGTCATCAAGGAATACCCACCCGTCGTCGTTAGAGAGCACATGGCTAAAGAATCGACCATCAAAACGATGCAGACGATTTTGGAACATGTGGTCAGTCAGGGACTCGGCAAGAAAGCCGGATCACCATTGTTCAAGGTTGCCGGAAAAACTGGCACGGCACAGATTTCTCAGGGTGCTGGCGGCTACCACGCAGGAACGATGCGTTACCTGATTAGCTTTGCAGGATTCTTCCCTGCCGACAATCCCAAATACAGCTGTATCGTCTGCATCCAAAAAACTGGAGCCGCCTCTGGTGGCGGTATGTGCGGACCTGTTTTCCGTCGTATCGCAGAAGGTATTATGGCACAGAACTTGAAGCAGGAAGCCAGAGACGCCAAAGACTCTACGGCCATACTGATTCCGAGTGTGAAGAATGGTAATCTGCGTGCCGCCGACTATGTATTGCACTACTTAGGATTCGGTATGGACAACGGCTGGCAAGGAAAACAACCTTACGGCGATCCCGTATGGGGTATCGTACGTCAGGAAGGCCAGAAGCTGGCTGCCGCACGTAAGAACGAGTTGTCAAAGAACACCGTTCCCGATGTTACGGGTATGGGTGCCCGTGATGCCGTCTATTTGATGGAAAGTATGGGTATCAAAGTACGGTTGGAAGGTCGCGGGAAGGTGACTGAACAGAGTATTGCCGCAGGGAAGGAAATTGCCAAAGGGATGATCTGCACACTGAAGCTTTCCTGATAGCGGATTCATCCGAAATATTATCGTCAACGAAAACAATAACAAATATAACTGAACCGAATCATGAAAATACTAAATGAACTGTTGCAGACTATCAAACCTGTCAGCATCACAGGTTCTACAGACAAAGAAATTACAGGTGTCAATATCGACTCACGACGCATTGAGAACGGACACCTGTTTGTCGCCATGAAAGGAACACAGGTCGATGGACACCGATTCATCACAAAAGCCATAGAGTCTGGGGCTACCGCCATCCTTTGCGAGGATGTTCCTGAAGAAAAAAACGATCATGTAACCTACATACAAGTTGAATCGACAGAAGACGCTGTAGGAAAAGTTGCCACGCTGTTTTACGACTGTCCTTCCAAAAGTCTGAAACTGGTGGGCGTGACAGGCACAAATGGCAAGACAACCATCGCCACCTTATTATATAATATGTTCCGCAAGATGGGACACAAGGTGGGATTGCTCTCAACGGTATGCAACTATATCGATGGGGAAGCTGTTCCTGCAGACCACACAACACCCGATGCCATCGAGCTGAACAAACTTCTGGCGCGGATGGTGAATGCCGGTTGCGAGTATGCCTTCATGGAATGTTCCAGTCATGCCATCCACCAGAAGAGGATTGGTGGACTGACTTTCACTGGCGGCATCTTCACCAACCTCACACGCGACCACTTGGACTATCACAAAACCTTCGAAAACTACCGCGATGCCAAGAAAGCATTTTTCGATGAGTTGCCCAAGTCCGCTTTCGCCATCACCAATGCCGACGACAAAAACGGAATGGTAATGGTACAGAACACAAAGGCAACCGTCAAGACCTATTCTACACAGTCAATGGCTGATTTCAAGGCGCGGCTGCTGGAATGTCATTTCGAAGGAATGTATCTGGATGTTGATGGTCATGAGGTGGGTGTACAGTTCATCGGGAAATTCAACGTCAGCAACCTGCTCGCCGTCTATGGTACCGCTGTGATGTTGGGCAAGAAGCCGGAAGACATCCTCTTGGTGCTCAGCACTTTGAAGAGTGTCAACGGCCGACTGGAACCCATCAATTCTCCTGAAGGTTGGACAGCGATTGTTGACTACGCCCATACGCCCGATGCTTTAGAGAATGTGCTGAATGCTGTGCATGAAGTGCTCAACGGCAAGGGACAAGTCATCACCGTTTGTGGGGCTGGTGGCAATCGCGACAAAGGCAAGCGTCCACTGATGGCACAGGAGGCTGTCAAACAGAGCGACCGTGTCATCATCACCAGCGACAACCCGCGCTTCGAGGAGCCACAGGATATTATTAACGACATGCTGGCAGGCTTGAATGCCAAGCAGATGAAGAAAGTCATCAGCATCGTTGACCGTCGTGAAGCTATTCGCACGGCTTGTATGATGGCCCAGAAGGGTGATGTTGTCCTGATTGCCGGTAAAGGGCACGAAGACTATCAGGAAATAAAAGGCGTGAAACACCACTTTGACGACAAGGAGATCGTCAGAGATTTGATTAAATCGTAAATTGTAATTATCATGTTATACTATATTTTCAGATTCTTAGACCAGTTCGGCATCAGTGGCAGTCACCTCTGGGGCTATATTTCTTTCCGTGCTATCTTGGCATTGATCTTAGCACTCATTATCTCTTCCTGGTTTGGTGAGCATTTCATCAAATACCTGAAGAAAAAACAGATTACGGAAACAGCACGTGATGAGAGCATCGACCCATTTGGTGTAAAGAAGATTGGTGTACCGTCGATGGGTGGTATCATTATCATTGTTGCGATACTCATCCCAATCCTTCTGTTGGGTCGTCTGCGTAACATCTACTTGATTCTGATGATCATCACAACCGTATGGTTAGGATTCCTGGGTGGTATGGACGATTACATCAAGATTTTCCGTCATAATAAAGAGGGGCTGAAAGGTAAATATAAGATTGTAGGACAAGTCAGTATCGGTCTGATTGTAGGTCTTGTTTTGTGGTCTTCGCCGGATGTAAAGATGAACCTGAATCTGGAAACTCAGAAACAGGGACAGGAAATCGTTGTGAAACATGCGGAGAAAGCAGAGAAATCACTAAAGACGACAGTTCCGTTCCTGAAGAATCACAACCTCGATTATTCGGAGGTGATGGCATTTTGCGGAAAGTACAAGACTGCTGCCGGCTGGATCTTGTTTGTGGTGATGACCATTATTGTGGTGACAGCAGTATCGAACGGTGCCAATTTGAATGACGGTATGGACGGTATGTGTGCTGGTATCTCATCCATCATTGGTGTGGCGCTCGGTATCCTTGCCTATGTAAGTTCGCACTATGAATACGCAGCTTATCTGAACATCATGTATATACCAAACTCGCAGGAACTGGTTGTGTTCTTCTGTGCCTTCATCGGAGCCTTGATCGGTTTCCTCTGGTACAATGCCTATCCAGCACAGGTATTTATGGGCGACACAGGTTCGCTGGCTATCGGTGGTATCATCGGCGTGGGCGCCATCATTATCCATAAAGAGCTGCTGTTGCCCATCCTCTGCGGTATCTTCTTCGTGGAAAGTCTCAGCGTTATCATACAGGTTTACTATTATAAATTAGGTAAGCGGAGGGGTGTCAAACAACGTATTTTCAAGCGCACACCTATCCATGATGCTTTCCGTACTCAAGACTCACAGCTCGAATCGGATTGTAAATATCTTATAAAGAAACCACATTCCGTAGTGCATGAGTCAAAGATCACCATTCGCTTCTGGATTATCACCATCCTTCTGGCAGCGATGGCTATCATCACATTGAAAATAAGATAAAAAGTGAAAATAGGAATATGAGTAGAATTGTTGTATTAGGAGCAGGAGAAAGTGGTGCCGGCGCGGCTGTACTGGCACAAAAGAAAGGGTTCGACGTGTTTGTTAGCGACATGTCGGCCATCAAGGATAAGTATAAGAAGATGCTTGACGACCACGGAATTGAGTGGGAGGAAGGACAGCATACAGAAGAGAAAATCCTGAATGCAGACGAGGTTATCAAGAGTCCAGGCATTCCGGACAGTGCCCCAATGGTCAAAAAACTGATTGATCAGGGTACGCACATCATCAGCGAGATTGAGTTTGCAGGCAGATACACGGACTCGAAGATGATCTGTATCACAGGTTCTAATGGTAAGACGACGACCACTTCACTCATCTACCATATCTTCAAGCAGGCAGGATATGATGCCGGCCTAGCAGGAAATATCGGCAATTCGTTGGCGCTACAGGTCGCTGAAGAGCCGCACGAATACTATATCATCGAACTGAGTTCCTTCCAGCTGGATAACATGTTTGACTTCCGTGCAAACATTGCCATCCTGCTGAACATCACACCCGACCACTTGGATCGCTACGACAACTGTATGCAGAACTATGTGGATTCGAAGATGCGCATCATCCGGAACCAAACACCACAAGACTCTTTCATCTATTGGAACGACGACCCGATTATCAAACGCGAACTGGAGAAATACGATATCCAGGCTATACAATATCCGTTCTCTGAACTCAAGGAGAAAGGGTCTATCGGTTATATCGAAGAAGGAACATACACCATCGAGGAGCCGACACCATTTAATATGGAACAAGAGGATTTGTCGCTCACTGGAAAGCACAATATCTACAACTCGCTGGCGGCAGGTATTGCCTCTAATGTAAGCGGCATTAAAAACGAGGTCATCAGAAAATGCCTGAGTGACTTCCCAGGTGTTGAACACCGTCTGGAGAAAGTATGCAAAGTGGGCGGCGTACAATATATCAATGATTCCAAAGCAACGAATGTGGATGCATGCTGGTATGCATTAGAAAGCATGAAGACGCCTACTATTCTCATCATCGGAGGCAAGGACAAAGGTAACGACTACGAACCCATCAAGGAACTCGTCAAGGAAAAATGTGTAGGACTGGTCTATTTAGGTGCAGACAACCAGAAACTTCACGACAATTTCGACGCACTGGGAATTCCCGTACGCGACACCCATTCCATGAAAGAATGTGTAGCCGCCTGCTACGAGATGGCGACACCGGGCGATACTGTATTGCTGAGTCCTTGCTGTGCCTCCTTCGATCTTTTCAAGAATATGGAGGATCGCGGCGACCAGTTCAAGACACTCGTCAGAAATCTATAACATCACCCATTAAACCCTATCAAGCATGAACAACAAGACACTTGGTAATATTTTCAAAGGTGACAAAGTCATCTGGATGATTTTCTTCTTCCTTTGCATGATCAGCATCGTAGAGGTTTATTCTGCCTCCAGTTCGCTGTCGTTCAAAGGAGGAAACTATTGGAGTCCAATCATCAAACACGCAGGCATCCTGTTGGTGGGCACCTTCATGATGGTTGTCGTGTTGAATGTAAAATGTAAATACTTCAAGTTGGCAACACCTATCCTACTGTTTATTTCATTCTTCTCGCTGATATGGGTACTCATTGCTGGTGCAAAGACCAACGATGCAAACCGCTGGATTAGTTTCCTCGGCATACAATTCCAACCGTCTGAGATAGCGAAAGGAACACTGATTCTTGCTGTCGCACAGATTCTGAGTGCGATGCAGACGCCAAATGGTGCCGACCGGAAAGCATTCAAATTCATCCTGATTGTCTGTGGCATCATCATCGCCCCAATCGCATTGGAGAACCTCTCGACAGCGGTCTTGCTCTTCGGTGTCATCATCCTCATGATGTTCATCGGCCGCATACCTTTACAACAGTTAGGAAAACTACTGGGCACATTGGCGCTTGCTGCCACATTTGCATTGGTGATGATTCTGGTCATCGGTAAGAATAAACCCGATGAAACCGCACAAAATAAGAACACCTTGACAGAACAGGTAACGTCTGACAAGGAGGAAGACACTGGATTCATCGCAAGCATTTTCCACCGTGCAGACACCTGGAAAGCGCGCATCAACAAATTCCTTAACCACGAGTATATCGCACCGGAAGATTTCGATTTGGACAAAGACGGACAGGTGGGACACGCCAATATTGCAATCGCCTCATCAAATATCGTGGGAAAGGGTCCAGGCAACTCCAATGAGCGCGACTGGCTGTCGCAAGCATTCTCTGACTTCATCTATGCTATCATCATCGAAGAGATGGGCATCGAGGGAGCAGCATTGGTGGCACTACTCTACATCTTCCTGCTCTTCCGAAGCGGACAGATTGCGAACCGTTGTGAAAACAACTTCCCAGCATTCTTAGCAATGGGTATAGCCCTCCTGCTGGTATCTCAGGCATTGTTCAATATGTTGGTGGCTGTAGGACTTGCACCTGTCACAGGACAACCGTTACCTCTCATCAGTAAAGGAGGTACATCATCCATCATCAACTGTATCTATATTGGTGTGATTCTGAGCATTAGCCGCTCTGCCAAGAAGAAAGATACGGCATTGCAAGATGCCCCACAAAAAGCTTTGGCACTCGCCTAAAAAATAAATAAGGTGAAATAATTGGCAGAAAATTAGGTAAAAAGCAATTTTTTTTATACTTTTGCCCATTAAAGATAAAAAATTATGACAGGAGAATTGAGAATTATCATTAGCGGAGGCGGAACAGGAGGTCATATCTTCCCGGCTATATCCATTGCTAACGCTATTAAAGACAAGTGTCCCGACGCTAAAATTTTGTTTGTCGGAGCGCTTGGACGTATGGAGATGCAACGTGTTCCTGCCGCAGGATATGAAATCATTGGACTCCCCATCTGCGGTTTCGACCGCAAGAACTTGCTGAAAAACTTCAAAGTCTTGTATAAGATATGGAAGAGTCAGCGTATGGCAAGTCGTATCATCAAAGATTTCCAGCCGATGGTAGCAGTCGGTGTGGGCGGTTATGCCAGCGGGCCAACACTGAACAAAGCTGCTGCAATGGGCATCCCCTGTCTGATACAGGAACAGAACTCCTATGCTGGCGTCACCAACAAACTGCTGGCAAAGAAAGCTGAGAAGATATGTGTTGCCTACGAAGGAATGGAACGTTTCTTCCCTGCCGATAAGATTATCCTTACTGGCAACCCTGTCCGTCAGAACGTACTGCAGACACCTATGACAAAGGAAGAGGCACGCAAGTTGTTTGGATTAGACCCACAGAAGAAAACCATTCTGCTGGTCGGAGGAAGTCTGGGGGCACGCACCATCAACGAAAGCGTACTCCAGCATCTGGATATCGTCAAAGACACTGGCATCCAGTTTATATGGCAAACGGGCAAATATTACCATGCTACCATTACCGAACAACTGAAAGGTCAGGATCTCCCGATGCTGAAGGTGACAGATTTCATCAGTGACATGGGAGCTGCATACAAAGCTGCTGATTTGGTTATCAGTCGTGCCGGAGCCAGTAGCATCAGCGAATTCTGTCTGATAGGAAAGCCTGTCATTCTTGTTCCCAGTCCGAACGTTGCCGAAGACCACCAGACAAAGAATGCGATGGCGCTTGCTACAAAAGGAGCCGCTATTCATGTGAAGGATGCCGAAGCAAAAGACGTCCTTTTGGAATTGGCTGTCAAAACTGTTCAGGATGCCGACAAACTCGTTTCGCTCAGTGAGAATATCCTGAAGATGGCGCTCCCTAACTCTGCCGACATCATTGCCGACGAGGTCATCAAACTCAGCAAAAACAAATCCCTTTAATCCCTTTAATCCCTTTAGACTCATAAAATGGAACTCAAAGATATAAAATCAGTATATTTCGTAGGAGCAGGCGGCATCGGTATGAGTGCGATTGCCCGCTATTTTATCAAGCGCGGTCTGGTAGTTGCCGGCTACGACAAGACGCCGTCAGACCTGACTCGTGTATTGGAAAAGGAGGGTATGCTGATTCACTACACCGAAGATGTGGAACAGATTCCGCACGCCTGTCGCATTCCCGCTGAAACGCTGGTCATCTATACGCCGGCCATTCCAGCAGAACACAAGGAGCTGGCCTATTTCCGTCAGGAAGGATTTGAGATTCAGAAACGAGCACAAGTACTCGGTACGCTGACGCGTATGCACAAAGGACTGTGTGTGGCTGGAACTCATGGTAAGACGACCACCTCTACGATGTGTGCCCACATCATGCACCAAAGCAGCATTGACTGCAATGCCTTCCTCGGAGGGATTTCCAAGAACTACGGTACCAACTACATCCTTTCCGACCATAGCGACTATGTGGTCATTGAAGCCGATGAATTCGACCGTTCGTTCCATTGGCTCCGTCCGTGGATGTCTGTCATCACCTCTACAGATCCTGACCATCTCGACATTTACGGAACAAAAGAGGCATATCTTGAAAGTTTCAGACACTATACGACACTGATTCAACCTGGCGGAGCACTGATTCTACACAAGAATCTGGAGATGAAAGCTGATGTACAGAAAGGTGTCACCATCTATGAATACAGCCTCCACGAGGGTGATTTCCATGCAGAGAATATCCAAATCAAAAACGGAACGATCACCTTCGACCTGATATCACCCATCGAAAATGTTACGGATATCGAACTCGGACAGCCTGTACCGATCAATATTGAGAATGGTGTGGCTGCGATGGCGATGGCTCAATTGAACGGATGCACTGCTGAGGAACTGCGCTACGGTATGAAAACCTACGGAGGTGTTGACCGCCGTTTCGATTTCAAAATCAAGAACGACCGTCACGTTTTCCTCTCCGACTATGCCCATCACCCGAAAGAAATCTACCAGAGCGCGAAAAGCATACGTGAATTGTATCGGGACCGTAAGATTACAGCTATCTTCCAACCGCATCTCTACACTCGAACACGCGATTTCTACAAGGATTTCGCCGATGCATTAAGTCAGCTCGACGAAGTCATCCTCTGTGACATCTACCCTGCAAGGGAGTTACCTATTCCTGGTGTAACCAGCCGATTGATCTATGATCATCTGGCAGCTGGAGTTGAAAAGAGCATGATCAGAAAAGAAGAAGTCATCGACCTTGTCAAACATCGCGATTTCGACGTACTAATTGTGTTGGGTGCCGGAGATTTAGACAACTACGTGTCGGAAATGGCGGAGATTATTAAAAGTAAGGAGTAAGGAGTAAGAAGTAAGGAGTAAGGAGTAAGGAGTAAGGAGAGAAGCCCATTAAACCCATTAGACCCATTAGACCCATTAAAGAAACATGAGGAAAGTAAACTGGAAAAAAACCATCATCGTACTATTGGATATTGTACTTGCACTTTATCTGATTTTTGCCGTGACCTCGTTCAACAAACCGAACGAGACACAACAGATATGTACGAAGGTGGACATCAACATTGCTGATTCCAACAATGCCGGTTTTCTCAGTGCTAATGAAATCAAGAACATTCTGGAAAAACATAAAATCTATCCGCTCAACAAACCCATGAAGTTTGTCGATCCACGAAAGATTGAGGAGGTGCTGAAGGTCGGACCTTTTGTGAAAACGGCAGAATGTTACAAGACAAAGAACGGGCACGTCAACATCAGTATCACACAACGCATGCCAATCGTACGCATCAAAAGTATCACAGGCGAAGACTACTATCTCGATGAAAAGGGGGGAATCCTGCCCAACTCTAATTATACCAGCGACCTGATTATCACGACAGGTTATGTCAGCAGGAATTTTGCTCAAAACAGTATTGCCCTGTTGAGTAATGCCATCAATCAGAACGATTTCTGGAAAAACCTGATTGAACAGATCAACGTGCTTCCAGACTTAGGTATCGAACTGGTTCCACGAGTTGGCGAACACATCATTTTCATCGGTTATCTGCCGCAGAACAAATCCCTTGCGGAACGACAGAAGAAAATAAACGAGTTCTTAAAGAAGAAGATGACACGACTGGAGAAATTTTACAAATATGGTCTCTCGGAAGTAGGATGGAACAAATACTCATACATCAATTTGGAGTTTGACAACCAGATTATCTGCAAACGTAGGACACAATCGTTATAACAAAGAATACAAAAAAATATCTATAAAAACAATAAATTATATCGTATATGGCAGTAAATGAATTTATCGTAGCCATTGAACTCGGCTCATCAAAAATCACTGGTATCGCCGGCAAGAAAAACCTTGACGGCAGTATCTCTGTACTTGCCGTTGTAAAAGAAGAGGGTTCACAGTGCATTCACAAAGGTGTTGTCTATAATATCGACAAGACCGCACAATGTCTGACCAACATTATCGGCAAATTGAAAAAACAATTAAAACGTGAGATATCTCATGTCTATGTGGGTGTTGGTGGACAGTCTATCCGCAGTGTGCGTAATGTGATCATCAAAGACTTGCCTGCAGAAACCATCATCACCACCGACATGATCAATGAGCTGATGGATGCCAACCGGAATATGATGTATCCAGAACAGGAAATCCTGGATGCAGCCACACAAGAATATAAAGTTGACAACCAGTACCAACTGGATCCTGTAGGTATCAAGGCTGCACGTCTGGAAGGAAACTTCCTGAATATCCTGTGGCGCAGATCATTCTACGATAATATCAACAACTGCTTTGACAAAGCAGGCATCGCTATTGCCGAGATGTATCTTGCACCTCTGGCAATGGCCGACAGTGTATTGAACGAATCAGAGAAGCGCGGTGGCTGTGTGTTGGTTGACTTGGGTGCTGACACCACGACGGTAAGCGTCTATCACAAGAATATCCTCCGCCATTTGGCTGTCATCCCATTGGGAAGCAGTAATATCACAAAAGATATCGCATCACTTCAGTTGGAAGAACGCGATGCAGAGAAGATGAAACTCAGGTATGCCAGCGCTTATACTGACAATGCCGATATTGACAATACCCTCAACTACCCCATCGATGAAGAGCGTTCTGTAGAAAGCCGTCGCTTCATCGAAATCGTGGAGGCCCGACTGGAGGAGATTATTGAGAATGTATGGTATCAGGTACCAACTGAATTTGTGGACAAACTTCTCGGTGGCTTGATTTTGACTGGTGGCGGCTCCAACATGAAGAACATCGAACGTGCCTTCCGCAACCACACACACATCGACAAAATTCGTGTTGCCAAATTCGTTACACAATCCATCACATCAAGTAACGCGGACATCACGGCACACAACGGCATGATGAACACCGTGCTGGGATTACTTGCTAAAGGCAACATGAACTGCTGTGGTCCTGAAATTCGCCCCGATCAAGATATCTTTGGTACAAAAGTTGCCAGTACACAGGAAACAACGACCACAGCCGATCTGCACAGCACGCCGAGAAGTGCAGCTGAAATTGGAGGTACTGGTGTTGTGCTCACTGCAGCCGAAAAGGAAAAGGCTGAGGAGGAGAGACGCCGTCGCGAGGAGGAAAATGAACGCATTCGCAAGGAAGAAGAAGAGCGTCAGCTTAAGGAAGAAGAGGAACGTCGTAAGAATAGTTTCTGGAACAAAACACTACGTGGTATTAAGAAGTTCGGTGAAACCATCATGGGTCCCGAAGAAGAATAACAGAAATAAGAATTAAGCATTACAAGAGATATGGATCAGAACAATATTCCAACATTTGACATTCTGGATTTCGGAGAGCCGGAGAGGGAAAACAGCATCATCAAAGTGATTGGTGTCGGTGGTGGTGGCGGCAATGCCGTCAACCACATGTATCGTGAAGGTATTCACGATGTATCATTCGTATTGTGTAACACGGATAATCAAGCGCTGAACGACTCACCCGTCCCCGTGCATATTCAATTAGGTAAAGAGGGATTGGGGGCAGGCAACAAACCAGAGAAAGCTCGCGAGGCTGCTGAAGAGAGTATTGAGGATGTAACCAATATGCTGAACGATGGAACCAAGATGGCATTCATCACCGCAGGAATGGGTGGCGGAACCGGAACAGGAGCAGCTCCTGTTGTGGCACGCGTCAGCAAAGAACTGGGCATCCTTACTGTAGGTATCGTAACCATTCCTTTCCGTTTCGAGGGCGATCGCAAAATCGATCAAGCACTCGATGGTGTGGACGAAATGTCGAAACACGTTGATGCCCTGCTGGTTATCAACAACGAACGACTGCGCGAGATTTATCCTGAGCTGACGGTACTTGATGCCTTCGGCAAAGCAGACGACACGTTGAGCGTAGCCGCGAAGTCTATTGCAGAGATTATCACCGTGCATGGTATCATCAACCTCGACTTCAATGACGTGAAAACCGTACTCAAAGACGGTGGTGTAGCCATCATGTCAACAGGCTACGGAGAAGGCGAAGGTCGTGTGAAGCGTGCGATTGAGGATGCACTCACCTCGCCGTTGCTCAACGATAACGACATTTACAACTCCAAGAAAATCCTGCTCTCCATCACGTTCTCAAATGAGAAGGGCGCCAACCAGACGCTCACGATGGATGAGATGAACGATATCAACGACTTTATGGGTCGTTTTGGTAGCGAGTTTGAACTAAAATGGGGACTTGCTGTTGATCCGAATCTCGATACGAAAGTCAAGGTGACCATTCTGGCTACCGGCTTCGGCATTGAGGACGTTGATGGAATGAGCAATCACCTGAAGAAACATACACAGGAAGAGGCCGACCGTATTGCACGCGAAGAAGAACTGGCTGCAACACGCCAAGACCGACGCAACCGTTACTACGGACGCGATGGTAGCAACACGCAATACAAGCGTCGTGCACACATTTTCCTCTTCCGTACGGAAGACCTTGACAACGAGGACATCATCCTTGCTGTTGAGAACACACCTACCTACAAGCGTACCCGACAGATGCTGGAGGAAATTCGCAAGCAAGGAGCTGATGCGGACAAGAAAGACGACGCTGACGGAGAACCCGTACAGGGTGTTATCAGCTTTAAATAGCTCACCATAATAACCTTCATGTTTAATTAAAAAAACCAAAAGTAAAATGAAAAAGATTTTTAGTTTCATCATCGTAGCGATGGCAGCTATCGCACTGGCATCATGTGGCAACAAGACAGCTGGCGGCGACAAAGCCGACTCAACTGCTAAAGATTCAACAGCAGCAACAGCAGAAGTTGAGGCTGATCCCAACCTCATCGAGAACGAAGTCTTCTCTTTCACCATTCCTGAAGGATGGGGCAAGAACGGCGAACCCGGCAAATACCAGGCTAACCTGAAGACAACCGACCACGTACCTGACTTCTACATGAACGTTGAAGTAGAAGACTATATCGAGAGCATTGATGAGTGGAAGGGCAACCTGAACCAGGAACTCAAAGCCGATGGTACCATCCAGGCAGGCGACATGACCTTTACCCTTCTTTCCAAGAAAGATGCCTTCTACAAAGTCTATGGCGCTACAATGCTTCCCGATGACAAGGGTGCACTCGTATTTGACTTCACGGGCGACGGCAACAGCGACGTCCAGGAGCAGAAAGATATGATCAAGGCTGTTCTTGAAGCTGTCAAGCTGAAATAAGTATATTGACTACAGAACGATCATCACGTACAAAAGAGGCTCTTTCGGATGTAGAAAGAGCCTCTTTTATTGTCCTATCAATAGGATACCTTTTACACTGTCATAGCTTACCTATGACCATGCGATAGCTATGCTCTTGTCGGGCCGTGGCTTATCAAAGATCATGGAGCTGGTGATTATTTTAAAATGAAAATTTGCCCTTTGGTCAATTTTGTCACGACTCAACAAATGAAATGCTAGCATTTCTTTGTCTTCGCTGTTCCAAAATTTGGCTGTTTATGGAAAAGAATATATCTATGTCCTCGACTTATGAACATAGAAGGGAAAAAATGATCGGTAGTCCCCAATTTTTGGGTTGCGTGACCACCTTCCTCCAATCATTTTTTGAAATGAAAATTTGGTTATTAGAATTAGCTTCTTTATCTTTGCATGCGACGAATCGTAAAACAACTACAGATATGGCAACATATACGATTACATTAAACGAGCGGACGGCCAGCGGCAAAGCTCTAATGGCCTACCTGCAAGCGTTGGGGGTACTGATAAAGAAAGTAACACCTGCAAAAAAAATAGTTTTGAGCGTTCTCAGGAAGACATTCGTGAAGGACGTGTAGAGAAGTTTGCATCTTCGGAAGAAATGTTCCAATCGTTAGGTATTTGACAGGATGTATGAAGTAAGAATGACACATACCTTCCGCAAGGATACGGAGCGGTGCCGTAAGCGTGGACTTGATATGGAACTGCTTAAGGCTGCTATTCGACAGCTTGAAAGAGAAGGCCAACTACCAGCTTCATATCAACCACACAAGCTGAAAGGCGACTATGCTGGTTGCTGGGAATGCCATTTGAAACCAGACTGGTTGTTAATCCTATAATCCTTAGATGGACAACAGACGGAGCATTGGCACGTAGTGCCACTCCTTAGCTCCTAAACTCCTTTGAGTATAATATCCATACGGAATACGCAAACCCTTTCGTTTTTCACTTTTTATCCAAATCGCTTGGCGGTTCGGATTTATCTTTTTATCTTTGCACCGAGAGTGGGAAGGACCCACTCGGCAGAAGAAGCGTTATGCTCCAAACTTGCGGAATGAGAACCTAGGAAATTTTCAACAGGCAAGGCTGATTAAAGCAGGAGGGCAGAACGGCTTCCGCGCATTAATGCGTGGGGCTGTGTCTCCAATTTCTTTAATCAGGTTTTCCTAGGACCTTCATTCCGGAACTGGCAAAAAGCAGTCCCGCGCTTCTGCTATGTAGGAAGTCGAATAATTCTAACATATAAGGAAATGAAGGGTAGACTATTACATTTAATCATGCTTATCGTCGGAATGACGGCAAAAGCAGGCGAGGTAACTGAACAGCAGGCCTTGAATAAGGCACAACAGTTCTTTAACAGCCATCAGCAAGTGCAGGGCACACGTCGTGCTGCTGCTGTGACAACTAAATCGCTCAAGCTGGTGTATGTAGGCACAACGCCAGTTTCCTCTGAAACGGTGAATACTGAACACGCGAATGTTCATTCTAGGAGGGCATCGGGGAATAATGACTTGCAAGATGCTCCATGCTTCTATGTGTTCAATGCTGGTGAGGACGCTAGTTTCGTGATTATCTCCGCTGAGGATGCTGCCGACCCAGTTATTGGCTATAGCTTCTCTGGTGCGTTTGACCCTGACGACATACCCGATGGACTGCAATTTATGCTGAACAGGTATGCTAAGCAGATAGCGTCACTCCGAACTTCAGGAAACAAGGGAGCCAGCAGAAGAGCTCCCGAGGCAGGCAGTATCGTGGTGGATAAGTTGCTGACCACTACGTGGGGACAGGGGTATCCTTACAACTCTAAGGTGCATGGGTTGCCTGCGGGTTGTACGAATACGGCGTTGGCACAAATCATTAACTACTATCGGTATCCTAATTGTGTAAGGAGAAACAACCAGAAAA
>CADCPZ010000164.1 GCA_902803475.1 uncultured Prevotellaceae bacterium
GGTTTGTAATGTCGTTCGTCTGCATAATCCAGCATGGCTTTGTCGCCAGCACTGTCGCCATAAGCAATGAGTGTATAGGTCTTTCGGTGAGGAAACGCCCTGTCGATGCGTTTCACCTTCTCTCTGCCGTAGCAGTTCTTGGTGAGGAATTTCCCCGTCACTCGAAACTGGCGCACGTCAATTTTCGTACAGGCTACCTGCAGTTGTCCGCTATTCAGTACCTCCGTGCCCGCAAACTCATGTTCGAAGAACGGACGCACCCAGTTTTCGATGCTCGCGCTGACAACAATTACCTTGCTGCCTTCCTGTAAGACTGTACGCATCTGTGTGATGGCTTTCTCACGAAGAAGGTCTTCCTTGTCGTATGCAAACCTTTTGCATACATCGTTGAAGGCATCGATGTCCATTCCTTTGAAGAACCACGAGAAGAACTGTTGCTTCGCCTTCCAGTTGGGATAGAGCCGCAGTCTCATCAGCACAAACATCGGTGCAAACAGGGCCATCGCCAGATAGAATCTCCTGTTGCCGCAAGCATAGCGGATAAACGCTATGAGTGTATCTTTTTTCGTCAGCGTTCCATCGAAATCAAACGCATAGACGGTTGTTTTCTTTTTATATTGTTTCTCTTCCATCTCACATGAAATAAATGATGATCAAGAATGCTAATCCCCATGCGAGCACAATCAACTGTGTGAACGTGTCGCGCAGGATCACCTTTGTCGGGTCGCCGCTCTTCTTGTCAACGACGGCAATCTGGATATACCGCAGCAGTCCTACCAACACGAAGATACTCGTCAGATACAGGTAGTCGGTATGGAAGTTCTGAACCACTTCCGGTGATACGGTGTACATAATGTAGCACACCAGTGTGACCCCTGCCGTGATGGTGATAGCCTCGTTGATAAAGGTGAGATTGTAGCGGATGGTGTTCTTGCGTGGAGCCTCGCCCGTTTCATTCATGCGCAGGACATCGTCACGACGCTTGGCAAACGACAGGAACAGTGTCAACAGGAATGTCATCAGCACAATCCATTTACTCAAGGTGATGCCTGTGGCGAAACCACCAGCCAACAGTCGTAACACGAAGCCAAAGGCGATGATGCACACATCGATGATGGCATAGTCCTTGAGCTTGGCGCAGTAGGCCATGTTCAACACAAAATAGGCCAGGAGGATGGCAGTCACCTTCAGATAGGTCTCTGAGGATAACAGCAACAGCGTCGCCATCGACAAGGCAAACATCAGGAACATCAGTCCGTAGGCCATCGGCATACTGATTGCACCTGCGGCGATAGGACGGTTACATTTCACAGGATGCCTACGGTCGGCTTCAACATCGATGATGTCGTTGAAACAATATACGGATGAGGCGATGAAGCTATAGGCAAAAAATACGATGATACCTTCTATGAGGTTGTTGCCTTTGAACAAGGTTCCGCCAAAAAACATCGGCATCAGCACAAAGGTGTTTTTGATCCACTGCTTCGGCCTGATCAGTTTAATGATACTCTTCATAGCTTAACTCGTTTTGTTAACAAATTGATGATTTTCTGTAAGCACCATGCCAACGGTATCGTGATAGCCATACATGCCAGGAACGTCAGCCAATAGCCCCATTTGTGTTTCTCTAAGGGAAGCAATACGAACTGACAGTGTATCAGGTAGATTTCCAGACTGATGCCTCCTACGAACCGTAAGGCTCTCAGTCCCCATGAGGGCAGCCAGGTGAATACTTTCGTCAATACCAACACGGACGAGATGGTGAGGGGGATATAGATCATTCGCTCGATGAAAAGGGGGAATTTCCCGTGTAGCACTTGCTCTAAGTAGATGCAGGTGCCCAATGTCATCGCAAACAGGAGCAGGATGAGTCCCCATGAGGAACTTTCCATCTGCTGTTTCTTCCGGATCATCTCGCCCACATTGATGCCGATAAAGAAAATTGGTACGCGACTCCAGAATATTTCAATATGTCCGACCGTCTGGTGGATGGGGCCTACCCACTGCACCATGCAGCACCATATCATCATTGCCACAGGGAGCCAGCGGTACATCGGGTGTCGCCGAACCAGGTTCATATAGAACGGAGCAAACATATAGAGCATCATCGTGGCGGGCACATACCAGAAATGTAGCTCGTCGTGCAGCCAGAAATCCCAGTTAATGGTGATATCGCCAATCAGGTCGATGAGGGATGTGCTCTCCTTGTGTGGCCCCAGATAGTCTTGAATGTAAAATAAACAGGCTATCACCAGCCAGGCGGGATAGACGCGCAGATAACGGCGGGCATAGAAGGTGAAGTACGGACGTTTGTTGTGCGTATCCATCAGCTTCGTCCATGAGAACCATAACCCGATTCCACTGAGGAAGAAGAAGATGTCAACACCCAGGTTGCCCATCCTCTTCAGTCCGAAGAACGGATTCTGGCGTGCTACCGTCAGGTGAAAGAGTACGACAATGATGATCGCCACGCCCATGAGTTCCCCACGGTAGCGGCTGATATCTGCCCATTGAATGTGAGACTCTCCCCCCTGCCCCCTTCCCGAGCGAAGCTCGCCACCCCGTAGCCTTCCCCTGTGAGGGAGGGGAGTAGAAACGTTTTCTTTATGATCCTTATTGTTCATATTTTCTTCAAGATTTCACGGAACACCCATGCCAATGCGATTGAGGCGAGAATATATAAAAAGAATCCGCCATACACGTTCCCGTGATAGCTAATGGGGATAAAAACTCTGCGGGCGATGGGATGACAAATGAACATCGCTGCCGAGATGCTGCCCACCCATTCGAACCAGTTGTTGACAACTGCCGGCAGGATTTTCACCAGCGAGACGACAAACACAATGATTAGCATAGGCACTAAGTACCACGTGAGATAGTCCATGCTACAGGTGTAGATCATGCCTGCCACGAAGATGACGGTCAGCACATGATACAGCTTCGACGGCGGAATCTGCACATGTCGGGCGTAGAGCAGTCCCATGCCGAATGGCAACATCCCTCCTATAAAATTATAACGGACGCGATTCAATGTTTCGCTCTCTGGTCCGCAACATAGTTGGATGACCGTACACACCACGATGGCTCCCACAATCCAACCCCAATGGCGCCGATAGAGCAGCAGGCGATAGACGATATACAACTGCAGCATCAGACCGAAGAACCAATAGGGACCAGGCCAGATACGACCATCAGGATTCGGCAATAAATTGTTGAACATACCCAGCTGTGATACAATATCGACTACCGAATAATGATGCGAATCAGGGAGGATGGCATCCACCAGTGTGAAGGCCACATATCCCGCAAACATCATCTTGAACAGCTTCAGGAAGTGTACACGGATAAACGGCCACGCTCCCTTCAGTCGGGCACGTTCGTTCATCAGCTCCGGAGTAGCCTCATATTTGAGCACCAGTCCGTATGCACTCAGGAAGAGGAAGATGGGTACACCGTAATGGCCGAAAAACGACAACAGATGTAGCGGCAGGTTCTCATCGGGGTTGCCGAGTACATACTGCAGTCCTTCAGCATTCTTTTGGAAGAACTGGTATTCGTTCTCCCGTACGATACCGCGCAACCAGTGACTGTAGTTGTGAAGTACGATACCCAGAATGGCTATTCCCCTCAGGGCGTTGCATTCTGCTCTTGTCAATATCTGATTTCTCATTGGTCGTTTGGGAAATTAGTTGTTTGGTCGTTTGGGGTGGGCTTCTATTACCTTATCGTAATCTACCGTCCCCTTGATGATTCGCGGACGTCGTTCATCATAGTCTGGCGACAGGATGTTGTATTCTGCATGATAATCCTTCGAGTGTATTCCTGCCAGATACAATAGTAGGTGCGGTAGTGCATCGGTCATCATCCGGCGTTTCTTCGCAGTAATCAGCTCGCTGTAGATATCGGGGTGGGTCACCGCATAACTGTGTGAGCACCATACCCAGAACGGTACGTCAAACTCCTGATGGGCCAGTCGGGCATCAATCACCGCACTGTGGTTACGGCCAAAATGCTGGAAGCCGTCATCGAAACATTCTTCACCATGATCAGGCACATAGATCACGATGGCATTCTGATTCTCAAAGCGGCACAGAATCTGATCGACGATAGAGTCGTTATACAGCGTGGCATTGTCGTAGTGGGACAGAATGTCGAGATTCTTTTTCGACAGGTCGGGACGGTCGTAGTCTTCTCCCGTCCATTTCCGTTGCTTACCCTCATAGCGGGTGTGGTAGTTGACGTGCTGTCCCATCACGTGGAAGATAATCAAGTTGCCGTGATGATCGGTCGATGGCGGGATTTTTCCTTCTTCCAACATCTTGTCGTAGTCGCTCAGGATGCCATCGTCGAACCGATGTGTCTGGGTGTTGCGGACATCAAACAGTGCTTCACTCATCTCAGGGTCGTTGAGGAAGAAGCCGCCGCTGAAGTCGAAGACCGCTTCTTTGGCTTTCGGCAGGAACTGGTTGGTGATAAATGTCACCTGATAGCCGGCCTTGCGGAAATATTCCGGAAATAGCGGATAGTCACACCAGTCACCTTGCTGTCCGACCACATGCATGGAAAAGAGGTTCTTGAACACAAAACTGGTGAGGTTCCAGGGAGCTACCACATCCGTGAATTTTACCAGTTGTCCTCTGCGTTCCCGTTTCACCTGTCGGGGGGTTGTCGGCTTCTCGTAACCATACAACTGAGAATGGTATTTGTTGTAGCTTTCACCGATAATCAGCACAATGGTCGGACTGCGGAATGAACAGCTGTCAACTGACAATTTCTTACGGGCAGCCTTCAACTGGTCGATCTGCTGCGATGCCAGGTGGTTGCTGAAGGTACTGAACCACAAGCGGTAGAGGGGTGTATAGAATGCTGCATGGTTCTCGGTGGTCAGCTCGTGCTCTACTTGTCCGATAGTCTGTTTGGCAAACATCTCCGCCATCTCGTTCTTGTTGTGGGCAGAAGCCAGTCCTCCCCATATCAACAAACCAATCACACCAACACCAAATACGGGCCGTAATTGTTTGGTGATATCGATTGCATCTTCCAACAGCAGCTGCTTCGCCAACGAAAAACGGTTGAGGAATTTAGGCAGGAAGGCCAGGAAGATGTTCACCAATAAAATCAGCAGGATGATGCCTACGCCTGACAGCAGCACTTCTGAGGTCAGATAGGAACTCAGAAATTCTCCGGCTTCCCTTGAGTCGGTTTCACCTACCAGCAGTAGCATCGTGGGGTTCAAGGTGGAACGGAATTTCACGAAGCAGAACACATCAACGATGGTCACCAGATAAGCGATGGTATAGCAGAAAAGGCGTACCCACCGACGGATTTTCCTGGGTAATACTGACAAGACGAGACAGATGATATACAGGTCCACAAACAGCTCCAGCCAGACATTGTGATAGATAGAATCCTTTGCCCAGTTGTTCAGTTCCAGGAAGCAAGTCGTGATGCCCAATACGTACATCATCACAAAGAAAAGGGCATTCTTTTCTATCGGTAGGAAAAAAAGACCCAAAGCCTTTGCGGTCTTTCGTAATATCAAAATCAATTTGTTCTTCATGCAATGATATCCAAAATCGCTGCAAAGGTACGTCTTTTTTTTATTCCAAACACAAAAGAAGCAAATATATTTGCTTTATGGGTTGAAAAATAGAGGGGCAAGGGGCAAGGAGCGAGGGAGCGAGGGAGCGAGGGAGCGAGGGGCGAGGAGCAAGGGGCAAGGAGCGAGGGGTTAACGATAAAGCCGATGGCTTGTGATGAGTTCTGCAACTCGCGGAGGGACCAGCTGACTGATATCCTGACGGCTGGCGATACGCTGCCGTATCTCCGTGCTGCTGATATCCAGCAGTTCAGCCTGGATAAGCTGCACGTTTGAGGGTAGGGTAGCAGCATCTATGGGATTGTCTTTTCGCGGATATACGGCCAGGGAATAATGGGAAAGGATGTCGTCGGCATGATACCAGCGACGGAACGTGGTCCAGTTGTCACCGCCAATGAGGAGTGTAAACTCGCGGTCGGGGTAGTCGTGGCTCATGTGCTGCAGCGTGTGCCACATATAAGATGGTTTGGACAGGTGAAATTCATAGTCGCTGGCGATCAAATTTGTTTCTCCCTGCAGCGCTTCCTCTGTCAAGCGCAGGCGCCAGCGGTCGTCCAACAGGTGGTCGTTGACCTTGAAGGGGTTCTGCGGAGAAACGACAAACCATACTTCATCGAGAGCTGCTTGACGAAGGAACGCCTTCGCCAGCGCGATATGCCCGTTGTGAATGGGATTAAACGAACCTCCGTAGATACCTGTCCTAATCATTATTAGTCGATGAAACGGGCAATATTATATGCTGTCCTTTAAAAACTCCTGCACAACTTTCAATGTGGCTGCTTTGGCTTCGTCCAAGTTGTCGTTGACGATAATTTGGTCAAACTGACTGGCAAACGTCAGTTCGTAAGAGGCTTTGGCCACACGACTGTCGATGGCTTCCGGCGTATCGGTGCCGCGACCTTCCAAACGGCGGCGCAACTCTTCCACCGACGGGGGTTGGATAAAGATGCTCAGCGCCTCGTCGCCATAGTATTTCTTGATATTGATGCCGCCTTTCACATCGACATCAAACACCACATTCTGTCCTGCCTGACGCTGACGCTCAACCTGTTCTTTCTGCGTACCATAGAAACGGTTCTCATACACCTCTTCATATTCCAGAAACTCGCCTTTCTCTATCCGCTTGCGGAAATCCTCTGGCGTCACGAAGAAATACTCCACCCCGTCCCGCTCTGTTCCTCGCGGTGGTCTGCTGGTACAGGAGATGGAGAAATACAACTTCAGCTCAGGATGCTCTTGCATCAGCCAGTTCACAATCGTACTCTTCCCACTGCCGCTGGGCGCAGAAAAGATAATAATTTTAGAAGGCCCACCCCCTTCCCCTCCCGAAGGGAGGGGAGTAGAGATGTTTTCTATATGCTTTTTTTCATTCATTTCTTTCTTGTTTTATTATTGTTATGATGGTTTTCACATTTGTGACTTTATTGCCTCCCCTCCTTTTGGGAGGGGTTGGGGGTAGGCTTTAATACAACAACACCAATCCGGCGATGGCTGCGTAGCAGATCATGCGGATGGGGTTCACCTTTACCCATTTCGTGCCGATGAAAGTGGCTGCGAAGAGGAAGAGGCTGATGAAGAACTGCCAGGGGTTGGTGTCATACGATCCGAAGTTCTCCGTATTGCAGAGCAACAGCGTGGCAGCAGCCAACAGACCCACGACAACAGGGCGTACGCCCATAAACACCGACTGCACCAGCGGGGTATGCATGTATTTCATGAACATCTTGCTGATGAGAATCATCAGGCTGAATGAAGGCAGCACCCACGCGAAGGTGGCAGTAGCACTACCCAAGACGGCCCAAAGGTCGTTCATCTGGGCATTGTGTACGGCAGCATAGCCGCAATAGGTGGCAGAATTGATGCCGATAGGACCTGGTGTCCTCTGTGAGATGGCTACGATATTCGTAAATTCAGCCGATGAGAGCCAATGATGGTTCGCCACCGTTTCTGTCTGGATGAGCGACAGCATACCATAGCCTCCTCCGAATCCGAAGAGACCTATCATAAAAAAGGTATAGAACAGCTCAAAGAATATCATCTCGATTATAGTTTAATGCTTAATGCTTAATGCTTAATGCTTAATGCGTAATGCTTAATGCTTAATGCTTAATGCTTAATGCGTAATTATCCTCGATCCCTCGTTCTCCTCGTTCTCCTCGCTCTCCTCGCCCTCCCTCCCTTTGGGAGGGGACGGGGGTGGGCTTTTTACTCCGTCGGCCGGATAAAGTGGCCGTAGAGGTAGCCTCCGATGCCGGCTGCGATGATGATGAATATCGGATTGACGCCGACGAGCCATATCAGGACGGCACTGCCGATGGGAATCCAGCAGTTGACCAATGAGATGCCGGCACTTTTTGCCATATTGAAGGTGGGTACTGCGATCAATGCGACGACGGCAGGACGGATGCCTCGGAACATCGCCTCAATCCAGCTTATCTCCATGAAACGGTGGAAGAAGATGGCGATGAGCAGGATGATGAGGAACGAAGGCAACGCTGTTCCCAAGCTGGCACAGAGGGCACCCCGCATCTTCTTGAGCTTGTAGCCGATGAAGATACTGGTGTTGATGGCGAATACGCCCGGACAGCTCTGAGCGATGGCGATGAGGTCGATAAACTCCTCTTTCTCAATCCATCGGTGTTTGTCCACAACTTCCGCTTCTATCATCGGTATCATGGCATATCCACCGCCCAGGGTGAATGCACCAATCTTGAAGAAGGTTTTTAATAATGCATAATGCATAATGCTTAATGCTTAATTTTTACTTTTTCCCCTCCACCCATTTACGTGCATTGACGAAGGCCTCTATCCACGGAGTCACCTCGTCGTTGCGACGGTTGATTGGATACCATGCGTTCTGCCAGGGGAAGATGGCACGCTCCAGATGCGGCATCATCGCAAGATGTCGTCCGTCGGCCGAACAGATACCTGCGACGTTATAGTCGGAGCCGTTCGGATTGCCTGGATAACCGGCATAGTTGTATTTGGCGATGATATTGTATTCGTTCTCAGCCTTTGGCAGATGGAACTTTCCTTCTCCGTGAGCCACCCAGATACCCAGTTTGTTGCCGCTGAGCGAACCGAACATCACGCTGTTGTTCTGTGGAATCTCCAGGGAGATGAACTCGCTCTCGAACTTATGGCTGTCGTTATGGAGCATACGGGCTTGCTCTTGCCCCTTGCTCCTTGCCGCTTGCCCCTCAATGAGTCCCAGCTCAACCATCAGCTGACAGCCGTTGCAGATACCTAATGAGAGGGTGTCCTTGCGGGCATAGAACTTGTCGAGCGCCTCTTTCGCTTTCGGATTGAAGAGGAAGGCGCCGGCCCATCCTTTCGCCGAGCCGAGGACGTCGCTGTTGGAGAAACCGCCGCAGAACACGATCATGTTGACTTCCTCCAGCGTCTCACGACCCGTTATCAGGTCGGTCATCATCACATCTTTCACGTCGAAGCCGGCCAGATAGAGCGAGTAGGCCATTTCACGTTCACCATTGGTGCCTTTCTCGCGGATGATGGCAGCTTTTGGTCGTTTGGGTGTTTGGTCGTTTGGTCGTTTGGGTGTTTGGTCGTTTGGTCGTTTGGTCGTTTGGGTTAAGCCGTATTGTGACAGCTTGCCTGTGAAGTTGTCGTTGAACTTCATCTGTAGCGGTTGCTGCTTGTAGTTCTCGAAACGTTCGGCAGCCTTGCCGTTGAAGCTCTGCTTGCGGTCGAGCAGATAGGAGGTCTTATACCATACATCGCGCAAAGCATCGATGTCGAAGGTGAAGCTAGTCTCTCCTTCCCACACAATCTCGATGGTTCTGCTGTCGAGCGTAGGATATCCGATCTTCGCATAGCCGATACCCTCGTCCTCCAGGAACTTCCTCAGTTCCTGCTTGTGGCTGTCGCTGACCTCGATGACCACACCTGGGTTCTCGGCAAAGAGCATCTTGACGATGTCTTTGCTGTTCAGGTCGTGCAGGTTGATATGCATACCGCCAGTAGTATTGGCGAAGCACATTTCTAATAAGGTAGTAATCAGACCGCCGGCGCTGATATCGTGACCAGCCATCACCCATCCCTTGCGGATGAGTTCCTGAACGGCATTGAAACAGTCTACGAAATATTCCGGATTCTTGACGGTCGGCACATCGTCGCCTACTTTTCCAAGACTCTGCGCGAAGGCACTGCCACCCAAGCGCTGCTCGTCAAACGAGAAGTCGATGTAGTAGAGCGATGCATGCTTGTCGTTGACAACAACCGGCGAAACAACCTTCTTGACATCCGATACCTCGCCACCAGCGCTGACAATCACCGTTCCTGGAGAGATGATCTTCTCGCCGTTCGGATATTGTTGCGTCAGCGATAGCGAGTCTTTTCCTGTCGGCACATTCACGCCGATTTCACAACAGAAATCAGACAAGGCTTTCACGGCAGCATACAGACGGGCATCCTCGCCTTTCTGTGAGCGGCACGGCCACATCCAGTTGGCTGACAGCGATACATAGTCTAATGGTCGCATGCCGTCAGCTTTCTCGCCAGCTCTTCCCAATGGTGCCCATACCAGATTGGTCAAGGCTTCGGCTACCGACAATACGGAGCCTGCTTCGGGTGAGGCCAGACCTGCCTGTGGCGCATGACCGATTGCTGTTGCGATACCTGCCTTTCCTTGATAGTCGAGAGCCACAACACCGCAGTCGGACAGCGGCAGCTGGATTTCTCCCTGACATTGCTGACGGGCAATCTTTCCCGTCACCGAGCGGTCCACCTTGTTTGTCAGCCAGTCTTTGCAGGCTACGGCCTCCATCTGGAGAACACGCTTCAGGTAGTCTAGAAGTTCTAGATTGTCTAGATTTTCTAGACTATATTCTACTGGCGCATAGTGGCGCTCTACCGTTTCATCCTTCATGATGGTTTTGGGCGAATGGCCGAACATCTGTGCCACATCCAAGTCGAATGGCTTCACGCCGTCGCCTTGTTTGAACGAGAAATGTGCATCGCCTGTCGTCTCGCCCACCACAAACAGCGGTGCACGCTCACGCTCTGCAATCTGGCGTACGTGGTCGATATGCTTCTCGTCGATGAGCAGACCCATACGCTCCTGACTCTCGTTGGCGATAATCTCTTTGGCAGACAGCGTCTTGTCGCCAATCGGCAACTGGGTCATATCAATCTCTCCGCCACACTCTTCTACCAGCTCAGACAGGCAGTTCAAGTGCCCGGCACTACCGTGATCGTGGATAGAGACAACGGGGTTGGTGTCTTCCTCTACCAATGCACGCACCAGGTTGTAGGCACGCTTCTGCATCTCCGGATTGGCACGCTGTACGGCATTCAGTTCGATGCCATTGCTGTAGCGACCGGTATCTACTGATGAGACAGAGCCGCCGCCTAAGCCGATGCGATAGTTGTCGCCTCCGACAACAACGATCTTGTTGCCTTTCTGCGGTTCCTTCTTCAGACAGTCGCGTTTCTTTCCGTAACCCACACCGCCGGCAAGCATAATCACTTTGTCGTAGGCGTATTTGGGTGTTTGGTCGTTTGGTCGTTTGGTCGTTTGGTCGTTTGGGTGTTTGGTCGTTTGGTCGTTTGGTCGTTTGGTCGTTTGGTCGTTTGGGGTTTCCTGATGTTCGAAGGTGAGCACGGAACCGCAGATGAGCGGCTGTCCGAACTTGTTGCCGAAGTCGCTGGCACCATTCGATGCCTTGATGAGAATCTGCTCTGGCGTCTGGTACAGCCATTGGCGAACGGGCAGAATATCTTCCCAGTCTCTTGTCGTATTCTGAGCCTCACCCTTCAGGGGAAGGTCGGAGGGGGCTAACCTCGGATATGCGGTCATATATACAGCGGTACCAGCGATAGGCCATGAACCGACACCGCCGCCCATACGGTCGCGAATCTCACCGCCGGTGCCAGTTGCAGCACCATTGAACGGTTCTACCGTTGTGGGGAAATTATGGGTTTCTGCCTTCAGCGAGATGACACTCTCGATATCCTGTACCTTGAAATAGTCGCTTGTGCTCTGGTCGGCAGGTGCAAACTGCTCAACGACAGGTCCTTGTGCAAACGCCACATTATCTTTATAGGCCGAGAGAATCATACCTGGGTTCTCGGCAGTGGTCTTCTTGATCATCGCAAACAGGCTGCTTTCCATCTCCTTACCGTCGATGATGAAGGTGCCGCCGAAGATTTTATGACGGCAATGCTCGGAATTGATTTGGGCAAAACCGAAAATCTCGGAGTCGGTCAGCGGACGGCCGTTCTGTTTTTCAATCTGGTGAAGGTATTCGATTTCCTCTGGGGAAAGGGCCAGACCTTCCTCCTCGTTGAATTTCTCCAAGTCTTCCACTTGCTTGATAGGGGCCGGCTGGATGTTGACCGTGAAGATATCCTGGTTCAGTCCGTCATATATGCGCTGTAGCATCGGGTCGTGGTCGGCATCCTTCGATGAAACCGGGAAATATTCCTCGATACGTGAGATTCCTTTCAGGTTCATGTTCTGCGTTATCTCCACCGCATTCGTTGACCACGGCGTCACCATTTCGCGACGTGGACCAACAAAATATCCGCTCATCGTTTCGGCGTTTAAGCATTCGGCGTCGCCGTAGAGCCAGCACAATTCGCGGATTTCGTCCTTACTCAACTGATGGTCAACCTCAGTTGCTATCACACTCTCTTGGGGGGTCTTGAAGAATAGTATCATTGTTGTTGCAATTTGTCGATGAGTCTGTTCTTATTTTGAAGTTTTTAAATCTTCAGCCGCTGCTGTTGAAACGTCTTTTATTAATTTCTCTGTTTCTTCCACTAAAGGAATAACATCCTCCTCTTCGAGATTATAGTGGTCATTATAGTCTCCTGTCAGTCGTAATGTATAAAGTTTATTGTATAATTTTCCTTGTTCCCTTGAAAACTTCCCCGTCTTAACAAAGTGTAATCCGAACATTCGAACAATCGAGTCATGCCCCTTTACATAATAGCCATTGGCAATAAGCAAAGCAGAAACAGCATAATATGCAGCATAATAAAATCGATTAGCAATAACTTCCCAGGATTTTAGCGGAATATTCAATTTTGCTTGTTCCAGAGCGCGCATCGCTTTTTCCAAACGATATGTTACTACGGCATTTCTTTCTTCAAAGGTTAAACTCATAATACAATACCTTCTTTTATTACGTTTTTATAAAATGGAGTAAATGAATTATTATCCCAATCTTTTTTTGTATATAGCACAGTATTGATGTCTTCACCATATTCCCACCCTAATTCTCTAAGAGGATATGACACATTGTCAATATCTTCCAGGTTGATACGTGGTTTTTCTAAAAGAATCAACACGTCCCAGTCAGAATCATCGCGGGCGTCCCCACGAGCTTGAGAACCAAAGAGAATAATCTGGCTCCCCTTTGGCGTAAGCTTCTTGGCGGTAGTCGCTATTGCGTTTATAATATCTGCCCTTTGTTTTTTAGTCATATTATATATGTTATCGACCGCAAAGTTAGAATTATTTTCTGACATAGACAAGAATTTCGCTGAAAAACCCAAAACTACTGCCAAACCCAATGCCGATCGTGGTCGCTTAAATTGCATAAATATCCATCAAATTCATGCGTTTTTCTTTAAATTCTCCATACAAAAAGTAGTTTTTTGGTCACTTTTTGCACTTTTCAATCCATTTTTCACTCTTTTCTGCGCCAGTTTTGCCATGTTCAGACCGATTTTCACCCCATTTTGGGGTCATTTTGCCAAATTCTTATTGCGCTTGTAAATATTTGGCAGTCAAATGAATAAAGTTTGTTTTCGAGCTTATACCTTTCTCAAAACAATGGCTTTTTGCAAAAATGAAATTCTCTAGAGAATTTTTTGTAAGAGGATAGCTTTCGCAACAAATTCTCTAGAGAATTTTGTGCAAAAGCATACCTTTTACCTTCCAAAACCTGTCAGTCTCCTGTCAGTCTCTGTCACTCTTTTCAAGACTGCAGCCCCTGTGTTTATCGGCGTTCTGTCAGTCTGTCAGTCTATTTTTCATTTTTTTTGCTGTTTTGGTACAAAAATATTCCACTTTTCCGAATAATTATACATCAAAATATTGCTAATTATCTAACAATCGCTGCATTATTAATGTTTTGTTTACACTATTATTTCACAATAAGGGAAAAAGGCCGATAACCTTTTTTAACACAATTTTTTTACAGATTTATTGTCCGTATTTATGAATTTTCATATCTTTGCAATGTTGTTTTGTAAACAACTTAGCAGCACAATGGTGAGAGACATATAACATTAAACCTAAAACGATAAACAACTTTAATTTAAAACAATTATGAGAAAAACAAGATTACTAACTTTGCTCTTACTGCTCATAACCGCAGTAACGGGCGCTTGGGCCGAAGACTCGGAAAATGACCTTGTCGCTGTTGGGCCTGGCTATACCTTTATAGCCGACAACATTACGAGTAATGGTACTGTGAAACTAGTTGCGAACAAGCTTTATGACGAAGGTCGCATCTTTGCTCCTTCTGCCAATTCTGTTGCAACAAACAAGGGTAGCAGTACTATTGCAGGCGTTAGTCATTTAAACAGCTTGCGTCTGAAGAATACTCAAGATCAACTGGTGTTCAAGGTCAGCGAACCTTGTATCGTAACGTTCTACACTCGGAGCGAGAGTAACCGTGGTATTCAGGTTGGCAGTACCACTGGCGGCACACAGTATGGCACACAGACTGTAAGTACAACAACGTTCGAGTGTACTATCCCTGAGGCAGGTCTGGTATATCTTTCTTCTTTCGGCGGCGACTTTTACTTTGCCGGTTTTGAGGTAACGGAAAAGCCCAAAACCGTCTATTTCGACGACACCAGTTCTAACTGGGGAACAGTCAAGGCTTATGCATGGTACAACAATGGTGAAAGTGATATTTCTGTTTCTGCTGCCTGGCCTGGTGATGATATGACTTATAACAGCTCAACAGGTCTCTATGAGTGGTCTACCACGGGCGATCCCACCAAAATCATCTTCAATAATAGTACCGAACAAACCCCCAATTGGGACTTCGTAGACGGTGCCACCTACAATAAGGATGGTAGAATAATGACAGTGACCTTTAAGAACAATGTTGGCTGGGAGAATGTTAAGGCCTATGTTTGGACGCCTGGTGATCCTGTAACAAATGAGAAACTTGGCAGCTGGCCTGGTACACCGATGACAGATGAAGGCGAGGGCACATGGACTATCTCTTTCGCGTCTGCAATCGCTCCTGAAAAAATTATCTTCAACAACGGTAAGGACGGTGATGACAAGAAACAGAGTCCAGACTTGGACTTCGAGGATGGCAAGACTTACGAGCAGAAGACCTACACCGCAACCTTCACCACCGATGCAGGTTGGGAGACAGTGAAGGCCCACGCGTGGAATGGAGCGACAAATTATCTTGGTGAATGGCCTGGTACTGCTCTGACTGCTAATGATGAAGGTGTCTATTCTGTAACCATCAACACCTATGAAGAAGCAGCTCCCGCAAAAATCCAGTTCAACAATGGCAAGATCGGAGACGACCCATTGAAGGAACAGACCAACGATCAACCCTTCGTAAATGGTAAGGCTTACAAGTATATCACCGCTACCCCGCTCTATGCAATAGCTTCTACCCAGCCTGCTGTTGCTGCTGGTACAACAGTCGATGTAACAGATAGTGACAACGACGTAGTTGCAACATTGACATACGGTGTTTCTGGTGGCAAAGCATTTGGTGCGGCAACCGATGGTAACGGTAACAACGATGACTATAAAAAATTTCAATATATGACACAAGGTAATGGCGAAAATGGTTCTGCTACCGGCGGTACCGTTTACACCATAGTACCTGTTTATAATGGCACCATTACCGTAGGTGTTCGTCTGAATGGTGGAAAACCCTTCTACATTCAGGAGGATGGAACTTCTATGGAGGGATACAATGGCATCACAATTGCAGAGGCCACCAACACCTCTTACAGTTTCCCAGTAAAGGGTGGAAGCACTTACAAGATTTTCTGCACAGGCTCTAAGCTCGGCTTCTTCGGCTTCGATTACGATTACAATAAGATCAAAATCGGAGGATCGATGAATGAATGGAACATGGTTCCCGTTAATGCAGACAGCTATACGTTCAAGGACCTCGAAGCAGGAACATTATATAAGTTCAAGGTGGTTGACAATGGTGTGTGGAAAGGTTTCACAGATTTGACTGACGTTGCTGGCGGACTGGATAATGACGAAAGCGACAATATTTGCTTTACGCTGGCCGAGGCTGGTAATGTGACCGTAAACTATAAGTCTGGAGAGTTGTTTACTGTAGAAGGTAATTTCGTACTTCCGACGGTAGCACTCGCTGGCAGCATGAATGAATGGAGTACAACGGCTAACGTTTTCACGCCTGCAGACGACAAAAAGACCGCAAGCGTGACCGTTAATTTGGCTAAAGATGATTATGAATTTAAGATGGTTGTTGATGGTAAATGGCTGTCTAGAGAAGGAGAAGGAGGCACTTCATATGTACTAAAGCGTGGATGGAGAACCGTAGATGGTGTTGACCAGTTAAATAAACCGAACAACATGACGCTGGAGGCAGATGTTACTGGTGACTACACTTTCACATGGACGTATGCTACCAATACGTTGACGATAACATTCCCGACTGATCTGACTTTGGACGAGGAAGCTGATAATACCGCAACCCTGACAGAATGGAACGACATAAGTGCCAACATTACCCTGAAGCGCACGCTGCAGCCTGGTATCTGGAACACCCTCACGCTGCCGTATGACATCCCTGCCGGCTATCTCACCATACTGAAAAATTCGACTTATGGTTTTACGGTGAAGGAACTCACCGATGCCTCACTCACCGACGGCACGCTGAACCTCACCTTTGACGACGCTACCAGCATCGTGGCTGGCAAGCCCTATCTGGTGAAAGTGAATTCTGTCTATGACTTCTCCACACAGGGCATGTCAAATGTCACCGTGGGCAAGACACTACAGCCCTTCACCTCTACCTATGTGGACTTCATCCCCACGCTGGGCAAGACCGAAATCACGGGCAGCGATGCGAAAAAGATTCTTTTCATCAGCAACAATACACTGAAGCATCCTAAAACTCTGCCTGCCAACATGAAGGGTTTCCGTGCATACTTCCAACTGAAGGGTGATGCAGCCAATGCAGCCAGCTTCAACCTCGACTTCGGCAACGGAGAGACGACGGGAATCAACAGCCTCACCTCCGAACCCTCTTCTAATGGTGAAGGAAGTATCTACTCACTCGACGGTCGCCGTCTCAGCGGTAAGCCTGCTCAGAAGGGCGTATATATCGTGAATGGTAAGAAAATGGTTATTAAGTAAAGTATGGAGGACACAAAAATGAAGAAAGAATATATAAAGCCCGCTATGCTGGTGGTTCTCATGAGTGCTCGTCAGCAGATGTTGGCAGGTTCTTTAACAAACGTTACTACCACGAACCTTGACCCCGTCATAAACTATAATCCCACGGATCCTGGTGTTAACCCTTGGGACGAAGCCCAGAGCCGCGAAATGACGTTTGACGAGGAAGAGGAAGACGATTTCGAGGATGACATCGTGTAATACGATGGATATCAAGCAGCAGAAGGCACCTTCGGGTGCCTTCTTTGTTTTTATAAAAGCCCCCCTCCTGCTCCCCCCTGAAGGGGGAGAGAGAAGATTGTTTTGGACGGATATAAAATAAATCGGGATTTATTTTGTTTTCTCTTCGCTTAATCGAAATTTTACACTATCTTTGCACTGTTAAACATAAATGATAATATGATGGAAGCAATAACCTTCACTCCGGCACAAGTACAAATACTCAATTTGGTATCCCGCATCAGGACAACCGTAGGCTTGGAAAAGTTGCGTCAACAGTTGGCTGCGTTCTATGCCAAACAGATTGATGAAGAGATGGACGCGCTTTGGGAGAATGGCCAGTTCGATGAGAAGCGTATGCAGGAACTGCGAGGCTCTCATTTCCGCACACCTTATAATAAATAACGCGCGTAAATATATAATAAGGTGTAAAAGGACGGAAAAACACATTGTATGTGAAACTCTGTTTTTCCATGTTAAGAAACGGCTTGCTGAACACAGAATCGTACTTTGCCGGTTTTTGCACAAAACACGAAAAATGTGCAGGTAAACATTTGAAAAACAACAATTTACATTGAATGTTTGCTAAAAAGTAACAAAGTGTAAGTATTAAAAAATGTTTATTTCTGAGTGTTTTTTATAATTTTTCTTGTTGAAGCAGTTTATTTGATTTACTTTTGCATCTTGTTATAAAGTGGGTCTAAATCTCATCACCTCTTCGAAAGAGGGCTGAAATAGTTCGCATTTTGAAAGGAAATCGGAAAAACTCACATCATTGAGGAATCGTTACGATGTGGCTCTGGACCCTGAATGAAGCCAAAGGAGACAGTAGAAAATTATATATTTTTAAATTTAAAGAGAGAGTTTTATGATTAAAAAATTAACAATGATTTTTGCCGGCCTGTTCCTGTCAGTAGGAATGGCACTGGCACAAATGCAGGTTACTGGTACCGTAGTGTCTCAGGAAGACGACCAGCCGGTTATCGGTGCGACCATTCAGGTTCCCGGAACACAGATAGGTGCAGTGACTAACATTGACGGAAAGTTTTCTTTGACTCTTCCGGCAGGAAAGAAAACATTGCGAATAACCTATGTTGGTATGGAGCCTCTTGAAGTGAGCGCTCGTCCTAACATGCGTATCGTGCTGACAAGCGACCAGAAGGCTCTTGACGAGGTGATGGTTGTTGCCTATGGTACCGCAAAGAAATCCACCTTTACGGGTTCTGCCACAGTTGTCGGTTCTGATGAAATTGGCAAGGTTCAGGTAACGAATGCCGTTGACGCTTTGAAGGGTAAGGTTTCTGGTGTTCAGATTTACTCTGCTTCAGGTCAGCCTGGCTCTACTCCAACCATTCGTATTCGTGGTATCAACTCACTGAATGCCGGCAATGGCCCGCTGATTGTTGTTGACGGATCACCTTACGACGGTTCTCTGAACGACATCAACCCGATCGACGTTGAGAGCATGACCGTATTGAAAGATGCTGCTTCTACAGCATTGTACGGTGCTCGTGGTGGTAATGGTGTCATCTTGATTACTACAAAGAGTGCCAAGAAAGGCAAGGATGCTGTTATTACGGTTGATGCAAAGTTAGGTGCTAACCACCGCGCTACTCCTAACTATGAAATGATTACCAGTCCTGCCAAATACTATGAGATGTGGTATCAGGGATTGTATAACTATGCTTCCAATACCTTTGGATATAGTCCTGAGGCAGCATGGCAATTTGCCAATGAGAACCTGACACAGGGTAACTCATACGGTCTTGGATACAATGTCTATACCGTACCGGAAGGTCAGGCAATGATTGGTACCAACGGCAAGCTGAACCCGCATGCTACTTTGGGTAGTTTCGTTAATTACAATGGTAACGACTATTATCTGACTCCTGACGACTGGACGGATGCTACCTACAGAACATCACTCCGTCAGGATTATACCATCAGTGCTTCTGCCGCTTCTGAACGCAGCACATTCTATGCTTCTGTAAACTACTTGAACAACAAGGGTATTACACCTCAATCAAGTTACGAGCGTTTTACAGCACGTATGAATGCAGACTACCAGGTTAAATCATGGTTAAAGCTCGGTATGAATATGTCTTATGGTCACTCTAACCGTGACGTTGTAGATGGTGAAGGTGACGAAGGTAGCACTGGTAATATGTTTGCCATGACAACCATCGCTCCTATCTATCCTGTTTACATCCGCGACGCAATGGGTAACATCATTTATGATGAGAATTCCCGCCTCAATCTCTATGACTATGGTGATGGTTCTATCATCGGTCTGTCTCGTCCGTATCTTGGTGGTGGTAACCAGTTGTCAGCTGCACAACTCAACCTGAACCACGTCCGTCGTAACATCTTCAACGGTACTGGTACAGTTGAAATTCGTCTGCCTTATGGCTTCACGGTATCAACAATCAGCAACTACTATTTGAATGAAGGCCGTTCGCAGTCAACAACCAACCCATTCTTCGGACAGTATGCACCTTCAAAGGGTATCATCACTGTTGAGCACGACCGCACTTGGAGCTTCAACCAGCAGCAGCGTTTGAACTGGCACAAGGTATTCGGCAAGCATGACGTCGAGGTGATGGCTGCTCACGAGTACTATCGTCTGACCAGCGACGACCTGTTGGGTAAGAGAAGTAAGATGTTCTCTCCATACTACTATGAGTTGTCTGGTGCCGTAAAGGTTGACAATACCAACTCTTCATCATCGAAATATAACACCGAGTCTTGGCTGGGTCGTGCAATGTACAACTACGACAACCGTTACTTCGGTCAGGTTTCATTCGTTCACGAGGCCTCTTCAATGTTTGATCCTGAATACCGTTGGGGTAACTTCTGGTCAGTCAGTGCTGGTTGGAATATCAACAAGGAGAAGTGGTTCACTGCAGACTGGGTTGACGAGTTGAAGTTCAAGGTTTCTTATGGTGAGAACGGTAACGACAACGTTGCTGCTTATCGCTACATCACCTATTATAATATTGTAAACTCTAACGACAACGTATCTTTGACCCCAGCTGCTTATGGAAACAAGAAACTGTCTTGGGAAAAGAACGGTAAGTTCAATATTGGTTTTGACTTCTCATTCTTCAATGGTCGCTTGGATGGAGGTTTCGAATACTATGCCAACCGTACCATCGACATGATTCAGGCTATGCCATTGCCTTATACCTTTGGTTACACCAGCTACTTGGATAACATCGGTAACATGACCAACAGAGGTTTCGAAATGAACGTTCGCGGCGACATGATCCGCAACAAGGATCTCACTTGGTCTGCTTATGTGAACTTCACCACCAACACCAACAAGGTGACCAAGCTGGCTGAATCAGCTAAGCGTATGTACATTGGTGGTGGTTACATGGGTAACTATGCTGGTAACTACCTGAAGGCTGAGGGCCTTTCTGCTTACACCTTCTACATGCCGAAGTTTGCCGGTCTGAACGAAGAGGGTAAATCACTTTGGTACAAGGAAGTATGGGCACAGGATGCTACTGGTGAATATATGAAGAATCCTGATGGAACCTATATTGTTGAAGACATCGTGACAACAGACCAGTACTCTGATGCTACAGTATTTGCTTGCAAGGACGCGCTGCCTGATGTATATGGTGGTTTCGGTACCAGCCTGGCATGGAAAGGTATCGACTTCAGTGTTGACTTCACATACCAGTTGGGTGGTTATGTTTATGACGGCACCTATGCCTCTCTGATGGGTTGTAGCGCTGGTAGAGGTATCCACGTTGATATGCTGAATGCATGGACTCCTACTAACACAGAAACAAACATTCCACGTTGGCAGTTCAATGACGACCGTATGAATGCACAGTCAGACCGCTGGCTTATCGGTGCTTCTTACCTGACCTTGCAGAATATCACGCTTGGTTACACTCTTCCGAAACAGTGGACATCAAAAATTGGTATCAGCAAAGTACGCGTTTACTGCGTAGCTGACAATATCTGGACATGGTCTAAGCGCCAGGGTCTCGACCCACGCCAGAGCATTACCGGTGCAGCATCATCTGCATACTACAGCTCTGTAAGAACCATCTCTGGAGGTATCACAGTAACCTTCTAATAAGAAGCGTGGTTTAATAAAATACATCATCAATATAACAAATTCATTTCAAGACAATGAAGAAAATCAAAATATTCACAAGTTTAGCAGTGGCTCTGCTCGCATGCTCCACTTTCACCAGCTGTGTGGAAGAAACGGAACCTGCCAACGGTATTGCCACTGAAAAGCAGGTTGGTGAGTCTTCAAATGCCACTGAGGCGCTCGTTCTGGCTATGCCTGCTTATTGCCACACCATTATGTGGGATGACCGTCACTGCTGTTTCGGTTATGGCTCTATGATGCACATCCGTGACCTTCAGACTGGAGATTTGGCTATGCAGTACAGTCCTTCGGGTTATGACTCATGGTTCTATAATTGGTCACGCAACAAGTACATGGGCCAGGACTACTTCTACGCTCAGTATCTGTGGATTTATTACTGGAAGTTCGTACAGACTACCAACAATGTGATTGCTGCCATCAATCCTGATAATGCAACGTCAGAACAGTTGGGATGGCTGGGATCAGCCTATGCTTACCGTGCTATGTTGTATCTGGATCTGGCTCAGATGTATGAGTTCTTGCCTAACGATAAGACCAGTAGCATTAACGAAGACGGCAACGACGTGGCAGGACTTACTGTTCCTATCGTCAAAGCAGGTATGAGTGAAGCTGAAGCACGAAACAACCCACGTGTTCCACACGCTGAAATGTTCGCTTTCATTGAGGAAGACCTCAATACAGCTGAAAAGTATATTGAAAACCTCACCAATACCAACGGCAAGATTCTTCCCGACCTGGCTTGTGCCTATGGTTTGAAGGCTCGTCTCTATTTGTGGGATGGACAGTATGCACTGGCTAAGGAGTATGCACGTAAGGCTATCAATGCTTCTTCCGTTGGTCCAATGAGTAAGGAAGAGTGTCTGGACGTTATTAACGGTTTCAACATTACCTCTCCTTGGATGTGGGGAGCACAGCAAACGACGACTTCCTCAACGGTACTCACAGGTATTATCAACTGGACTTCATGGATGAGTCCTGAAACAAGATTCGGCTATGCTGGCTATGCCATCGCAAAGGTATTCCCGAAGATTGACCGTAAAATGTATGAGCGTATCGGCGATACCGACTTCCGCAAACTGTGGTTCGTGGCTCCAGCAGGTTCTGAACTCGAAGACCAGGTGCGTTACTTAGACCCGGAGACGAAGGGTGCCATTGCTGAATATTCAGCCCTGAAGTTCCGTCCAGGTAGTGGTAATGCAGACGATTCTACCATTGGTTCTGCTACTGCCTATCCGCTGATGCGTGTAGAAGAGATGTACTTCATCGAGGCTGAGGCTGCTGCCCATTTGGACGCTGCTCAAGGAGCAGCGCTGCTCACAGACTTCATGAAGAAGTATCGTGATCCTAATTATGTATGTCCTGTAAGTTCTACGGATGACGTTGTTGAAGAAATTGTCTTCCAGAAGCGCGTTGAACTCTGGGGTGAAGGTCAGTCCTTCTTCGATATCAAGCGTCTGAACTACTCTGTTACACGTGGTTACGTCGGCACCAACTTCAGTGATGATTTGGCTCGTCTGAACACCAACGGCCGTCCTGCATGGATGAACTGGGTAATCGTTCAGATTGAAGAAGAGAACAATGAAGCTTTGGTTGGTATGAACAACCCGGATCCTTCCGACTTATACACACCTTGGGTAGCTCAGTAATTTATGATTCTATCAATAATAAAAATGAACATTATGAAGAAATTATTTAAATATGCATACGTAGCACTCGTTGGTGTGATGGTATTTGCACTCAATGCATGTACCAACGATTACGAGTACGACCCAGCATCTAAGGAAAATCTGGGCGAGCAGGTGTATTTCTCCAACAACTTGGGTTCAAAGATTGAACTCCCTACTGACGGTAACAGTTTCACAGTAAATGTTTGCCGTGTGAACACGGAAGGAGAACTCACCGTGCCCATCACTGTGACGATGGAAGATGGAAGCATTTTCCGTGCAGCAGCCAGAACGGTGACCTTTGCAGACGGTCAGGATACGGCACCATTTGTTTTCACTTTCAATCCTGAAGACGTGGTTTATGGTGACTATGCAACCATCAAAATGCAAATCTCTGACGAAACCTACACCACTCCTTATGGACTGGCTTCATACACATTCGAAGCAGGTAAGACCGCATGGGTGGCTATGAAAGGTAAGGCAACATATCGTGAGGATATCGTAAGTACTTGGTATAGTTTAAAAAATCCTGTTTATCAGGTATCTATCGAGGAGAATATCATTGAACAGGGTGTTTACCGCCTGGTTGATCCATACGGAACCGCATTGGCAACTGCTATGGGTATGACTCAAAAGCAGTGGTCAAGCATGTATGACTATAACGGAGCTCCTTACTATATGGAGATTGATGCATCAGATCCTGACCACGTATATGTACGTGGATTCAAGACTGGTCTGACGATGGATGAAGCCAGTGGTATGATTTCCAGTACAAGTATAGTGGATTACTATATGGCAAATGGTTACCCTCTGGAAACAATCAAATCGAAAGTACCTCAATACTTCGGTAAGCTTGAAGATGGCGTGATAACGATGCCAACAGGAGCGATGCTGATCTCTGAGGAAAATTATAACAATGGCGCTTGGTCAACTGCAAACCGAAATGGTCTCTTCGCTGTAGCATTGCCTGGTGCAAGCATCAAGGATTATTCATTCGACATCTCTTATCTTGGACGATTCACAGATGTTAATGACAATGACTATGCGACCATATTGATGTACTGCGGTGAAAACCTTACATCCGTGAAATATGCATTGGTTCCTGCTACCGAGGATGTTGAATCTACGATTGAAGGAATCATCGACGGTAGCGTAGAGTGTAGCGAGGAAGAGGCTGGTCCTGAGGTTGGAGTAAGCATTCCATACGAGGAAACAAATACATACAATCTCGTAGTTGTACTCTATGAAGGTTCTGAGGTGGTTGGTTATGACTATTTCGAACTGAAACTGAAGTCCAGCAAGGACGCAGCAGAACAGTACGAAGATATTGGTGCTGGTGTAATCACGTTAGGCGCAGCTGACTTGAGTCCAAACTTCTTCCAACAAGCTCAAGAAGAACCTTTCGGTGTATTAATGGGCCAAACCATCACTCAGGAGGCTGTTATCTCTCAAAGCACCTCTGACCCGACCCATTACAAAATTGAACCATTCTATCGTGAAGGCTATCCACTCTTCTTCACATGGGATTCAGAAGCAAACACCATCGTGGTTGATGGTGTAGAAACAGGATTTGAGACACAGGCTGGTGTAATTTCCGCCACTGATGTGGAAACCGTGGTGGGACAGAGTCTTGCAGGTTATGGTCTGAACTCCTGCTATCTGCCTGATGACAATACTTTCCGCTTCAACCTGATGTTCTCTGATGTTAACAACACCTATGTTTGTGAAACGGAGACCTATGTGAACACTGAGTCAAACCAAGCTAAGGTGCTGGAAGTTAAGAAGAAGATTGGCCGTAAGCGCAGTGGTACCGGTAGGGCTACCCTCAACAAGAAAGGCCACAAGATCATTAGAAAGAGTCCCTTTAGCAGAGGCGAAAAATTTACAATTCAGAAATAAATTCTGATTGATTTTCAAAAGACTCCAGGTGGGGCATTGTTCCGTCTGGAGTCTTTTCTTATCAATTCATTTAATCAACAATTCTCGTAAGGTATGAAAAGATTATTCCTATTGACAAGTGCTTTCCTACTGGCAATGACCATCACAGCTGTGCCAGCAAAGAAAGGAATCAAGCGCGTGTTGACACTCGACAATGGTACTCAGGTAACAGCAGAATTGCAGGGTGACGAGTTCTTGAGTTTCTGGAAGGCTGATAATGGAGAATGCTATGTGTTGACAAACGGACAGCAAGAGGTCTATCAGGTTGCAGACATACCGGCATTGCAGGTCAAAGCCGACCAGCTGCGCAAGGAGTCAAACGCCCGTCGCGCAAAGCGGCTGCAAGCAACGCGGAAGAATGCTTTTGGTGGAGACCATCCCGTGTATGAAAACGTGAAGAAAGGTCTCATCATCCTGGTTTATTATACCGATACCCAATTCGGAAAGACCCATAACCAAAAATTTTACCAACGAGTGGCTAATGAACGTCATTTTACCAGTTCGATAGGTTTCAAAGGCAGTGTGAAAGACTATTTCCTCGATCAGAGTAATGGACGATTCGAACTCGATTTCGATGTAGTAGGTCCTTACAAACTGGACCATGAAGTGGCTTACTATGGGGCGCACGATGGAGGCAATAACGACAAACGACCAGGACGTATGATAGCTGATGCCTGTGCTAAAGCTGATGCCGATGTCGATTTCTCTCAGTATGACTGGAATGGTGACGGTCGTGTGGAACAAATATACGTGTTGTATGCCGGATTAGGAGAGGCTGCCGGTGGTGCATCTACCACTATTTGGCCCCATGAATGGTCGTTGAGTTCCAGCGACTATGGTACGCAATATGTCACCAATGACGGTGAAACCTTCGTGGATACCTATTCCTGCGGATCGGAGCTGACAAAAAATTATTTAGGCAACAATACTGCTGATGGCATTGGTACCATCTGCCACGAGTTCTCACACTGTCTGGGACTGCCAGATATGTATGACACGCGACAATCCCAAGAGTATGGAATGGGCAGTTGGGACTTGATGGCTCATGGCAGCTATAATGACGGAGGCTTCTGCCCGCCCAACTACAGCACTTACGAAAAATGGCAGACTGGCTGGATTGAGCCTGTTATCCTGTTTGAGCCAACAACGGTAAAGGGGGTTCCTGCTCAGGCGGTGGACTATGGTAAGACGTTTGTTATCTATAACGATGACAATCCTGACGAATGCTATCTGTTAGAAAACCGACAGACCAATGTAGGTATCTGGGACACTAAAATGCCTGGAAGCGGTCTGATGATTCAGCATCTTGACTATAATTCAACGATATGGTCGATGAACAATGTCAATGCCATCGTCAACTATAGTCAACAGTATGGTCCACAATATGCCTATATGGATAACGATCACCAGCGCTGCACCATCTACCATGCCGACAATACTGCTGGAGTAGCAAACGAAACCACCGACCTGTATCCTTATGAGGGCAACAACAGTCTGACCGCTACATCTACGCCTGCAGCCATCTGTTATACTGGTACATCGCTGTTGAGCAAGCCCATTACCAATATTGTGCAAAACGATGACGGAACCATTGACTTTGACTTCATGGGGGGTAGCTCCACTAACATCATCATCGCAACCGCTATTGATGCGATAACCGTAAATAAACCGGTTCAAAACGACAACTCATGGTACACCATCGACGGCCAGCGTCTGAACGGTGAACCTACCCAACGTGGCATCTATATCCACAATGGTCAGAAGTTTGTGGTGAAATAAAAGGGGTTTGAAATAGAGAACAAAAATTATTGCAATAGAACATTAGAGGGTATGTCATAACAGGCATATCCTCTAATTTGTTTTTAAGAATTTCGAAAAAATTTGGAGGTTATTGGGAAAATTACTTATCTTTGCAAAGTCGCTAATGTATTTTGTTTAGCGGAGATGAACAAGAAACTACGAACCGCTTTTCTTGGCCTGCTGCTGTGCTGTTCCAGCATGGTATGGGGGGATGATGTACTGATTGAACACCAAGGCGACCATTATGTGATCAATATGGATGCGCTGAAACCTGACAGCGAGATGACGCTCATGGAGGTGTTGCAGCTGTGCCCTGAACTGACGATCGATAACAGTTTCGCGCTGAATGAGAATTATGTGCTATGCGTGGATGATGTTGATGTTTTACTTGACAACATTACCTTCTTGAAACAGGTGAAGGCTCAAGAGATTGAGTCGATCGACATTTATATGAACCCTTCCGTATCACAAGGTGTCGGAGGAACAGAAGCTGTCATCAACATCAGGTATAAGAAATCTGAAACGAAAAGCACCGCGGGAAAGGTGTCTCTGGAGGGTAGCACGTATGGCAACGGACTGCTGTATGGCGACGTGAAGACACAGCAGCGGAACATCGGTATTAGAGGCTATGCACTCATGGATCTCTATTATGCCAAAGCAACACCAGTAGAGGGAGGAACCTTAACGCAACGCCAAATGGCGCAGAATGCCCACGTTACTGCTGACTGGGATATCAGTTCTGTTGACAACCTGAAAGTAAAGCTGTTCCAACAGTTTACTGACTATAAGGAGCGCTATCGTCATCCCGACGAATCCAACCAGATTCCCATTCAGGAACGACTCGGAAGTATGATGGCAACCTATACCCGCACGTTGAACGACAAAGAGGCGACCTTGATGGCAGAAGCAGGAGGTATATATCTCAGCAATAGCACATCCGGATATTCTACATACCAAATCGCTCCGTATTTCTTTGCAGAGTATAACACACCTTTGTTTTGTGATGACCTCTGGATGTTGGCGGGATGGGAAATCAACTATGACCACGTCAAAAAAATAGAGTTGGTACATCAGAAATTCCTCAAGAATGATTTTTACCTGCAAATGGACTATAATAGCGGGCCGTGGATTGTTACGCTGGGTGCCCGTCATACGCTGCTGAACTATTGGAACCGGTTCTATCATACCGAGAACCGTCAGCAGGCGACACACCACAGGAGTGCAACTACCTTCTTGGCTACTGCAGGATATAAATGGGGACGACACTATGTGCAGGGTACTTTCAACCGAGATTTTTTTATTCCCTCCTTCGATGACTTCTATGAGGATGTGATGGATCAGACGGTGTTCACCACCAGTTATCTGACGAATCTTATGTGGCGGGCGGAATTGCGCTATAACTACCAGAAAAAGAATCTGGCCTTTTTTGGTGTCGTGACACATTCCTGGATAACTGATATGCCCACACCGCGAGAAGCGTTGACGAGTGTCAAAACAACGATTACCTGGAATCAGGGAGCACTGAGACTGACGGCTGGAGCCAACTACTACCATCAGCATATTTCTGCTGGTATCGAGCAGGGTAAAAGGAACGACAATTTTTTCACCTTGAAACTTTCTCCGACCTTGTTGCTGGGCAAGGGCTTTCGCCTGTCGGCGATGCTCCTTTATCAAAGTAAGGAGAAGTATCTTGGCAACGACTCTCACTTGTATGCATCCGTAAAGGTAAACAAAGATTTGGGACGCCATTGGAATCTCTATGCCGATTTTCATGATCTGACGGGACTGCCAACGATTTCTTTAGAAAAATCGTTAGGGGAATTTTTCAATAGAGCACTAACAGTCGGTATGACCTACCGGTTCTGATAGCGTTGGAGTTCCCTTGATGATAGAACTATTGATGTCATTTTGTCGATGTTATCGTATCGTTTTTAGGTGCAAATCAGACAAAATGGCAGAATTTTAGTTTTGGTACATCTCTTGCATTTAGATGGATGAGCGCGAATGGAAACAGAAGCGCACAAACATTAAAAGTCTAACAATTAAAATAATGGAGGAAAAGAGTATGTTACCAATTATGCACAGAAATCAATGGTTACCGGAAGTGTTCAACGATTTTTTCAACACTGACTTTATGCCGAAGGTAAACGCAACGGCACCGGCCATAAACGTGAAGGAAAGTGATAAGGACTATCAGGTAGAACTGGCCGCACCGGGCTTGAAGAAGGAGGACTTCTCTGTGAATATCAACGATGACGGCAACCTCGTGATTAAGATGGAGAAGAAAGAGGAAAATAAGGAGGAAAACAAGGCCACTCACTACCTGCGTCGCGAATTCTCGTTCAGCAAGTATGAACAAACACTGATTCTGCCTGACGATGTGGAAAAGGAAGAGATTCGTGCCAAGATGGAGAATGGTGTACTGACCATCGACCTGCCAAAAATGGCCGTTTCCCAGAAGAAACCGGCACGACAGATCGTTGTAGGATAGTAGACCCCTCTCCGGCTCCCCCAAAGGGGGAGAGAAGGAAAGGAGGAATGGGGAAAGGGAAGAAGTTTTTAGGTTATAATGTAAAATCAAGTTGACAATGAGGGCAATCCGCCAAGGGGTTGCTCTCATTTTTTTGTGTTTTCTTTGGCTTTTCGCCCGATTATTGCTACCTTTGCAAGATAATTAGTAGTCCCAATATCAATACCTATATACTCCCCCTCCATAACAGGGAGGGGATGGGGGTGGGTCTTAAAACATTTACATATATGGCAAAGAAAGCATTATTGATGATTCTCGATGGATGGGGAATCGGAAAAAAGGGTGAGGGAGATGTGATTTTTCGTACACCGACACCTTATTTGGACTATCTGACAGCAATCTCAGCACACGCACAACTGAATGCATCGGGTGAAGATGTAGGTCTTCCCGATGGACAGATGGGTAACTCTGAGGTAGGGCACCTGAATATCGGTGCCGGACGTATCGTTTATCAGGACTTGGTGAAGATTAACCGTGCCTGCAAGGACGGCTCCATTATGGAGAACCCGCAGGTGAAGGCGGCTTACTCATACGCTAAAGAGAATGGTAAAAAACTCCACTTGATGGGACTGACAAGTAATGGTGGCGTTCACTCTTCTCTCGATCATTTGTTCAAACTCATAGAGGTGGGCAAAGCATACGGTCTGAAGAACCAGACGTATGTACACTGTTTCATGGATGGCCGTGATACGGATCCGAAGTCAGGAAAGGGCTTCATAGAGCAGGTTACGAAGGTGTGTGCCGACAATGATGCTGCCATAGCCAGTATTGTAGGCCGTTTTTATGCGATGGACCGCGATAAGCGTTGGGAGCGTGTAAAAGAGGCTTATGACCTACTCGTAAAAGGTGAGGGCAAACAGCATACCGACATGGTGGCTGCTATGCAGGAAAGCTATGACGAGGGAGTCACCGATGAGTTTGTAAAGCCGATCAATAATAGCAGCGTCAATGGTCTCATCGAGGAAGGGGATGTGGTTATTTTCATCAACTTCCGTAACGACCGTGCTAAGGAGCTGACCATTGTGCTGACTCAGCAGGATATGCCAGAGCAGGGCATGAAGACCATTCCAGGACTGCAATACTACTGCATGACACCATACGATGCTTCGTTTACGGGTGTACATATCCTGTTCCCGAAAGAGAATGTGGAGGATACACTTGGCGAATACCTTTCACGTCAAGGCAAAAAGCAGCTGCATACGGCCGAGACCGAGAAATATGCACACGTAACCTTCTTCTTCAATGGCGGACGTGAAGAACCGTTCGAGGGGGAGGATCGTATCCTTGTTCCGAGTCCGAAGGTGGCAACCTATGACCTGAAACCAGAGATGAGTGCATACGAGGTGAAGGATAAGCTTGTCGCAGCTATCAAGGAAGACAAATACGATTTCATCGTTGTTAACTTTGCCAACGGTGATATGGTTGGACATACGGGTGTCTATCATGCGATAGCTAAGGCGGTATGGGCTGTTGACAATTGTGTGCGCGAAGTCATCGAGGCAGCTAAGGCTGTAGGTTATGAGGCCATCATCATTGCCGATCATGGCAATGCAGATAATGCGATCAACCCAGATGGAACACCGAATACTGCTCACTCGCTGAACCCCGTTCCGTTTATCTATGTTACGGACAATAACTCTGCAACGGTTAAGAATGGTCGTTTGGCAGACGTCGCTCCTTCTATCCTTCATATCATGGGATTGGAGCAGCCGGCAGATATGACGGGCGAGTGTTTGATAACAGATTAACAAATGAACGTTCAGATAGAGGAAACGTGGAAACAACGGCTGAGTGGTGAGTTTGACAAACCTTATTTTGTCAATCTCACCACTGCTGTCAAAGCAGCGTATGCTGCAGGAACGTGCTATCCGCCAGGAAGACTGATCTTCAATGCCTTTAACCTGTGTCCGTTTGACCAGGTGAAGGTCGTGATTATCGGACAAGATCCTTATCATGAGCCAGGACAGGCGCATGGGCTGAGTTTTTCGGTAATGGACGGAGTGCCTTTTCCACCATCCTTGCAGAATATCTTCAAAGAGATTCACAATGATATCGGCTCACCTATACCGTTCAGCGGTAACTTGACACGTTGGGCAGAGCAGGGAGTATTACTTCTCAATGCAACGCTGACAGTCCGCGCTCATCAGGCAAACAGTCATTCCCAACTGGGTTGGCAGACCTTTACCGATGCTGCGATAAAAGCGTTGGCGACAGAACGGGAGCATTTGGTCTATTTGCTGTGGGGCGGTTATGCCCGTAGCAAGTCGTATATGATAGACAAGACCAAGAACTTCGTGCTGGAATCAGTACACCCGTCACCGCTTTCTGCCAATCGTGGCGGTTGGTTTGGAAATCATCAGTTTTCGAAGTGCAATGAGTATCTGATACAGAATGGAAAAGAACCAATCAACTGGTAAGCCACAAAATGTAACTACTCCCCTCCCTGTAGGGAGGGGCAGGGGGGAGAGTCTTCTCCCTCCTATCCTACAAGTCGGTGATGTCTTGATTTCATCGGATATCCTGACCGAGCGTTTCTGTTGTGATTATGAGAAATGCAAGGGAATCTGTTGTGTGGAAGGAGACGCCGGCGCACCTGTTACAATCGATGAAATCGCCGAAATAGAGAACTGCTTGGACGATATATGGAGTGATTTGTCGGCATCTGCACAAGCGGTAATCGACCAACAGGGTGTGGCATACAACGACCGTGATGGTGATTTAGTGACAAGCATTGTCAACGGAAAAGACTGCGTGTTTACCTGTTATGGAGATTTAGAGGTGAATGGAAAAAATATTCGCAACTGTTGTCATTGCGCCCTAGAAAAATTTGCAAGAAAGACAAATGCTCCATTCATCAAACCCATTTCCTGCTCTTTGTATCCGATTCGTGAGAAACAGTTTTCCAATGGTCTTGTTGGACTTAACTATCACCGATGGGATGTGTGCAAGGATGCTGTGGCATTAGGCAGGAAATTGAATATACCCGTCTATCAGTTTCTGAAAGAACCTTTGATTCGTCGTTTTGGTGTGCAGTGGTATGAGGAACTGGAGAATGTTGCAGAGGAGTTGACCAAGTTTCTGCATTCATAAGGATTCTCGGAAAGAACTTTGTTGCTGGTTATCTCTTTCGGAATTCCGACGGACTCATTCCTACATGTTCCTTGAAATATTTCCCCAAAAAACTTTGATTTGGGAAATTCATCTTTTGGGTGATATCCTTGATGGAGTATGTGCTGTTTTTAAGCAAAACGCTCAACTCTGTGATGACATATTTGTCTATCCATTCGTTTGGCGTGCGTTTGCTGACGGCTTTTACGGTTTCTGACAGGTATTTTGAAGTGATGCTTAACTGCCGCGAGTACCAACCCACACGTCGTTCTTGACGAAAATGCTCTTCCACCAGTTTGATGAAGTTCGTAAAGATAACTTCTGCGCGGGTCTTTTTCTTTGTCGTATCCATTTCTTGTTGAATCTCATACATGACATTGCTGATGTCGTAGATGAGTGAATTCACCAACGAACTGGTCAGTTCGCGACGGAAATGGTGTTGTTTGTCATCCACTTTCTTTTTAATCAGGAAGAAATACTCTTTGATGGTTTCAGCCTGTTCCTCATTGAGTTGGAAAACGGGATGACTGCGAGAAAAAATAAATAACGATGACAGATTGTGGATACCACTGACGGCTTCACGGAAGAAGTCGTACGACATCATGATGGCGATACCGTTGCAGTCACGACTCAACAGGTAGTTGCCTACGACTTGTCCTTCGTTGAGAATAATAACATCGTTGGTTGAAACGGTTCTTCCTTTCGTGTCAACGGTATATTGTGCTTTTCCTCCAGTACAAAGTGCAACAAAGAGGCAGTCCATGCGACACAATTCTGTTGGTAGTGGCACATCTGCAAAACTGTCAAACAAAATAATGTCATTGTTGATGTAACTGTCTGAAGGGAAAATACTTTTCGCCTGTGCAACATTGATAGCAGTAAGATCCATATTGTTCATCCTTTCCTTTTTTCGGATACAAAGATACTATTTTTGTAATAAAAAAGCAACTATTGTGGAAAAAATGAATAACTTTAGGCCTTTTTCTTGATTAAATAGCATAAAAAAGAGCATCCTTAAGAGGATGCCCTTTCTGTATAAATAGTTGTATGCAATGATTCCTTTTCCTTTCTGTCTCAGGAAAACTATGCATCAATATTAGCGTATGTAGCGTTTGCCTCGATGAATTCGCGACGTGGTTCCACATCATCACCCATCAGCATGGAGAAAATCTCATCGGCCTGCGCCGCATTCTCTATGGTTACCTGCTTCAATAAGCGGTTTTGTGGGTCCATCGTTGTTTCCCAAAGTTGTTCCGGGTTCATTTCACCAAGACCTTTGTAACGCTGGGTGTGCAGTGCTTTGTCATCGATACGTCCCTCAACATATTTGTCGATGAATGCCTGGCGCTGCTGCTCTGTATAGCAGTATTCTGAGAACTTCTTATACGTACACTTGTAGAGTGGTGGGGTAGCGATATACAGGTGCCCGTCCTCAATTACCTTCGGCATAAAGCGGAAGAAGAGTGTCATAATCAGCGTGTCGATGTGGGAACCATCGACGTCAGCGTCGGTCATAATGATAATCTTGTCGTAACGTAACTTATCAATATTAGCCTCGCGATCATCTTCCCCTTCTACACCAAAGCGCACACCGATACTCTGGATGATATTCATCACTGATTCCGCCTCAAAAACACGGTGCCACTGTACCTTCTCTACGTTCAGAATCTTTCCGCGTAATGGAAGGATTGCCTGGAAGTGACGGTCACGTCCCTGTTTGGCAGAACCACCAGCTGAGTCACCCTCCACAAGGAATATTTCGCACTCTTTCGGATCTTTGTTAGAGCAGTCGGCAAGTTTGCCAGGCAGACCGCCACCGGTCATTACGCTCTTGCGCTGAACACTTTCGCGTGCCTTGCGGGCTGCGATACGTGCCGTAGCAGCCAGAACTACCTTCTCGCAAATCTTTTTAGCTTCTGCGGGATGTTCTTCCAAATAGTAGTTGAGTGCTTCACCCACAGCCTGCTGAACAGCACCAGCAACTTCTGAGTTGCCGAGTTTTGTCTTTGTCTGACCCTCAAACTGTGGTTCTGCTACCTTGATGGAGATAACGGCTGTGAGTCCTTCACGGAAGTCTTCACCGGCAATTTCAATCTTGGCTTTTTCAATCTGCTTGGAGATTTGTGGATCCTGGTCAGCATAATTCTTCAGTACACGTGTCAACGCAGTACGGAAACCAGTCAGATGGGTACCACCTTCAATGGTGTTGATATTGTTTACGTATGAGTGGATATTCTCGCTATAGTCTGTGTTGTACATGATAGCGACCTCAATGGGAATACCCTGCTTCTCAGTCTTCAGATAGATGACATCGTTGAAGAGGTGGGTACGGTGACGATCAACATACCGCACAAACTCTTTCAAACCGTCTTTGGCGTGGAATACTTCCTCACGTGTCTTACCTTCCTCATTGGTACGAGCATCGCGTAAAGTAATCTTGATACCAGCATTCAAGAATGCCAGTTCACGCATACGGCGGGCGATGATGTCCCACTGATAAACGGTTGTCGTAAAGATGCTGCCATCAGGCCAGAACTGCTGACGGGTACCACGTTTCTCGGTCTCACCAATGACCTTGACTGGGTAGAGGGGCACACCCTTCTCATATTCCTGCTGGTAAATCTTACCATCGCGATATACCTGTGACATCATGTGTGACGACAGGGCGTTCACACAACTGACACCTACACCGTGCAGACCACCGCTGACTTTGTAGGAGCCTTTGTCAAATTTACCACCAGCATGAAGAACGGTCATGACAACTTCCAATGCACTTTTGTGCATTTTCTTATGTTCGTCAACGGGAATACCACGTCCGTTGTCTTCTACGGTAATTGAATTGTCTTCGTTGATAGTGACTTCAATCTCTGTACAATAACCTGCCATTGCTTCGTCGATAGAGTTATCGACAGTTTCGTTGACAAGGTGATGAAGTCCTTTCTCACTAATGTCGCCAATATACATTGCAGGGCGTTTACGTACTGCTTCCAAGCCCTCTAAAACCTGGATATTACTGGCGGAATAATTCTGTTGCTCTTCCATTTTTTATGTTTGATGCGAATTTTGTGCAAAGATACAAAAAATCGCGTAAACACCGAAATAATAATGGGCAAAAAGACGTTAAAAAGATAAAAGAAAAAACGAAAAAATCACTTCTGTTGAAATGTCTGTTTACGCACAAAGGGTATGTCGATCGACATACCCTTTGTCATATTGCTTGTGCGTTACTGATTAGCCTAACTTTGCGATGTGAGCGCAGAGACTTGACTTCAGGTTTGCAGCCTTGTTCTTGTGGATGATATTGGTCTTTGCCAATTTATCAAGCATCTTCTGAACAGCAGGATAGAGCTTGATAGCTTCTTCCTTGTCTGTGGTAGCACGCAGTTTGCGAACAGCGTTACGCATCGTTTTTGCGTAGTAGCGGTTGTGTAAGTTCTTCGTCTTTGTCTGACGAATTCTCTTCAATGATGATTTGTGATTTGCCATTTTCTTTAATGTTTTAACTTTAAATTATTTTTCTTTTTTATCGAGGCCTGTGGGTCTTGCGTTGGCGGCTGCCCTGGGCAGTTTTCTCAAAACGTTCATTGACAATGGACGATTGGCAATTTTCGTTTTAAAAAAACTTCCGTCACCTTTTCCCAGTTTGTTGACTGGTAGCGCATCGCTGCGCAGATGGCGGATTCGTTTGTAGTCCCTAGGAGAGTCGAACTCCTCTTTAGAGAATGAAAATCTCTCGTCCTAGCCGATAGACGAAGGGACCATTGCAATGCTTAATTCTTAATGCTTAATGCATAATGAGCTTAAAGCGGGTGCAATGTCAGTGCAAGCCGAATGCAGCGATTTTATTCATTGCTGAGGCGAAGCCTGACATCGCTTCGCTATTAAGCGGGTGCAAAGGTATGGGTTTTCTTTCAATCTGCCAAATTTTTCCCTAATTATTTTCGTATATGCCTGTTTTTTTGTATCTTCGCCCTCGTTATGCTGATAAAGACAAAAGCTATTGTTCTGCGCCACTTGAAGTTCGGTGATTCCTCTCTCATTGTAGATTTGTTTACTGAGCACCAAGGTCGTTTGTCGTTTATGGTACGCATCCCCAAGACACAAAAGGGAAAGCTGAAAAAACAGTTGTTTCAGCCGATGACGTTTTTGGAGATAGCGTATGACTATCGGCAGCGTGCCAGCATGCAGCATCTGCGTGATGCCCGGATAGCTATTCCTTTTGTCTCTATCCCCATTAATCCCGTGAAGATGTCATTGTCTTTGTTTCTCGCTGAGTTTTTGTATTATTGTACGCGTGATGAGCAACAGAACGAGCCTTTATACCAGTATATCGTGAACAGTATTTCATGGCTCGATGCAGCTGGGCAGTCTTATGCAAATTTCCATCTCGTCTTCATGATGCGCCTGTCGCGCTTTATCGGCTTTTATCCGAATCTTGATGACTATGTGGAAGGTTGCTATTTCGATTTGCGCAATGCTTCGTTTGATATCACTGCACCGTTGCATCCTGATTTCCTCCAGCCTGTAGAGGCGGCACGCATCAATACGTTGATTCGCATGAATTACGAGACGATGCGTTTGTTTCGCATGAATCGCTTAGAGCGTAATCGAATCACTGAGCTGATATTATTCTATTACCGCCTACATGTGCCCAATATGCCAGAATTGCGGTCATTCGATGTGTTAAAAGAATTGTTTGTGTGAACTTCTGAATGATGATAAAAAGGATGTGCCACAATGTTGGCACATCCTTACACCACTTCCATTGCTCATTATTAGAATGGTATGCCGAGCAGCTTCTCTGGCGTGATGTCGAGGGGTGGCGCATCGGGCTCAATGCCACTACCACCAGCACCGCCCCATCCGGGTGGCTCGGAGATGTCGCCACCGCCACCGCTGACTATCAGCAGGTTCACACTATTGAGCTTTATCTCCTCCACGACGGGAGTCGTATATATTGTTTCTTTATCATGTTTATCCTCCTTCGCTTTACTTAATTACTACTTTCTTACCATCACGTATGTAGACTCCCTTCTTCGTCGGGCGGTCTGTCTTCATGCCGTTCAGGTTGTAATACGTGCCGTCATCGGTGACCACTTGGATGCCGTCAACCTTTGTTACCTTTTGCTTGTCTACTGTGACGAGTTTTGATACTACAGATGCGCCGCGGTCGAACACTTCCTCTGGCAGGTTAAGTTTCAGCCCTATATAGCATTCACCCTCATTATCATAAGTTATCGTCGACACACCTGTTGCATTGTCGTAGCCTAAGGTGAAACCGTTCAGATAGTCATATTCCTTGGAGAATCTGCCATTAGTGGCCCAATAGTCGTCATAACGTCCAGGGAAGTTCTTCTCGATATACTCAAAGAGGCCATAATCCTCTATCTTCACTACATCCGTACCTCCAACGTATGTGTTAACGAATTGCATATCGTCCTTCCAGCCAAGTTCACAATTGTACATATTTTGGTACTTGTTGTCGAACTGGCTGAAGTAAGAGGCAGGAGTAGCCTTGTTGATGTGAATGACAGAGTCTCCCCTATATCCGAGATAGTACTTGAAGGTGTAGTTCTTGGCTTTTCCCTCTTTGTCAATCACCATCTTGTGGTCGCCAGGTAGTGGAATCTCACCATCAGCCAAGCGCCAGGTGGGTTTCTGCGTCAACACGCTCTCGTCGTCATCCCCCCTGAATCCGGTGTAGGTGAACTTAGCCTTTTCAAACATATTACACCAGTCTATCGAAGAATAGTTATATTGGCTTGCATCTGCCCACAGTTCAGCTGGTTCCACCCTGAGCGTGGGTATGTAGTAAACCTCATAGCCAGAGTCACCATAATAGTATGTATTTCTGGCTTCCTCGGTATCCAGTCCGATGTGTACAATCAGGGTGTCCTTCTGTAGAAGATGGTCGCCGGCATCGAGTTTGTCTTCTATGTTTATAACCCTGTTTCCGTTCTTTGCCCGCACTTGATAGACTGCGTACCCCTCAGGAAGTTCTTCCGATGGGAACTGGTCGAACGTCGACTCATTAGGTATCAGGATGGCATCATTAGAACCGTAGGTGGTAGTCAGCAAAGGTCCTCTGGAGAGTTGTATGGTGTCAGGTACCACATTTAGATGTCCATATTCCCATCTTAAAGGTGAAAACTCCTCTGCTTGTGGAAAAACAAGATGATAACAGTCGTCCTCGCCTCCGGTAGGATAGTAGCTTTCATTGGATGCCAAGCCTGTTATTCTACCTTCGTCATCAAAGAGGTAATATTCGCTGGGAGTCGGAGCCTTGTCGATGACGCTGACATCCTCACCATTCTTGAAACCGATATACTTGAAGAATTCTGGTTTCCAGAAACTGCGATAGCGCAGCGTGGTATCGCGGGCTATCACCTGCAGGTTGGCTTTCTTCACAGTCAGCAAGCCAGGTTCTATGATTTCAAAGCCGTTGTATCCCTTCAGTTTTCCGCCGATGACGCTGATGGGATAAGTACCAGGCACAGATGTCTTTGTGGCATCAACGGTGATGGTGGGCAACTCCTCCCACTCTGGCTCGCAGCTGCTTGCAGTGGTATAATGATGATTCCCGTTTACATCCACCGTGTCAATGGCTGCTACCCGTGGTATCAAGCCTATCTGTATGACTGGGTTGTCATCGCCGTATTCTCGTTCGTAGTTGCCAACCACTAGTTGTGCGATGCCTGGGTCAGCAGGTGCCTCTACTGTCATGGTGCCTTCTTCCACCGTGAAATCGTAGTTTACGGCCTTTATTGCGTTCTTGATGGTGATAGGATAGGTACCTGCCTTGCTTTCACTGGTGGCTTTGCATGTCAGCTCCGGTTTGAACAGTAGTACCTCTTCGGTGTCCCCATTCTTCAGTCCTGTGATGTCGTATGTCAATGCGGGGGTTTCCTCTCCCGTCTCTCTGGTCACGTCACGAGGTTTGATTGTTGCCTTGGCAGGTTTTATCTTCATAATATTGCCACGATAATCACTAATAGGAATA
>CADCPZ010000165.1 GCA_902803475.1 uncultured Prevotellaceae bacterium
TATAGGTGTAGGTGCCTACATAACGGTCCACCCAGTCAGCAGAATATACCCAGCACGTCGATTGCTTGATATGGCTTGTGACACCATCGTTGGAATATGTGTAGAAGAACGTATAAGCCCCGCCTTCTTCCACGCTCAGGTTCACCTGCTTGGCTTCTTTGCCGGTTATCACTCCGAAGGCAAGAAAGTCGTCAACGTCATTGCGAAGTATTTTGTCGTAGATGTCGGCAGCCTCCTGGCCATCCGGATTAAAGTAGCCGCTGACTAAGGCATACTTCACCTCGGTCACATGTTCACCCGTCAAGACTCCGTATTTTATGGTGTACGTTTCATCATCTTCTTTCTGCTGATGAATACGCTCGACTGCGGGTTCATATCCGTCCAACTGGAAATATTCTTCCCCCTGTCCGAATTTTCCGATGGAGATATAGTAGGCCAGGTTCAACACGAAGCGACCGTTCAACTCGTCGAAGTACGACGGATAATCTTCGGGTGAGCACTCCTCACCCCGTATGATGTTTGTATATAGGTACGAATCCGCAACCATGACATCTTCATCGTAAACGGAACTATGTTCACCTATAAATTGCGGAGCAACTGATAGAGGCACATAACCTGTTGCGGGGTCACGCTTCGAGTAGTCGGCATCGATGATAAGGTTGACTGTGTAATCGATCCAACCGTACAGGCAGAACTGAACCCCGTTGGGATTGGTCAGAGAATAGCGACGTAAGACATAACACTCTGAAGTTCCTGGACCGTAGTACTGTGTGTATGTGTATATGCCTGTTCCCCATGCATTTCTCGAGACGTCTGCAGGGATAATTGATGACGCTGTTTCAGGGAACTCTGCGCTCCACACTTCCTCTCCCTCTTCCAGCTCTATGATGCCGCCCTTAAACACTTCTTCCGTCCAGCCGGCAGCGATGTAGGCATCGCGAGTACCTTTGGGAACGTAGAGGACACACGCATCGGAAATACTGTAAAAAGCCCCATTCTCAAATACGAACGGCTCTTGGATTTCGGAAATAACAGAACTGAGATTGCTGCACATAGCAAAAGCACCTTCCTCGATGCTGGTGATGCTGGAGGGGAGAGAGATAGACGTGAGTCCTGAATATGCAAACGCAATCCTTCCAATGCTGGTGACACTATTGGGAATAGCGACGGAATTCAACTTTTCACAACCATTGAAAGCTCCTTCATCAATGATAGTGATGCCCTCTGAGAGCTCCGCAGATGTTAATAGATTGCAATAGGCAAAAGCACCGTTGTAAGAAGTAATGTGGCTGGGGAGGGTAACAGAAGTGAGCCCGGTGAAACTGAAGGCTCCTTTACCAATACTGGTGACGCTACTGGGAATATCCACAGAGGTAATACAGGTGCAACTCCGGAACGCAGAAGCATCAATACTGGTGACGCTGCTAGGAATATCCACAGAGGTAATACCAGTGCAACCCAGGAACGCACAAGCCCCAATGCTTGTGACGGTGTTGGGGATGGACAGTTCATGGACTTCTTCTCCATTCAAATACAGATGCTGAGCACAAAACAAAGGATTGCTTATACGTTGTACATCACCATCCCAGTCCGAGAATTGAATGTTACACCATGCTTCAATATCGGTTATATTCACTGAAGTCAAAGAGGTACAGTATGCGAAAGCACCTTCTTCGATATTTTTAACGCTGCTGGGAATGCTGATAGATGTCATTCCTGAACAATTCGCGAATGCATAAGGGCGGATGGTTTTCACAGTATTGGGAATAGAGACGGAGGTAACGCCTAAACAAGAATTAAAAGCATTATATCCAATCTCGATGACCGTGTAGCCATTGACTTCCGACGGGATGATAATATCACCAGCATAGGAACGGTCTATACAAGTATTATCAGCATCAATAAAGGCTTTCCCAACTCCGCACGTTTTATCCGTTTCATTCAACACGACGAAGGTCATTTCTGTACCACAGACCTCTGTGGTAAACTCATCACCACCAGCACAGAAGGCAGACACGGGGAAAAGAATTGCCAGAATGGCAGAAATAAGTTTTCTTTTCATAATCATTTCGAATTTGTTTGTTGTTCGGACTATTGTAGGCGTCTGACGGGGTTGGTAATCATCGTTTTGCAGTCGGCCTTCCGGTTCTTGTCAACTTTCAAGGCTTCTGGCTTCAGTGTCAGTTGGCGTCGCGACTTCCGGGGTGCGGCATTGCCTGTGGTGCCGTTGCCGTTGTCCTTCACTGCCTTGATTTGATAATAGCCGAATCTGCCGGCATTGACATAGGCAGAGAAGTAACCTTCCTCCTCCAGTTTTCCTCCGAGCGGACTAAAGCGCAGGGTGATGTAGTTGGTGTAGGCGGTTGCATCGGAATTGACTCCGCGTATATAGATGGTGCCGTATGTGCTGTGGGAGCCTATGGCTGTCTGTGACGGAATGTACAGGGCCTGATCCTCTTCGTCATAGATGGCTTCGATATCACTTCTCATGTTCCAGAAATTGCGGATAGTGGCTGTTGTCGGGTCGTTAGGGTCGAGTTCGACGGACATCTGATACTTAGCGCTTTCGTTAAGTTCGGAGGAGAATTCGTCATATTCATATTCAGTGACGATGTAGGTTCCGTCGATGGTCTGGATGGCTGACGGGTCGATGTAGTTGCTGACAATCTCGCTGCTCAGCAGGCTTTCGATGACGATACCACGTGCCCTTACCCTATAGGAAGAGGTGCCCGGCTGTGGGTCTGTGTCCGTGAAGTAGTATTCGTTGGTCTGCCAGTTTTGTACGATTGCTCCTTTTGCAATTACGTATGGCGAGTGGTTCACGGACCGATAGACTTCGTAGTTTTTCGCTCCGTTCACAGGCTTCCAGATTACTGTAGGCAGACCGTCTGCATCGAGTTCAATGCGCAGCCCTGTGGGTTCCTTCAGGTGACGGACAATCTTGAGGCTGTCCACAACGTATCTGTTGGGGTTATCTGTCGGTGCAAGGGGAAAGACATTCTCGTAGGCTTGAACGTCCGGTTTCCCGTCCATGTAGATATAGAGGTCGCGATTCTGTGCCGAGGCGGAGAGTGTCAGGGTCAGCAGGAGTGCTGACAAAATCATATAGTGTTTCATATCGTTGTCTGTTTTTGTGGTTTAAGGATTCTGGTCAGTTTCAGGGTCGAGATGGAAGACGTTGAAGGGGGAATCATCAAAGGCAAAATTCGGTATCTGGTAGGTCCAGCGTGGGTCGTGGGCAGGCACTTGCAACTTGTAGCCATCCAAGTGGTTTGAGCCTTCGTAGTTGCGGTCGATGCCTTTGTTCAGGCGCTTGAGGTCGAAGAAGGAGAAGCCTTCGCCCCAGAGTTCGATACGGCGTTGCAGCAGCACGTCATCGACGCTGACGCTGCTCACGTCCCATCCACCGTCATAGTACGCGTCCATCAACGGCTTCAGCACTTGGGCGGCCATTTCGTTCTGACCCATCCGTGCGTTGGCTTCGGCATTGATGAGCACCATTTCTGCTTGACGCATGTAGATGTAGTCCATCGTCCAGTCGTCAATGAAGCCGAACTTGCGCGCGGCATAAGGTTTCTGTGCGCCGGGATTTGCGGCATATCTGTCACCGTCGGGGCCGTTGAAAAGTTGCTTGCGGCGGTCGTTGTCGGGAATCTGTGCGTAGAGGCGTGCGTCGATCAGTTTTGCACCGTAATTCAAACCTGCGTAGCCTGGGGTGTCGTTTGACATGTGACTGAAGAAAGAGGCATAGACGGTCGAGGTTTCGGCAGTATGGTTGAATCCCCACAGCACGTCATCGGCAAACACATTCATGAAACCGTCGGTCAGGTCGTGGGCTTTTGTGGCGTTGCCCGTCAGTGCCTGCTGTGCATAGTTGGAAGCCTGCTCCCAGTTCTGTGTGAGGAGGTAGAAACGTGCCATAAAGCCATGCAATGCTTCGCAAGAGATGCCTTCTCGTGAAAGATTCTGATTATAGTTACAAACTCCGGCGTCCTGTCCGTTTCCATAAAGGGCATCTGCTTTCAGGAGGTTGCGTTCAATCTCGTCGATTACATCACCCACAGTGTTACGACCGCGAGCAGCCTGTATTTCTTCGTCCGACTTTCCATCGTAGGGCGTGAAGAGGATGGGAACGCCTTTGGCTTCGCGATTGATGGGCGTCAGTTCGCCGTCGGTCTTGCCCACGGCCATGTAGTCGCAGTAGATTTGTAAGAGATACATGTAGGCCATGCCGCGAAGGGCATAGGCCTGTGCGAGCAACCATTTCTCTCCCGTTGTTGTGGGACTGTCTTTCAGGGGAATGATACACTGGTTGGCATAAGAGATGATAGTATTGTAGAAGAAATCCCAGGTATTGCCTGTGCGTGCCCATTGTGCGGTTCTGTAGTTTAACCCATAATCATAAATGAAATGGGTGGAAGCACCGAATGCAATATCTTCCGACATGACGTCCGTTGCGAGCAGGATGGAGGAGAGGCCGAAGTCGTCATGTGTCGTCCAGCAAAAAGTCAACGGCTTGAAAATGTTGTTGTAGGCATAGATTTCGGGGGCGACTTCGACGCTTGTTATTTCCGAGAAGGGACCTTCGTAACTGATGCTTGCGGCGCACACCCTGTAGTAGTTCGTACCGAACATGGGATTCTGGTCGTACGCTTCACATTCGCCGTCCGAGCCACTCACAGCCATCCATGTTTCTCCGTCGGTGCTTCGGTACACATGATAGCGAGGTACATCATTGACAGACGACCACGTGATGTGTACGGAGTTGCCCTCGACCTCGGCTTTCACCCATCCAGGTGCCACGTCAATGTGGTCACCCACCTTGAGACTGTCGATGCGGCTGGCGTCGAACGCATACCATACGTATGCGCTGTCAACTTTGCTGCTGGTATATGAACCAGGGACGTGTGTAAAGAGGTGCAGTTCGCGCTGTGCCGTGGCGGTTGTTGCGGTGAGCAGGGACAGTGCCGCCAGAATGATATGTCTGATATTCTTGTTCATGGTGTTGAATGGTTTTTAGCGTTTCACAATCTTGAGCGTCTTGGCGTTTGTGCCGTCGGAGGCACGAACCACATAGATGCCGGCGGGCAGGTCGGCCAGCGATGCCGTGCCGTGGGTGTCGCCACAGGCGGCTGAAGCCTGTTTCGTGCCCTGAATACTGAAGATGTCGATGCTGCAGAGGGGCGCGGCGCTATCAACAACGAGTTGCTGACCGACTGCGTCGTAGCGGATGTCAATTCCGCTCTGCGTAGTCTTCGGAGCCTTGACCTCAGTGGGCTCGGCAGGAGCCACGGAGAGGGTGATTTTCTCGAACTGCTCGTACTCGACTTCCCAGACGGCTTCGGCAACGCGCACTTCGATTTTTTCTTCCTTGAAGATGACGGTCTGCTCTTCATCCATGTAATACTGCTGAGGGGGTACCGAGCCGATGAAAAGGTATAAGAAATCGGAATCTCCGTTGTCAGCCACTGCATGTACACTCACACCCAGCAGCATCCATGCTGCCAGCGTGCTCAATAATAGTCTTTTGTTCATAAGTTGTGGTTTTATTTGATGAATACTTTTTGTGTAGTACCTTTCGGTGTACGCACGATGTTGATGCCCTTTTGGGGCGTTGTCAGGCGCTGACCTGACAGGTTGTAGATGGCGGTTCCCTCGTCCGTCTTGTTGGCGATGGTAACTACTTCTATATCCGTGGGTGTCTGGTCACGCTTCAGTTCCACACCGTAGATTTTCAGTTCTCCGTCTGCCGGAGCCTTGTGCATACCCTTGACATCGCTGGAGGCGGTGCTGCCGTAGATATAGACGTAGGTGTCTTGGGCCACGTTGTAGGGGAACGAAACCTTCAACTTGCCATCCAGTTCCATCTCGATGGGATCGTTGTCGCCTATCTTCACTTTCATCACCATGTTGCCGGTCGTCTCGGCCTGTACCTTCACCGTGCCCTTTCCTGCAGGAATCTTGAAGACGATGCCCGTGAAACCA
>CADCPZ010000166.1 GCA_902803475.1 uncultured Prevotellaceae bacterium
AGAGACCCTCCCCCGTCCCCTCCCTGCGTAGGGAGGGGAGAAGATACGTTCTCTATCTGTTTTCTTTCACTCATCCTGCATTCCGTTATGTAGGCTATTCCTGACCCCTTCTCTCCTTTTAAAGACTTTCCTCTCCCTCCCTACGCAGGGAGGGCTGGGGTGGGTCTTATATCACAGGCAACGAGATGCCGTTAATCTTCTGGTAGATATCCAGCGCATAGACATCGGTCATGCCGCTGATATAGTCGATGACCGCCATGATGCGTGTTTCAAGGCTGGCACTCTCAATGTCATACTGGCTGCTGAAACGCTGTATCAGCTGCTGACTGTGGTACTTGTCAGGACTGACGGCTGCAGCAATCAGGTCGCGCATCAGCGTCTCCATAATCTTATATCCGCTCAGTTCTACATCCAATACGGTGTTGCTGTTGTAGATTTTCTTCTTTGATACCTCCGTACAACGCTTGTAGGCCTCACGCTGCATCGGACTGATATGTTTGATGAGACTGCCTTCAAAGGTGCCGTTCAGAATCTCGTCCTCATGCTCCACAAACGTTTTGACGCATTCGTGTTCCAAGATACCGATGACACGGGCACGCATATACACCACCTTTTCATTCTCATCACTCACGCCCTCTTCCACGATACGCTTCAGGATCAGCTCTTTCGTCGCATCGTCGAAGAAGCCCAACAACAAATCCTCAGCTTCATGATAGGACAGTATCTTCAGTTTGTGGGCATCTTCAATGTCCATAATCTCGTAGCAGATATCATCGGCTGCTTCCACTAAATAGACCAGCGGATGACGTGCACAGCATAGCGGCTCACCAGGCTCGTTCTTGCAAATAATGCCCAATTCATCGACGATTCTCTGAAAGATAGACTGTTCCGAAGAAAAGAATCCAAACTTCCCGTGCTTGCCTGCCAGACTACTGGCGAAGGGGTATTTCACAATCGATGCCAACATCGAATAGGTCATCACGAAACCGCCTTCACGACGTCCTTTGAAACGGTGGGTCAGGATGCGGAAAGCATTAGCATTACCCTCGAAATGGGTGATATCGTTCCAGAACGCATCATTCACCAGCGGTTGCAACGTAGCACCCTCGCCTTCTGTGAAAAAGGTCTGGATGGCTTTCTCACCGCTATGTCCGAATGGCGGATTACCCATATCGTGTGCCAGACAAGCTGCCGACACGATGGTGCCGATCTCCTCAAACAGCGTATCCTTCAGCTCAGGATGCTTCTTCTTGAGCATGTTGGCAACATCATCACCTAAGGAGCGTCCCACTGACGACACCTCCAACGAGTGGGTCAGACGGTTATGTACGAAGACAGAGCCTGGTAGCGGAAACACCTGTGTCTTGTTCTGCATCCGCCGGAAGGGAGCCGAAAAAATCAGTCGGTCATAATCACGCTTGAACTCAGAACGGTCGTCAAGCCGCGCAGCATGTCTGAATTCCTGTCCCAGTCGTTTGTTGGAAATCAATTGTTGCCAATTCATAGTCTTTTTAAATTGCAAAGTTGCCAAATCGAATGCAAAGATAATGTAAAAAATCGATTAAGAGAGAAGAATATGTTTTTTTTTATTACCTTTGCACCATTATAATGAAAAGGTAAAAAAGAAGTTCCTTGAGAACTTCGTTCGAAAAAAGGGTAATATGATAAAAATAAATGTTGTCAACCGTGGCCACCAGCAGCTTCCTGCTTATGCCACCGAACAGAGTGCAGGCATGGATCTGCGTGCCAATTTAGAAGAGCCCATCGTTCTCAAGCCTTTCGAGCGCCGACTCATACCCACAGGTCTGCACATCGCACTGCCTGCAGGCTTTGAGGCTCAAGTACGCCCACGCAGCGGACTGGCCCTGAAAAAGGGTATTACTGTATTGAACAGTCCTGGCACCATCGATGCTGACTATCGCGGTGAGGTGGGTGTGCTGCTCATCAACCTCTCACAGGAGGAGTTTGTCGTCAACGACGGTGAGCGCATCGCCCAGATGGTGATTGCCCGTCATGAACAGGGCGACTTCGTGGTTGTAGAGGCTCTCGACGAAACGGAACGAGGCGAAGGTGGATACGGTCATACAGGAGTAAAATGATATATCTCATTCATAAAGCAACATCTGTTGTGCTGATGGCAATGGCCTTGTGGCTGCTGGCATCATGCACACGGCCGTCGCATCCCGTCAACATCGACAAGCCGATGCCGAAAGTAGCGCATCCGAACGTTTCAACGTTGTCGCCTGCCGACCAGTTGCGCTACCGCAGTTTTCTCTACGAAAGCATCTCCCAGCAAACCAAAGGCAACTATGCAGCAGCATTCGACCTGCTGAGTCATGCACGTACCATCAACCCTGATGCACCAGAGGTATATTACCACTTGGCAGGATACCACGTCGATATGGGCAATGACTCAACGGCACAGGCCTACTTTGAGAAAGCCGTCGAGCTGGATCCCACCAACGATACGTATGTAGAAAAGGTAGGACAGATGTATATCAACCAACGGAAATATGCGGAGGCTATCAACATCTACGAAAAGGTGTTCGAGGCTAACCACAAACGCTACGATATCCTGCAGCTGCTCCTACAGCTCTATGCCGTACAGAACGATCAGAGCCAGATGCTGCATACGCTCGAAAGGATGGAACTGCTTGATGGCGGCAACGAACAGATTTCTTTCTCAAAGATGCAGATCTACGAGCAGCAGGGCAAGAAAGATAAGGCGTTTGCCGAGTTGAAAGCATTGATAGACAAGCATCCCAACGACCTGAACTATCAAGTGATGTTCGGCAACTGGCTGCTGCAGAACGACAAGGCCGACGAAGCGGTGAAAATCTATCGCCACGTCCTCAAAGAAGAACCAGACAACACGCTGGCGCAGATGTCGATGCTCGACTATTATCGTGCCAAAGACATGACAGCGGAGGCCGATATCCTGCTGATGCAATTGCTGAAAGGCAAGAAGACTCCAGAGAGCGAGAAACAGGCGCTCATGCGACAGTATGTAATGACGTCGGTGAAAGCCAATGTCGATAGCACCCGCATCCTGGCGGTATTCGACGAGGTGCTGCAGACAGCACCCACCAGCAGTATGCTGATAATGAAAGCTGCCTATATGGATTTGGCACAGATGGAGAAAGACACCATCAACACCGTGCTGCTGCAGGCTTTGGCCCTCGAACCAGACAATGTAAGCGCACGCATGCAACTGATACAGAATATATGGGGCAAGCAAGACTATCCGCGTGTGATCGCACTGAGCCAGACAGGACAGGAATACAATCCTGATGAGATGCTGTTCTATTATTTCGAGGGATTCGCACACTTTCTGCAAGACGACCATGAGCAGGCTTTGGAAGTGTTCCGTAAGGGTACCGCACAAATCAACGACGAGAGCAATCCTGAAATCGTCAGCGACTTCTATGCCATGATGGGCGACATTCTCCACGAGAAAGGACAGAGCGAAGAGGCTTTCGCTGCCTACGACAGCTGTCTGCAGTGGAAGCCCGACAACATCGGAGCCTTGAACAACTACGCCTACTACCTCAGTCTGCAGAACCGAGACCTGAAACGTGCTGAGCAGATGAGTTTGAAGACGATACAGGCAGAACCCACCAACAGCACCTACCTCGACACTTACGCATGGATACTCTTCATGGAGGAACGCTACGACGAGGCGAAAGAATACATCGACCAGGCACTTGCCAACGATGCCGAAGTGAGTGCCGTCATCGTGGAACATGCCGGCGACATCTATGCGGCCTATGGTGATATACCCAAGGCGATGGAATACTGGCTCAAAGCAAAAGAACGGGGCAGCGACAGCACCACCCTCGAACGCAAAATCAAAGAAAAGAGATACATCTCCCATTAATTCCCATCATTCCCATCAATTCCCATCAACCAACAACATGAAAAAAATAGTTGCTATCACCCTATCACTGACCAGTTTACTGCTGATATCCTGCGGTACAGGCAAGAACGTTACGAACCCAGGTTCAACACAGACCGTCACAACCGCCAAGAATCAAGGTGCCGACGCTGTGGCCAAACAGAAACTGACATTCGTACAGAAAGTCTATGACAATGCTGCCTACCAGCAGAACCTCGTGTCGAAAATCTCCTTCACACTCGTGGCAGGCAGCAAGGACATCACCGTTCCTGGCTCACTCCACATGCGCAAGGATGACGTCATCCGCCTGCAACTGTTCGTACCCCTAATAGGCTCTGAGGTAGGACGCCTGGAGTTCACCAAAGACTACGTGCTCATCATGGACCGCATCCACAAACAGTATGTGAAAGCTGACTACAACCAAGTTGATTTCCTCAAACGCAACGGCATCAACTTCGCATCCCTGCAGGCACTGTTCTGGAACCAGCTGTTCATACCTGGTGCACAGAAAGTTGGTGAGACACAACTCAAAGAATATGATGTCAACCTCGCAGCAACAGGTACCGACTACCCGATCTCGTTGGAACAGAAGAATATGACCTTCGTATGGAATGCCGACAAGGGCAGCGGACAAATCAATAGTGCCGATATCACCTACAACAGCAAGGAACACGGCAAGTCGTCACTCAACTGGAAATACAGCGACTTCCGCGCTTTCGGCTCAAAGAAATTCCCTTATCAGGAAACCTTCGACATCAGCTCCAACGCCACAGGTAAAAACAAGAAAATACAGGTTTCCATTGAATTGAACAAAATCACCACCGACAGCGACTGGGAAACGCGCACCAATGTATCTTCGAAATACCAGCAGGTGGATGTAGAAAGTCTTTTGAAACAGTTAATGAATCTCTAAATGAAACAGATAACCATATTCCTGCTATTCCTCTGGGCTTTTGCCATACAGACGCCTACGGCCTCTGCACAGCAAAAGAAAACCACTACTGCGCAGAAGAAGATCTCTGCACAGAAGAAAACGACTGCACAGAAGCCAAAGACTGCCACCAAAGGCAAGGCTACACAGAAGAAAGCCCAGAAGGGAAAGAAAGGCAAGAAAACGCAGAAGACCACTTACACCAAAACCGATGAAATCAAGGGTTTGGAGTCGCAACGGTCGAAAATCCAACAGAACATCAACACCAAGGAGCGTGAACTGAACGCCAATAAAGCCGATGTGCAGAAAAACCTGCAGACACTGGCTACCATCAGCTCAGAAATCGACCAGCACCAGCAGTCCATCGATGGCATCCACCGTGATCTGCGTTATATCGATTCCGATATCGACATCATCCGCAGTCAGATTGGTACCTTAGAGGAACAGCTGGCCGAACGACGCCAGAAATTCATCGCCTCTATGCGCTATATGGCTCGCCACCGTAGCATCCAGGACAAACTCATGTTCGTCTTCAGCGCAGGTAGTCTTACCAAGATGTATCGCCGACTGCGCTTTGTACGGGAATATGCAGCCTTCCAGCGTGCACAGGGCGAACTGGTGAAAGCCAAACAGCAAGAGCTGGCAGCCAAGAATCAACAACTGCTGCAGGTACGCAACCATAAAAATACCCTTCTCACACGCCAAAATCAGGAACAAGCCGTCTTACAGAACAAGAAAGACGAACGCGCACAGGTTGTCAGCGCACTGCAGGCACAGCAGAGAGAGTTGCAAGGTGTACTCGACGAACAACGTAAACAGCGTGCGGCCCTCGACGCACAGATTGACCGACTCATTGCTATCGAGATGAAGAAAGCCCGCGAACGTGCTGCTGCAGAAGCCAAGAAACGCGCTGCGGAAGAGGCGGCTGCCAAGAAGAGACGTGAAGCGGAACGCGCCCGTAAGCGAGCAGCTGCCGAGGCAGAGCGCAAAGCCAACGAACAGCGTATCCGAGAGGCCCGCGAGCGCGAAGCAAAGGCAAAAGAAGAAGCGCGTGCCGCTGCAGCCGACAAAGCCCGTCGCGAACGTGCCGAGCGTGCAGCCCGTGAAGCTGAAGAAGCTCGTCTTGCTGCTGAGCGCAAAGCTGCTGCCGACCGCAAGCGAGTAGAGCGCGAGGAGGTCGAAGAAAAGAAAGCAGAAGAGCGTGAAGTTCATCTGAGCACCGTTGATACCCGTTTGAGTGGCAGCTTTGCCAACAATAAAGGCCGTCTGCCTTGGCCCATGACAGGAAAGGTCATCAGCGGCTACGGTCATTACAACGTGGAAGGATTGAAGAACGTTACGCTGAGCAACGACGGCATCAACATCAAGGGATCACCTGGTGCTGCTGTGCGTAGCGTCTTCGCTGGCGAGGTCAGTGGAGTCTTCGGATTTGGTGGCACCACCGTTGTGATGGTTCGTCACGGCTCCTATATGAGCGTTTACTGCAACCTCGGCAGCGTTCACGTCAGTCGTGGTCAGCAGGTATCAGGCGGTCAGCAGATCGGCACTGTCGGCAGTACTGGCATCCTCCAGTTCCAGCTCCGCAAGGAAACCGCCAAACTCAATCCCCAGCAGTGGCTCCGATAAGTAAAGGCACCTTCGGGTGCCTTTTTTTGATCTCGATAAACAGAGTTGTTAATAATTTCTTTTTACTCTCCAGCTTAGTTTTGTGTACAGATGGTTTGCCCCAGCATATCTTGACGAAATGCTGGGGCTTAATGTGTATCACAATGTGATTCTGACTTAATAAGCAAACCAAAGTCTCCTTTATTAGCTATGTGAGGAGAAAATCTGCGAGGCGGCTCCCATCCTAGGAGTCCAATCCTCATTCCGCTGAGGGCTTCAGGGTCCATCCGCAATAGTGGGTCAGGAAGTCAATCATTCCCCACGTCTTGATGCCGATGATGGCTCCCTTCGACACCTGCAAGGACTTTGCCGGAACATTCACCTTGCATACGCGGGCGACGC
>CADCPZ010000167.1 GCA_902803475.1 uncultured Prevotellaceae bacterium
ATTAAAACATTCATGGTTTTGTTCAAGTTATTTTAGGTTTTATTTCAGTTGTCAGTTTATTTTCAAGGGCAAAAATACACAAAACCCACCACCACGATAAAAACAAATCTTTTATAAAAATTTAGGAGATGGCGTTAGGTGCCGCGCTCTGCCCAATCACCTCTGTCGAGGTTGCGGTAGCCGATGGCTTCGGCGATATGATGGCTTTGAACGTTTTCTGAACCTTCGAGATCAGCAATGGTGCGGGCGACTTTCAGGATACGGCTGTAGGCACGGGCAGAAAGCTTTAATTTTTCCATTGCCATACGGAGCATATCCATCGATGCAGCATCGGGTTCTGCAAACTGGTGGAGCATGCGTTCAGTCATCTGGGCATTACAATGGACTCTCCTCTGCCCTCCCTGTTTAGGGAGGGAACTGAAACGCTCAGTCTGAATCTGACGAGCCTTGATGACACGTTCGCGAATAGTAGCAGACGGCTCACCTGGCTGCATCTCAGACAACTGCTTAAATGGTACGGCCTGTATTTCACAATGAATATCGATACGGTCGAGAAGGGGACCGCTGATTTTGTTCATATACCGTTGAATCTGTCCTGGGGTGCAGGCACAATGATGGGTAGGGTCACCATAATAGCCGCAAGGACAGGGATTCATGGAAGCGACAAACATAAACGAACACGGATACTCCACATTGTATTTCGCGCGACTGATGCAGATTTTACGGTCTTCCAATGGTTGGCGTAATACCTCCAGCGTACTCTTATTGAACTCTGGTAACTCATCGGCGAAGAGCACACCATTATGGGCAAGACTGATTTCACCCGGTTGCGGGTTGTTGCCGCCACCAACAAGGGCCACCTGCGAGATGGTATGATGAGGACTGCGAAACGGCCGTTGTGAGATGAGCGATGTGTTTTGTGACATCTTCCCAGCAATGCTGTATATCTGCGTTGTTTCCAGACTTTCTGCCAGTGACAGCGGAGGCAGAATGGAAGGCAAGCGCTTTGCCATCATCGACTTTCCGCTGCCCGGCGGACCAATCATAATCAGATTGTGACCTCCTGCAGCAGCTACCTCCAATGCACGTTTCACACTCTCTTGTCCGCGTACATCAGAAAAGTCGAGGTCAAAATTATACTGATGGTCATAGAATTCCTTGCGAGCATCAACTTCTTCTGGTGCATACTCACCCACACCATTCAGGAAACTGATGACATCTAATAGGTTTTCCATTCCATAAACATTCAGGTTGTTGACAACAGCAGCCTCACGCACATTCTGTTTCGGTACAATGAGTCCTTTGAACTTTTCGGCACGTGCCCTGATAGCAATGGGAAGTGCACCTCGTACGGGTTGCAATTGACCATCAAGTCCCAGTTCGCCCACCAGCATATATTCACTTAAACGGTCGGTCTTTATCTTTTCGTTGGCAGCCAAGATGGCAATGGCTAACGGTAAATCAAAACTACTGCCTTCTTTCTTAATGTCTGCAGGAGCCAGGTTGACTGTCACGTCGGCGACAGGGAACTTATAACCAATATTCAGCAATGCTGCTGCAATACGATCGTGGCTTTCTTTAACGGCAGCATCAGCGAGTCCCGTAAGATGGAACATTACACCACGTGTCAAACTGACTTCGACCATGACAGTAGTCACGTCCAAGCCATTGACAGCTGCGCAATACGTTTTTACGAGCATAATTTGTTAGGTTCAAAATGGCCGGCAATACACGATTTTCGTTTTCCGGCAACGGTTACGTTTAGATTATATTTTTCTGGGTTATTTCACCAGTTCTCTGAGTTTTTCGCGCAGGGCTTCGCCTGTGAGTCCGCGGGCGACAACACGGCCGTTCTGGTAGATGACGACATCGGGCATCTGAGCTAAGCCGAGCTTCTTCAACACGGGACTTTCTATCATGGTGCCGTCGCAGACAATGGGCCATGTGATGGTGTCGCGCTCCATCATGTCGCGCTGGAATTTGTCTATCTTCGGATCAACACAGATGGTGACGACTTTCATACGCCTGCCGGAACGACTGTAGGCCTCACGGATGATGCGCAACATCTCCTGACTGCTGTAGTTCCACGTGCTCCAGAGGTTGACAACGGCTACACCACTGTGCATGCCGGCATCGCTGACGGCCTGTCCGTTGATGTCTTTGGCCTTGAAAGAGGGGAGGGGACTGCCAACGGCGGAGGCGCTGAGCTGCTGCACAAGGGTCTTCATGCGCTTGAGGCTGTGGTTGTCGTCCTGCTCTTTCTCCATCATGGACAACAGCGTGGAGGCTTGCCGATAGTCGGGGGTCATGCTCTGCAGGAAGTATTTACGGACAAGATAGGTGCCCATAAAGGCTTCGGGATGGTCTTTGATAAACTGGGCGGCGAGCTTGGCTTCTTCGGGCGGAGATACGTTGGACACCATCTTACGGAAGGTGGTCATCAGCTCATTGTCGTCGTTGCCCTCGACTTCCATTTCTTTCAGATGGGAGGCGTCGGCTTTGACGGAGGCGGCTTCACCGGGTTCGGCGAAGATGGCATGCTCGGACAAGTTGGGGAACACCATCACCAGGGTGCCTCTCTCCTCGCAGGGTATCTCGTAGGCAAAACGTCCGGCTTCGATCTTGATGGTGTCGAATCCTTCGATGATGCCGTCGGGACTATAGACATAGACTTCGCCCTGGTTGAGGTGGAGGAAACGTCCTTCCATCTTGAAATAACCGCTTCGTGCGCCACAGGAGGTGAAAAGGAGGAAGGAGAGAAGGAGTAGGGAGAGAAGGAGCGAGGGGCGAGGGAAAAAGGAAAAAGGTAAAACTTTTATGGTTTTGCGGATTGTTGTAAATCGGTTGTTTCGCATCGTTTTTACCTTTTAATTTTTATGGTGCCGCGAGCGGGACTCGAACCCGCACAGCCATCACTGGCCAAGGGATTTTAAGTCCCTCGTGTCTACCAATTCCACCATCGCGGCAGCCAATTCGGGTGCAAATTTAATAGTATTTCTTGAATTTGCAAAATAAAAGGGAATTTTTTTAATTCACATTCAACACTCCATAGGGGCCAGTGGTGCGAGCATAGTAGCGGATGAGGGACTTTCCGTTGTCGCCCTTGTCAATCATTCCGCGGTTGTTCATGTTGTAGCTGCGGTGACAGTAGCTACAGGTAGCATGACCGTCGGTGGTCATCGTCAGCGAACGGTCGGGCATGATGGCAGCCTGTGCATCGGAACAGTTCGGACACTGGGCGTCGTAGGCACGGAATTCGGAATCCAAATTTCCATATCCCACAATCAATCCGTTCTTGATGCCTAAGATGGGGTCGTATTTGTCGTCGAGGGCATAGAAGATGGACTTCTCGGTGAGGCCCTGGTTGGTGGAGAACTCGAAATAACGCGGGTTGACGCCCGTAATCTTCACACGGGCGAAGATGCCTGGCGACAGGGGGTTCATGGCTGATGCCAACGCAGGATTGTTGTGTGTGGCATTGTCGAAATGCAGGCGACAGGGGATGTTGCTGTATTCATACTCTGCTTCGCCACAGGCTGCCAACAGCAGGATGCTGCAGACAACGATCAGGTGCTTGAACTTATTCATCGAGGAGCCTCCTTTCTGCTTCATCGACACGCTCGAAACCAAAGCCGCGCAACGTCTGGTCCATCAGCTGGGCAATCTGCTGGGTACACAGGTTGCCGATGCTGCCTTCATGGGTGTGGTGGATGGTGCGGTCGGCACGGAACGTACCGGCTTCGATGGCCAGTCCCACTTGCTTGTAGGCATCGCGGAACGGCATACCGCCTGCGGCCAGACGGTTTACTTCTTCTACGGAGAACATCGGGTCGTACATCGGATTGTCGAGGATGTGCTCGTTGACTTCCATCTTATTGATAATGTAGGCGGCCATCTGTAAGCAGTCTTTCAGTTCGTCGAAGGCGGGCAGAAAGATTTCCTTGATAATCTGCAGGTCGCGGAAATAGCCTACGGGCAGGTTGTTCATGATGAGCATCACCTGCTGGGGAAGGGCTTGCAGCTTGTTGCACTTGGCGCGGATGAGTTCGAACACGTCGGGGTTCTTCTTGTGGGGCATGATGCTGGAGCCTGTGGTACACTCCTTCGGTAGTTTCACGAAGTTGAAGTTCTGACTGTTGAACAGACAGGCATCGAAGGCCATCTTCGCCAGCGTGCCGGCAACGGAGGCTAAGGCAAAGGATACATTGCGCTCCATCTTGCCGCGTCCCATCTGGGCATAGACGACATTGTAGTCCATCGAGTCGAAACCCAACAGGTCGGTGGTCATCTGACGGTTCAGCGGGAACGAGGAGCCATAGCCTGCTGCGGAACCCAACGGGTTGCGGTTGGTGAGCTTGTAGGCTGCCTGCAGGAACAGCATATCGTCGGCAAGCGACTCGGCATAGGCACCGAACCACAGTCCGAAGGATGACGGCATCGCTATCTGCAGATGGGTGTAGCCGGGCATCAGCACGTCTTTGAGCTGCTCACTCTTTGTCTGCAGCTCATCGAAGAGCACCTTGACGGCATCGACCACCTGGCGCAACTCGTGACGGGTGAAGAGTTTCAGGTCAACCAGCACCTGGTCGTTGCGGGAACGACCGGAATGGATTTTCTTGCCCATATCACCGAGCTTACGGGTCAACAGCAACTCGACTTGTGAATGGACATCTTCCACACCGTCTTCGATGACAAACTCACCGCGTGCTGCCTGCTGGTAGATGGCTCGCAACTCGCGCAGCAGGGGTGGCAGTTCTTCTTTGTCCAACAAACCGATGGAGGTGAGCATCGTGATATGCGCCATGCTGCCCAATACATCGTATTTCGCAAGATACAGGTCCATCTCGCGGTCTTTGCCTACGGTGAAGCGTTCTATCTCTGCATTCACCTCATAGTTCTTTTCCCAGAGTTTATTTGACATATTATTTGGTATATTTAGTCGTTTGGGAGACTAGTCGTTTGGTCGTTTGGTATATTGGTCGTTTGGGAGACTAGTCGTTTGGTCGTTTGGGGTTTGGTCGTTTGGGAGACTAGTCGTTTGGTCGTTTGGGGCTTTACTCATACGGAATCATTGCTAAGGCATCAGCGATTTTCTCGACAGCCTCTTGCAACGGTTTGCTCACCATTCCCTTCAGGAAGATGGGGATGTCGGCATCGATGGTGACGCGGATTTTCGAGGTCTGCTCCTCAACGGGCAGCATCTGCACCCACATCGTCATCGGCACTGGACTCTGCACCGTCTGGAACTTCACACATTTCGGTTCGTCGCGCTCAATAATCTTCATCGTCACCTCGCCAACGGGAGAGCCGATGGTGATTTCATCACTGGTGAACGCCAGCTTCTCGAATTTATCGGCTGGGATGCGGTCACGAATCTTCTCTATATTCGACAGGTCGCTGATGCAACGATACACCGCTTCCTGTGAATATGCGATCTGTTTGATATTACTTTCAAATTTGGCCATAATTTATTTGGTCGTTTGGGAGACTAGTCGTTTGGTCGTTTGGGGTTTGGTCGTTTGGTAAATTGGTCGTTTGGGAGACTAGTCGTTTGGTCGTTTGGGAGCTTACTTTCCCCATTGGCTGGGGTCTTTTCTCCACTCGTTCAACATTTCCACATCTTCGGGTTTGATGTAGCCTGTTTCAGAAGCCTTTTCTACTACATGCTGGTAGTCGGTGAGGGTGATGAGTTTCACACCGGCGGCAGCGAAAGCTTGCTCTGCTATCGGGAAACCGTAGGTGAACGAAGCCACCATGCCTACCACCTCGAAGCCTGCTGCGCGAAGTGCCTCTACTGCTTTCAAACTGCTGCCGCCAGTAGATATCAAATCCTCTACGACAACGACTTTCGCTCCTGCCGGCAGTTCACCTTCTATCTGATTGCCCATACCATGATCTTTCGGTTTCGGACGCACATAGGCAAAGGGCATCCCTAACTGGTCGGCTACCAGCGCACCTTGTGCAATGGCGCCTGTGGCGACACCTGCTACCGCTACTGCCTCCGGGAAATGTTCCAGAATGGCGTGACAGAGTTCCAGTTTTACAAACGAACGCAGGTCGGCAAACGACAGCGTCTTTCTGTTATCCGTATAAATCGGTGACTTCCAACCACTGGCCCAAGTAAACGGGTCGTTGGGTTGCAGCTTGATTGCCTTCACTGCCAATAATTTTTCGGCTAATGCCTTCTTTGTACTGTTCATGATGATTTTTACCTTTTTATAATTTGCCTGCAAAGATAGTGCAAATCGAAGACAATACAAAATAAAAGCTATTTTATTTTTATTGTTGAGATGCAGCCTATCTTCGAGCTTTGGAAAAAGCTCAAAGTAGTGCAAGCAGAGCGAAAAACCAAATTTCGAGCTTTGAAAAAGCTCAGAGTAGTGCAAATCGAAGACAATACAAAATAAACTTAGAAAATTTCTAATCTCCTCTCCTTACTTCTGACTCCTTTACTCCTTCCTACTCCCTCCCCTCGGGAGGGGCAGGGGTGGGCCTCTAACTTTTCGCAAAACAAAGGGTCAGCACGCTGATGGCTACATCCCTTGCCCGCAACAGTTCCTGGGCACAGGCAGCTATCGTAGCGCCCGTCGTCATCACGTCATCGACCATCAGGATATGCCGTCCTTCCACCCGTGAACCGTCAACGAGTTGGAAAGCCCCTTCCACATTCTCGTTGCGCTCCCATTTGCCCTTCTGTGTCTGACTGCCCAAGAAGGAAACACGCTGCACAGCCTTCTCTTCGACGGGCAGACGGGTGACTGCAGCAATGCCTTTGGCTATCTCCACACTCTGGTTATAACCCCGCTGACGTTGTCTTTTCTTGGTTAGGGGCACAGGCAGCAACAGGTCGATGCCATCGAAGAACGAGGCATATTCCTCAGCCATCATCCTGCCCATCATCCTCGCCAGTTCGGGATGATGATGGTATTTGATATCGTAAACCAAACGTCCTGCCTGGGAATGTCCCTCGTGGTAATACAAGGCTGCACACCGCTCAATCGGAATACGTCCCCACAGCAGTCGCGCCATACGGTTGTCGGTTGGTGAGCGCCAAAACTCGGTACGGGGCAGATGGCGGTTGCAGACACCACACAAGCCCTCTTCGCTGACGGCCAGCCGACTGCCGCAGATGGCGCAACGGCGTGGTCCGATGATGTCCAGCAGACGGGACAGGAAACTGATGGTGTGTATCTGCTTGGTCATTCGTCTTCAAATTCATCGACAGCCTCGTCGGAATCCAAACACTGACGGATGATATCGATGGTGAAACCACGACCCATCGCAAAACGGATGAGCTTGGCGTTGACCTCATAGTCAGACTGTCCTTTGATACTTCTGCGTTTACTTTTCAAAAGCGGCAAAAGCTGTGCTTTCCACTCATTCGGCTCGATTTCATCGAGTATCGGTTGGTAAATCTGTGCCTCGACATGCTTCTGCCACAAGGCCTGCTCAATCTTGCGCCGACCCCATTTGTTATAGAGGAGCTTGTCTTTCACGAAAGCACGCGTAAACCGTTCGTCATCCACATAACGGTTCGTGGTGAGATAAGCCATCACGCGAGCCTGCGCCTCCTCCGACAGGTTCCAGCGGCGCATCTTCTCCAACAGTTCACCCGTACAGTGCTCGCTCCGCGAACACAAGGTGGTCAAGGTGCTCAAGGCCTGTTCTTCTGTCTTTTCTATCTTCATCGTTTACAACTTGCTTTGATCATCCGTTGTTTCCCATACTGGTCGTTGCGTACTTCCACAACCGTGAAACCGATGTCGGCCAACAGAGATTGCAGTTCATTTATATAGCGGGGATTGATTTCAAAAAACAGTTCTCCACCGTTTTTCAGCGATTTGATCGCATAGCGGGCAATGGCCCGATAGAAGAGCAGCGGGTCATCGTCGGCTACAAACAGCGCCAACGACGGCTCGTAGTCCAGTACGTTGCGGTCCATTGCCGCCCGTTCCTGTTCTGCGATGTAGGGCGGATTCGACACGATGACATCCCACTGGCGACCATCGGCGAGGGCTTGCAGTGTATCCTGCTTGACAACCGTCACGTCGGCATCGTATTTTCGCGCATTCTCGGCAGCTACCTGCAGAGCGACAGGCGAGATGTCCCAAGCGGTGACCTTCGCCTGCGGGAGCAGCAGCGCCAAGGTGACGGCGATACAGCCGGAGCCGGTGCCGATATCCAACACCGACAGGTCGGGCCGTCTGTCCTCCGCGATCCAGTCAACCAGTTCGGCTGTTTCAGGACGGGGAATCAGTACCCCCGGACACACCTTATATATATATCCGTGAAAGGAAGCCTGCCCCAACACATACTGAACCGGTTCGCCTGCTTCGAGGCGACCCATCATTTTTTCCAGTTCTATGGTGTCGTTTGGAGATAATTCCGTAACTTTGCCCGCGTAAATATCAGCCAGCGACAAATCAAAGCGCATGTCGAGCAACAAGCGTACAATCGCCTGTGCTTCGCCTTTCTCGTAGAGGTGCGACAGTCGCTGATACAATTGCTGATAGGTATTCATGTCGGCAAAGATAGTGCAAACCGAAGACAATACAAAATAAATTCATTTATTTTTATTGTTGAGGTGCAGCCTATCTTCGAGCTTCGAATGAAGCTCAAAGTAGTGCAAACCGAGCGAAAAACCAAAATTTATTTGAGTTTTTCCGAAGCGCAGCCTATCTTCGAGCTTCGAATGAAGCTCAAAGGTAATAAAATGGATAAAGATATGTTTGACGACGAAAAATATATGCGCCGCTGTATTCAGTTGGCAGAGAACGGACGACAGAACGCCCGTCCGAACCCGATGGTGGGAGCCGTGATTGTAGCTGACGGAAATAGCCTCCCCTCTTCCCCCTCCCCTTGGGAGGGTTGGGGTGGGGTCGTTGGGGGCCTTATTCTCGGTGAAGGCTATCATGTGCGCTGTGGTGAAGGACACGCTGAGGTGAACGCTTTTGCTTCGGTGCGCCCCGAAGACGAGCCGTTGCTGAAGGAGGCAACCGTCTATGTCAGTCTGGAACCTTGCGCCCATTATGGTAAGACGCCCCCTTGCTGTGAGCTGATTATCCGAAAAGGTGTGCGACGGGTTGTCGTCGGCTGTGTCGATCCGTTTGCGGAAGTGCAGGGACGCGGCATCGAGCGCATCCGTGAGGCAGGTATCGAGGTCACCGTCGGTGTGTTGGAGAAAGAATGTCGGTGGCTGAACCGCCGCTTTTTCACGTTCCATCAAGCCCACCGTCCGTATATCATCCTGAAATGGGCACAGACGAGTGACGGCTTCCTTGACGATCACGGTCGGGCTGTCGGCATCTCCACCCCTTTCACCAAGATGCTGTCACACCAGTTGCGGGCAGCGGAAGATGCCATCCTCGTGGGACGTGTCACCGATGAGCGTGAGCATCCCCAGCTCACCGTCCGTGCGTGGAGCGGTCGCAATCCGAAGCGGTTTGTGCTGAGTCATGACACCAGCATCGAGGAAATCCTGCAGCAGTGTGTTGAGCAACAACTGCAGTCGCTCATCGTCGAGGGCGGTGCGAAGACGCACCAGTCGTTTATAGAAAAAGGTTTGTATGATGAAATCAGGGTTGAGACAAACACCCTGATGAAGGTAGGTGCAGGAACCGCAGCGCCCATCGTTCCCACAGATGTAGAACCGTTCTCATCGGAACAGTACGACCACAACACCATCGACCATTTCCGCCGCATCTAATCACTCCCCTCCCTACAGGGAGGGGTCGGGGGAGAGTCTTCTATTTCCTGCCGAAGTCTGCAGGAATCTCACCCCATTTGCTCGTTTCCCACTTCACAATCGGAACGCGAATCGCATGCTTGCGGAGCCACAGCTCAGCACGGGCGATAATCTCGTAGAGCTTGGCGGTGTCGGCGTTGCGTTCCAATTTCGTCTTACACTGTTTCTTCTGCACCCACAGGATGGCGTTGTACGAGTCGCTATAGATGGTCTTGTCAGTAATACCCTGTTTGTCCATCAGTGCCAGCGCGTGGACAATCGCCAGGAACTCTCCGATATTGTTTGTGCCATGAACGGGTCCGTAGCGGAACACCTCGATGCCCGTTGCCAAATCGATGCAACGGTATTCCATCGGTCCCGGATTCCCACTACAGGCTGCATCTACAGCCCAAGCGTTTGCCTCCACCTCCATCGGTAAGGGCAACACCGTATCGTTGCGGTAGTCAGGAGGATTGATCAGTTCGTTTGCTGCCATCTGTTTTCAATTTTGTGTGCAAAGGTAGGAAATAAATCATGATACAGGAGGCATTATGCCTGATTATTTTGAAATTTTCTTTGTGATTTTTTGTTGTGTTTCGGAAAAATAACTACTTTTGCAACATCACTAACCTAAAAAGACAGAATATGTTGTTGATGATTCTGCAGCTGATGATTGTGCTGCTTGCGTTGTGGGTAGGCTCGCGCTACGGTTCGCTGGCCCTTGGTGCTATCTCAGGAATCGGCCTGGCTATCCTTGTGTTCGGGTTCGGGTTGAAACCCGGTTCTCCTCCTACCGATGTGATTTACATTATTATTGCCGCCGTCACCTGTGCTGGTATCATGCAGGCTTCGGGAGGTATGGATTGGCTGATACAGATTGCTGAGCGGCTGTTGCGTAAGCATCCCGACCGTATCACCTTTCTGGCTCCGCTGTGTACATTCTTCCTCACCGTCTTGGTAGGAACGGGACATGTGGTCTATACGCTGATGCCGATTATCTGTGACATCGCCCTGAAGAAGGGCATCCGTCCCGAAAGACCGTGCGGTGTGGCCAGTATCGCCTCACAGGTAGGTATCACCTGTTCGCCGATAGCGGCAGCGGTGGTCGCCTTTGTGAGTATTTCCAATGCCAACGGTTTCGATATCACCATTCCGCAGGTGCTGATGGTCAGTATTCCAGCCTGTCTCTGCGGACTGATGGCAGCGGCGACAGCATCTTATAAGCGTGGACTGGATTTGGACAAAGACCCGAAGTTTCAGGCCCGTCTGCAGATTCCAGAACAGCGCGAATACATCTATGGCAGCGGTGCTACGACGTTGGGCAAGGTGATTCCCGTCGAAGCCAAGCGTGCGGTGTTTATTTTCTTAGGTGCCTTGCTGGTAATCGTGTTCTTCGCCATCTTCCAGAGTGTGCTCCCCACATACGATACGCTGCGGGCCGTCAAAGGTGCCGACCCGTTGGTGATTGGTGCCAACACCAGTTTCAGTGCCGACCAGTTGGTCAAGGCAGGGGTACATGTAGATGGTATGACGGAGTTTTTCCAAAAGCCGTTAGCGATGAACTTAGTGATTCAGATTGTCATGATTACGGCAGCCGCCTTGATGATTATCTTCTGTAAGGCATCGCCCAAGAAAGCGGTGGCAGGACCCGTATGGCAGTCGGGAATGGTTGCTGTGGTAGCCATCTACGGTATCGCGTGGCTTGCCGATACCTATTTCTCTAACTATCTGGGTGAGATGCAGACGATGCTCACAGAGGTGGTCAAGGAATATCCGTGGAGCATCGCGCTGGTGTTCTTCCTCGTGTCTGTGCTCATCAACTCGCAAGGAGCCGTTGTGGTAACGATGTTGCCGTTGGCCTATTCGCTTGACATCAGCGGGGTTGTGCTGCTGGGTGTGTTGCCTTCGGTCTATGGCTATTTCTTCATTCCCAACTATCCGTCAGACATCGCAATGGTGAACTTCGACCGTTCGGGCACCACCATCATCGGAAAGTATCTGCTGAACCACTCGTTTATGATGCCCGGACTCGTCTGTGTCATCACGTCAACACTCGTGGCATACTGTCTTTCCATGCTTTTCTTTTAACAAACACTAAACGATACAACTATGAATAAGAACGAAAAATTTGTCATTACCATCAACCGTGAGGCAGGATCAGGAGGTCGTACGGTAGGCGAAAAGGTTGCCAAGAAACTGGGTGTACCCTTTTATGATAAAGCCCTCATACA
>CADCPZ010000168.1 GCA_902803475.1 uncultured Prevotellaceae bacterium
ACGATATAGGCCTCAAACCTTGTGTTTGTCATGTTATGGACATCAATCGGAACAAAGGCAATATACACAGACAACAGATCACCCCCCTTGCGTTCTTCTATCTTGGGTACATAACCATCAGACGGATCGCTGTCTGGTTCTTCGATATCATTTTGTTGATTGGCCCTCAATCTTTCCCTGATGGAGCGTGTATCCAACTCATCATCGTTTTGTTTTTCTTTCATCTGGACTTTGTTTTCAACCACATGCAAAGTACTATAGTCTTCATTACCCACTACAACTACATCGTTGATTTGCATGGGTATTTCAAAACCGTCTTCATCTTCTACCAAAACGATATTCTTACCCTGAAAGCCCGCAACTTTGCCACCTCCAGTTTCGCTTAAGAACCTAACCTGATCACCTATTTTCATTGTTTTATTATTTTCGTTATGTCGTAATGATGAGATTATGGTATTAATAAACTACTGTCTCCATAACTCAAGAAACGGAATTCATGTGCAAGTGCATAGTCATAGATTTTATGCCAGTCTCCTTTCACAAAAGCGCTAACCAACAACAACAATGTACTTTGCGGCTGGTGGAAATTGGTTACTAACATCTTCACTATTTTGTAGTCATATCCAGGCGCAATGATAATCTGCGTACTTGAATGAAGCGTTTGTAAACGATGTTTTACCATCATATCAACGATTGCCTGCAATGCTTCACGTGGACTGATGGTGCATCCTTGTTCAGCTAATTCATACGGCTCCCATTGGTTCACATGCAGGTCGCCTTCTTCTAATTGTGAGTTCCTGCATAGCTTAACACCTATATAATATAAGCTCTCCAACGTACGGACACTGGTTGTTCCGACAGCGATTGCAGAACAATCGTGTGCCAGCAACTTTTCAATCGTCTGGCGTTTTACACTAATATACTCTGTGTGCATTTCATGCCCTTCGATCTCCTCACTCTTTACGGGCTTGAATGTACCAGCACCCACATGAAGGGTCAACTCCTCACGGTCAACACCATGTTCATCAATCGCTTTGAGTACATCATCTGTGAAATGTAAACCTGCTGTCGGAGCTGCAACACTACCTTTGATTTTCGAGTAAACTGTCTGATAAGTGGTTTTATCACTCTCTTCAGTTTCTCTGTTGAGATATGGCGGAATAGGCAGTTCACCGATAGCCTCAATAACCTCTGCAAATGAGAAATGGTTGTTGTCCCAAGTGAAAGAGATGCGTTTTCCATCAGAAAGAAGATCTTTTTCTGCACAAAACGTCACCTTTTCACCACCTATCTCTAACTCCCTCTTCAGCGTTCCTTCTTTCCATTTCTTTGCATTGCCAACTAAACAATTCCAACTACATGCCCCTCGTGTTTGGAACATCAGTTCATAATCGTTTGGTAAAGCAGGTTCCAAAAGGAATACTTCTATCAGGGCACCTGTTTCTTTGCGGAAATGTATTCGTGCCTGAATCACTTTCGTGTTGTTAAAAACCATCAAAGACCCTTTAGGAAGGTATGAGACGATATGATAGAACACATCTTCGGAAACCTCTCCATGTTGATAAACCAACAATTTGGAATGGTCACGCTCAGCTATCGGATATTTGGCTATCCGTTCATCGGGAAGAGAATAGTTATAATCAGCAATATGTATATGTTTCGGATTCATCATTGGAAATCTAAATAGCAATAATCACACTTCGGATAATAGAATAGATAAACGTCAGTACCATCACCGTATAGACAATATTCAAATCGACAAGGGCATACCCAGTTGTCGTATAATGAGTGGAAACGAACTTTGACTTAGTGCCCACAAACTGATAAAAGCGCAGATAGAACAGATAGACACAGAAACCTACGATGCTTCCCCACAATAATCCGATGATAATATCAGAAGGATAATGCACTCCCAAATACAGCCGCGTCCAACAATTTGTCAACGACCAAACAACCATGAATATGGTAAATGTGCGTTGACGTACCAACATAGCAAAAAAGATTGCAATAGAGAAAGTGTTTGATGCATGTCCAGAGAAGAAACTGTAGTCTGTTGGACAAAATCCTTCAACAGTGTCTATGTACATTTTCATCGATGGATCTTGACAGGGACGTAAACGGGCCACAACGGGTTTCATAATTCCGTCGGCTAAACCATCAGACAACAAGAAACACAATGCACAGGCCATGACGACGAGAAGTATCTGACGCATATTCTCATTGTTTCTCATCACAATCCAGAACAAAGAAACATACAATGGAATCCACGTCAGGATCATTGTCAGCGTACTCGCCAATCCATCAATAAACAGAGAGTCGCTTCCATTAAAAAACTGCAATATCTCTCGATCTGTCTGAAGCAGGAAATCCATCATCATATTCCGATTTCGTCTATATGGTTTGTTTGATTACGTCTATTCAATGAAAGATTTTAGATTTGTTCTATCTGGTTGCTTGTCAACCATCCCTCGCGTCCATCAGCTAAACGTATCCCACGCCATTGATTCAGCGACCGGTCGGTAATTTCCACACGCGTTCCTTCATGCAAATAGAACAACGATGTAGAGTTGGTGGCGGGGGTTTCCTTTACAGGTACCGATGGAACTACAACGATAGCACCGTTTCGTTCTGTCAATTCACAACGTTGTTGATAGGCAAACACGTTGGCAAACACAAACAGTATCAAGAAGAAAATTCCTCCAAAGAATCCTATCTTCCGTTTCCATATCTTTTCAGTAAAAAGGTAAACCAATACCAGTACCAACACCAAGATCATACTGAGGATAGCAGTATATGCCCATCCATCAACGCTCATCATATTTACCAGCGAGCGATACCATGTGACAAAAAACATTTCTGATGCAGGAGTAATCTTGTCGATGGTCTTGCTGCGTGCCATCTGTAGGTTGAAGCGGATATCATCGTCTGAAGGCGACAACAATAATGCCCGTTCGTATGCCAATACCGCTTGCGTGATTTTATCCAAACGATAATAAGCATTACCCATATTGTAATAGATTTCAGCAGAAACACCTTGTTTCAACAACTCCTGATAGTCAACAATAGCTTGTTGGTAATTGCCTTTTGCAAATTCTGCATCTGCATTATTTTTGGTAATGGCATGAGCTGTATCCGCAAATATGAGCGAACCAGCAACCATCACGAATACCATCAAGGTTTTCATTGCATTTTCTATTCGCATAATCATAGACTTGGCTGTCTCAAATGTACGACTCATGTTACCCTTAGCATCTCCAGGTGCATAACGTTCAAACTCGCATTCGTCAACGGATGCAATAAACTGATTGATTGTTTCTTCATTGACATCATGTGCTTGCAAATGTTCACGGATATTTTCGCGCGACAAACCTTCAACAGACATATTGAATTTATCACCCACATATCCCCATAGCGTACGCATAATCTCATCATAGAATTGTCCCTGCTCGCCTTGTTCCATTAGTTTTTCGGCCTGACGAAGACGTTTGTTTGCTACCTTACTAGCTTTCTTTCCACGAACCATACCAATATTGGCATTCTGCAAAGCTTGATGACGGAACATATACAATAGTCCACCGAATGTTACCATCAGCAAAAAGAGTACAATCAGGTAAAGGGCGGAGCCAAAGAAATAGTCGTCAACAGCATGTATCTCTGCCTTTCCGGACTTAATCGGACGAATATCCTGACCCTTAGTAGCTGTAAAATCTCCTGCATCACTCTCTGTTCCGTCACCCTTTGCGACATTCACGGTCAGTGGCTGTGTCTGAACAGTTTTATATGTATTGGCAGATGTGTCAAAATAAACCAGTTTTACTGGCGGAATAGTATAGGTACCCTCCTTACGAGGAACAGCCAAGATGTCGTAAACCATATTTCCTTCAACACCATTAACCGTCAAAGTGGTTTTGTCAGTAACCTTAGCATCGTATTTCTCAAATTCCTTTGGAAAAGCTACTTCAGGTTGTTTGATGAGTTTCAGATTACCCGTTCCGCTCACGACCACACGAAGGGTTAAAGGATTACCTGCTGTAACTTCTTCTTTTGCCAACTGACTAGAAATAGTAAATTTACCAACACCGCCTGAGAAGCCTGCCGGTGCTTGTGGAAGAGGAGAAACTTGAACGGTTACAGCCGGTGCCTTGATGTCTTTTTTTACCTCTACAAGACCACTGCCACCGTTGAAGAACGCTTCAAACGGATCGATGTCTCGATTTTCAAAAGTAACAACTCCCTGGAAGGTGATATCAGGAATTTTCAACGAACCTGACATTTGGGGATATAACACATATTGACTCCATGTGTAAACACGATAGTTTCTTCCATTAAGGGTTTCATTATGAGGAACTTCCGGATGGTCGAGCTTGATTTTCTGAGAATGGAATCCTTTCAAATCAGGCATCCGTTCATTCAAATCGGTCAATGGAACCTGTGTGTAAACTTTATAAGTAAGAAGGATTGGTTCCTGAACGCGACAGCTCTTCTTGCTGACAATCGTCTTGATAAACAGTTCATTTTCACTTACGGATGAAGAATGTTGAGAAGCATGTGTTCTTGAATCATATCGTGAATAGCTATTGTTGCTGGCAGGTGCCTGTAAAGCATGACCAGATACTGTAATGTGGACAGGAGCAGATTGTATGGTTTTGCCGCCGATTGTTGCCTGCGCCGGAGAAATGGTGACATTGCCTTTCTTTGCTGCCTGATAAACATACGTTACCGTAACGGTAGAGGAACTGCTCGTATGGCCATTCACCATCTGCCAACTGGATTGTTCCGATGTATAAGGTCCACCCAAAAGATAAACAGCATCAGATGTTTTTCCAGCACGGAAGTGGTTGACATCCTGTGAATTGATGACATATTCTACTTGGAATTGCTCACCCACATCCACATGCTTGGGAGCGCGAATACTAATTTTCTGTGCATAGCCTGTCACAGAAAGCAGTAGAATTGTCATGATATATAAATAGCGTTTCATACCTATTGTTATATGCATTGTCAGTTCTTTGATTATTTCTACCAGTTTTTATCCAGATTACGCTTTGAAGGTTGTTGCATCGCTTTTTTCAAACGCTGCTGAGTGGCTTTTTCTTCCTGCATAGCAGCATTAAGAAGTTGCTCGGCATTCTCCTTGCTCATCTCGTTTTTTTGTTCTGGTTGTTGCTTGTCTTTCTGATTCTTATTATTGTTTTGTTGTTGCTTTTGCTTGTCGTCTTGTTCTTTTTGTTTCTTCTGGTCTTGATTATTCTGCTGCTGTTTCTGCTGCTGTTGTTGCTGTTTTTGCTGTTGACGTTTGCACAGAGCCAGATTCTTACGTGCATGTTCATCTGTTGGTTTCAAACGAAGAGCATTCTTATAAGCATCAATAGCTTTTTCATATTCCTTTTTGTTTTGATACATGACACCTTTATTATAATAGGATTTCGAACGAAGCTCTTTATCTGTCTGTGAGGAAGCCGCCAGAGAAAATTGTTTATCAGCCTCCTCTGTCTTTCCTTGTTTCATCAGTGCACATCCCAGATTATATGAAGCATGAGCATTTTGGCCATTTTTCTCCAATGCTTTACGGTATTTTGTCTCTGCCTGGGCATATTGTCCGCTTCGATAAAGTTTGTTGCCTTCTCGGATCAGCTGACGGTCGTCTTGTGCATGAACCATCAGCACAGAGACAAATGACATGAACAATATACAGAAAGTCTTCTTCATTTTCCTCTATTAAATATGCGCCATCCTTTTGTGACGGGATTATTACATTCCAATATCAACACCTCTATGATGAGAATCAGCAAAACGAGAATTCCGACTGCCTGAAACTGCTCATCATATTCACTATAGAGAACCTTGTTGATTTCTCCTTTCTGCAGTTTGGATATTTCCGCATCAAGCTTCGCTTCTGCAGAACTGCTGTTATCTACATAGATATAGGTTCCTTTGCCTGCTTCAGCCACACGTTTACACATGTCTTCGTTCAGCGCAGACATCACAACCTGTCCACTATTGTCTTTCAGATAATCTCCTTCCCCAATCGGGATCGGGGCACCTTGCTTGCTACCTACGCCCAAAATGAACACATGGATGCCATTCTTCTCTGCCTCTTTTGCCATCGCCTCAGCATCTCCCTCATGGTCTTCGCCATCGGTAATCACAACAATAGCTTTCCCTGTTTTATCATTTTGCGAGAAACTGTGCATCGCCAATCGAATAGCCTCACCAATATCAGTTCCTTGTTGCTGAATCAGTGACGGTTCGGCATTCTGCAAAAACATCTTGGCTGAGATATAGTCACTGGTAATCGGCAGTTGCACAAAAGCATCACCAGCAAAGACGATGAGTCCAATCTTGTCATTGTAGAAATGATCCACTAAGTTTTCAACAAGCATCTTACTCTTTTCCAAACGTGACGGCTCCACATCTTGTGCCAACATGGAGTTGCTGATATCCAAGGCAATAATCGTTTCTATCCCCTGACGCTTTTCCTTTGATATCTTGGCTCCCATTTGCGGACGTGCCAACATCACTATCAACAATGCCAATGCTACCATCAGGAGGATAAACTTCAGTATTCTACGAACCAACGACACATCGGGAGCCAATTGTTTAATCAGCGTTGGGTCGGCAAACTTACGCCAACGTTTCTTCTGCTGACGCATCAGCAGAATACGTAAGGCGCATAGTGCCGGTATCAGCAGCAACAACCATAAATATGCGGGTTCTTCAAATCTGAACATCTTTATCTTATCTTTTTATTTATACAGGCTTGTCCTTTTTAAGGAATACGTCTGAATATTGTTATACGCAATAATACTTCCAATAGCAGTACCAGGATTGCAGCAAGTGCCAATGGCTGAAAAGCCTCATAATGCTTGCTGTAACTTGATGACGTGATTTTTGTCTTTTCCAGTTGGTCTATATCGTGATATATCTTCTTCAGTTCCGAACGGCTTTGGGCACGATAGAATTTTCCATTGGTCATCGAGGCTATCTCCCCCAATGTCTTGGTATCTATTTCTCCCCTACTCTGGATGTATTGTGTCGTTCCGTTAATCTGTATCGGATAACGGGCGACCCCATTCGTTCCGAAACCGATAGTATAAACCCTGATCCCAAGACTTTTAGCGATCTGGGCAGCAGTCAACGGTGAAATATCTCCCATGTTATTACTACCGTCAGTCAACAGAATGACAACTTTGCTCTTGGTCTTGGAATCTTTCAAACGGCTGACAGCATTAGCCAATCCCATTCCCACAGCCGTACCGTCTTGAATCAATCCGTTAGCAGCAATATCGGTACGGACATTATGCAACAGATTGGTCAATGCGGCGTGATCGGTTGTCATCGGACATTGAGTAAATGCTTCGCCAGCAAAAATAGTCAGTCCGATATTATCGTTTTCCCTATCGGCCACAAAGTCTATTGCCACTTCCTTTGCCACTTCCATACGGTTGGGCGTCACATCTTCAGCCAGCATACTGGTCGAAACGTCGATGGCGAGCATGATATCAATACCCTCCACATCTTTTTTCCACGCATCATTGGTTTGTGGACGCGCCAATATCAGGATGACCAATACAAACAAGATACATCGGAGCACCATCGGCAGATGAATGAATCGTACGCGCCAACTTTTGGGCGCATGCTGGTAGGCATACGTGTCGCTCATTCGCATCGTTGGCTCTCCCTTGCGTCGATACACAAAGTACCAATACCCATACGGTATCAGCAACAAGAGCAACCATAGATATCCTTTATCTGCAAAAAACATATAGCCACCTCTTATATTGTTAGTTCATATATTCGCATTCCCGAAACCACCAGCAATGCAATAATTGCAATCACTGCAGCGGCAATGAGTGCTTTCAGCATCCGACGGGTGCGAATGAGTTGCTTATCATCATCAGAGAGTTCCTCTTTGACTTCCACTACCTGTTCTGTATCTGCCTGTTTGGTTTCTTCAATGAAATGTACCACGCTCGACAGATAGAAATCACTTTCATTGTCATAGGTAAAATATTTCGCAAACTTCACCAAATCGGCTGTTTGGAACACTTCTTTCAATTCATCTATCTTACCAGGATCTTCCTGTTGCAAACGGTCGATAATCTCGGAACTGGTCATCTCCATTGCATTGATGCCAAAACGTTCATCAAGATATTGTCTCAGCACATCAGTCAACTCGGTATAATAGTCTTTCTGTTCCTCTGCCGTTGTGTGCGATGTTGCCGACAATGCATCTATCGCCTGCAAAGCCTTTTCATGAGGCAGTACTTTCTTGATGATACGTCGCTGGAAACGGATAGGTTTCTTGCTTTTCAACCTTTTAGCCATCAGATAAATCAGGAAGCACAACAATGCGGAAAGCAAGAAGAAAGATACAGGAGCAGCCCACTCTGTCCACAAGAATGGATTATCTTCGACGTCGTAGGCAGGATCCATCACTTCCGCATTGGTGGTGTCAACAGCTACCGTTTCTACTCGCAGTTTCATCGGACGAGTCTGATAGGTCTTGCCGTTCACAACAATGGGTAATGCCGGAAGTGTATAGGTCGCTTCATCAAAAGAGGTCAGCGTGTATGAACAAACAATGGTTCGTTGCTCTTCGCGAATGGTATCACGAGTTGTTTCTACAACTTCAACCCCTTCTGTCAGCTGCTGCTCTGGTTTATATGATGGGAATACGACTTTTGCCTGTGGGTCAGTACTTACACGTACCTTCAGCTTCACCTGTTCACCAATGCGAATTTGGGTTGAATCCAGCTCCGACTCAACCTTCACCTGTGCAAGCATCGTACAGGAAACCCAAACAATCAAGATGACTGATAGATATCTTTTCATGATCTTCTCTGTGCAAAAAGCGTCATCAATGCCTTCACGTAGTCTTCGTTCGTCGCTACGGAGACATTGTCCACATTACTCTTATTAAACATTTTACTAAGCTCACGCTGACGAGTCATCCAGTATAGCGTATGGGCATGCCGTAACTGCTGGCTGCTGGTGTCAACATACATCTCATGTCCGGTTTCAGCATCGCGTACTTTCAACAGTCCCACATCCGGAAGTTCTTTGGCACGAGGGTCATAAACCTGTATGGCAACCAAGTCGTGCTTGCTGTTGCAAATGGTCATCGTATGCTCCAAAGACTCACCGCGATAATAGAAGTCGCTGATAAGAAATGCTGTACAACGGCGTTTCATCACTCGCGTCAGAAATTCTACAGCCTCCTTGATGTCTGTTCGCTTACTCTCTGCTTTGAAATCCAGCATTTCGCGAATGATATACAGAATGTGCTTGCGTCCCTTCTTGGGTGGGATATATTTCTCAATCTTATTGGAGAAGAAGATGACACCTATCTTATCGTTGTTCTGGATGGCACTAAAAGCCAACGTAGCAGCAATCTCCGTCACCATTTCTTTCTTCAGCTGAACCATCGTTCCGAAGTCCAACGAACCGGATACATCTACCAACAGCATCACTGTCAGTTCTCGTTCTTCCTCAAATACCTTCACGTATGGACGATGGAAACGGGCCGTTACGTTCCAGTCAATGTCACGTACGTCGTCACCAAACTGGTATTCGCGCACCTCGGAGAAGGCCATACCACGTCCCTTGAAGGCAGAGTGATACTGTCCTGCGAAGATATTCTGACTCAACCCACGAGTCTTGATTTCTATCTTCCGCACCTTTTTCAGTATCTCAGATGTTTCCATCAGGGCACCTCCACACTATTAATAATTTTGCTGACAATCTCCTCGCTGGTAATCATGCTTGCCTCTGCCTCATAAGAAAGACCGATACGATGGCGCAGCACATCATGAGCAACTGCACGGACATCTTCCGGCACCACATATCCGCGACGTTTGATAAAGGCATAGGCACGTGCTGCTTTGGCTAAGTTGATACTTGCACGCGGACTACCGCCGAAGGATATCAAGTCTTTCAGTTCAGGCAGTTTGTAACGATCCGGATAACGGGTTGCAAAAACCAAATCAGCAATATACTGCTCGATTTTCTCATCGATATAAACTTCTCCCACGACCTTTCTGGCATTGAGGATTTCATCTGCTGTTGTCACCGCATGTACTGTTGGAAGCGCACCTTGCAGGTTCTCACGGATAATCAGCTTCTCTTCGTCCAACGACGGATAGTCTATGACAACCTTCAACATGAAACGATCTACTTGAGCTTCGGGCAACGGATAGGTTCCTTCCTGTTCAATTGGGTTTTGCGTCGCCATCACCAGGAATGGATTCGGCAAAGTGAAAGTCTTCTCACCGATTGTCACCTGGTGTTCTTGCATCGCCTCTAACAGCGCACTTTGTACTTTTGCTGGAGCACGGTTGATTTCATCTGCCAACACAAAATTTGCGAAAACCGGACCTTTTTTCACATGGAAAGCTTCGTCTTTCTGTGAATAGATCATGGTTCCGATAACATCTGCCGGCAACAAGTCGGGTGTAAACTGAATGCGGCTATATTGTGCATCAATCAATTGAGCCAATGTCTTTATTGCCAATGTCTTTGCCAAGCCTGGTACACCTTCCAACAGAATATGTCCGTCACTCAGCAGGCCAATCAACAATGAGTCCACAAGGTGCCTTTGTCCTACGATAACTTGGTTCATACCCGTTACCAGATTCGTAACAAATGCGCTTTGTTGCTCAATACGAATGTTCAATTCTCGAATATCAACTGATTCTGCCATGATATTTGTTTTTATGGATTATACTTCTTTTTTCGTTCTTTCGGTTGAAATAATATTCCACCTGCGGAATTTCGTTGTGCAAAATTACTGTTTTCGTGCATCACAGACGAAATTTCGTATCTAATAAATATTAAAAAAGTTTCCTAAATGCTACAATTTAAGAAAGTTTTTCAATCATAGCAGCCAATTTAACGTTCAACAAACAAAAATGTCCATTAACTTGTCAGAATTCAAGACTCCAACAAGTTTATGGACGGGTTCTATAAAAGGAAGATATGAACGCCTAAAAAACAATGAGCGGACTTCTATTTCTTGAAGTTTCTCATCTTAAGTTTAGGTACTTTCACTTTACCTGTTTCCAGTGATTTGGCATCATTCATGACCTCCAGGTAACTTTCCATACCGGCACCCAAAGTAACCCTACAAACACTCTTCAGCGTCTGACCAGGTCGTAAGGTAATCACGGTATCAATACCTACAATGTCATAGGCACCATACTTGATGCGCGGATCGCTGTTGTAGGCTTCAAATGAGGTTGTTGCCTCTTCTTGCCTGGCTGCAGGTTGTGCAGGTTGTATGCTCTTTGTTTCAACGCTGTCAGCTGGAGCCGCCTCTATTGTTGCCTCTGTCGGAGTTTTGGGTTTTGCCTGTTTGTCAACTTGACCAGTGGTCCCTCTACCGATAAAGAATCCGGCAATAAAGGCGATGACAGCCAATAAGCATGCCAAGATAAGGTTCCTGCGATTGCGTTTTTGCAAAGCAGCCACTTCCTCTCTCAAACGGAGTACTTCTTGAGGCAATACTTCCAAATCAGCTACCTTCTTTTTCAATGCAGACAATTGCTCATCAATCGCCCGTTGCTGTTCTGCAAAAACTTCCAAAGTTTCCTGAGTTTCCGAAGTCTCCGGTTCCGTACTTTCCGCAGCCGTAGAAAGCAATGCATCTGGTGTTTCAGGCGTTTCTTGAGTATCAGGAGTTTCTTGAGTCTTTGGCGTTTCTTGAGTATCAGGAGTTTCTTGAGTCTTTGGTGTTTCTTGAGTCTTTGGTGTTTCTTGAGTCTCTGGTTCCTTCAGATTATCCAGATCCGAGAAATCCACACCATCTTTGACAATAACCGTTTCGAACTGGGCAAATGGCTTATTGACAAAGTCACGCAAAGTTGCGTCTGGGGTGAATGTTATCTTGTCATGACCTTCAATCAATACACGTTCACCGGTATTGACATTCACACTCTCACGGTCTTTGACTGATGCCACCTTGAATGTTCCCAGTCCTTTGACTTTCACCTGCTTGTCTTTCATCAGACCGTCATTGACGACATCAAAGAGCATTGCAACAAATGTTTCTGCATCCTTCAACGGCATTTTATACTTCGTTGACAACGCGGAGGTGATATTCTGTATTTTACTCTTTGCCATTATTCAGCCCCTCCTTTCTTCAATGATTTCTTCACAGATGAAAAAGGTTTGAAATTCAGCACCAATTTGGGTGGAATCAGCATGCGTTGCTTAGATTGCGGATTCACAATCATACGCTCCAATCGTTTCTTAACTTCGAAACTGCCGAAATTCGCAATCGAAACAGCTTCTCCATCTTCAAAATTAGCATACATTGCGTCAAGCACGCCACGCACTAATTTCTGCGTGTCTTCGAGTGAATAGCCCGACTTCTTCGACAATGCTGCGATAAATTCTTTGTTGTTCATATCTTTATAGTCAGTTTATTACTTTTCCGTACAAATCGAACTCTTCTGCATCTGTGATGCGCACCGAATAGAAAGTTCCAGTTTCCAACGGCTGTTCAGCAACAGGAATCAATACTTCTGGATCAACCTCCGGCGAGGAGTATTCTGTTCGGCCTATATAGTAATCGCCTTCTTGACGATCAATGATAACTTTCAATATTTTTCCTATCTTTTCTGCGGCTATTTCTGCGCTGATTTGCTGTTGCAAAGCCATTAGTTTACTCAAGCGGCGCTGCTTCACATCATCAGGAACATCGTCTTTGTAGTGGATGGCGCTATAGGTTCCCTCTTCTTCTGAATATGCGAAGGCACCCATTCGTTCAAACCGCGCCTTTCTGACGAAGTCCATCAACTCTTGGAAGTCTTCTTCCGTTTCACCTGGGAAGCCTACCATCAAGGTTGTGCGCAGATGAATGCCTGGCACTTGCTCACGGATAACCTTCAAAAGGTCTAATGTTTCTTGTTTTGTAACATGCCGATGCATTCGCTCTAAAACGGAATCAGAGATGTGCTGCAAGGCAATATCTAAATATTTACAAACGTTTGAATGTTCACAAATTACGTCCAGTAGTTCAAGTGGAAATTGATTCGGATAAGCATAGTGAAGACGTATCCATTCAACCCCATCTATCTCTGCCATCTTCTGAACCAGTTCTGCAATATGGCGCTTCCCGTCAAGATCCACACCATAGTAGGTCAGCTCCTGTTCGATAACTTGAAATTCCTTCACGCCGACAGCCACCAGCTCACGTACTTCATCTAATATGTCATTAATAGGACGGCTGACATGCTTTCCCGTAATCAGTGGAATCGCACAATAAGCACAACGGCGGTCGCAGCCTTCGGCGATTTTCAAATAGGCATAGTGCTTCGGAGTCGTCAGTACACGACGGCAACCGCACCCACGCTCTCTCTCTCCCTCGTTCTCTCCTATTTCTTTAACCAGTTCTTTGTAATTAAATTTCCCAAAGAAGCGATCCACTTCCGGAAGTTCATCCATCAGTTCCTTCAGGTATCGTTCCGACAGGCAGCCCATCACATAAAGTCGATTCAGTCGTCCTTCCTGTTTGGCTGCTGCCAGTTCCAGAATCATTTGAATGCTCTCCTCTTTGGCATCACCGATGAAACCGCAGGTATTTACAACTGCAATTTCCCCTTCCGCCTGTTCCGGATCATGTACACAATGATAGCCATTCAACTCGAATTGCTTCATCAACAGCTCTGAATCAACCAGATTCTTCGAGCAGCCCATGGTGAATATGTCAATCCTGTTTTTAATCATCCTTTACCAAACAGGGAATCAACAAATTCTTTCTTGTTAAACAACTGCAGGTCTTCCATTCCTTCGCCCAGGCCGATATACTTCACAGGTACCTTCAGTTGGTCGCTGATACCGATCACGACACCACCTTTAGCGGTTCCATCGAGTTTTGTAATCGCCAGCGAGGTAATCTGCGTGACGGCAGAGAACTGTTTTGCCTGTTCGAAAGCATTCTGTCCTGTGCTACCATCCAAAACGAGCATCACCTCATCAGGAGCGTCAGGCAAAACCTTCTTCATCACTTCCTTGATTTTCTTCAACTCGTTCATCAGGCCCACCTTGTTGTGCAGACGACCTGCCGTATCGATAATGACCACATCAGCGTCATTCGCCTTTGCACTGCTTAGCGTGTCGAAAGCCACAGATGCAGGGTCGCTACCCATCTGCTGTTTGATGACAGGAACGCCCACGCGCTCACCCCATATACATATCTGTTCTACGGCAGCAGCACGGAAGGTATCGGCAGCGCCCAAATAAACCTTCTTACCGGCATTCTTGAATTGCCAAGCCAGTTTACCGATTGTGGTCGTCTTACCTACTCCATTCACGCCGACCACCAGAATCACATAGGGTTTATGGTCTGTGGGCAAATCCCAGTTATCGTTGTCGCCTGTATGGTTCTCTGTCAGCAGATTGGCAATCTCGTCACGCAGAATCGCATTTAGCTCTGATGTCGATACATATTTGTCGCGAGCCACTCGTTCTTCGATACGTTCGATAATCTTGATAGTAGTTTCTACGCCTACGTCAGAAGTGATCAGTACCTCTTCCAGGTCGTCCAACACCTCATCGTCAACCTTCGATTTACCAGCTACAGCACGAGTCAACTTCGAGAAAACACTTTCTTTTGTTTTCTCCAAGCCTTTGTCTAATGTTTCCTTCTTGTTCTTATTAAATAATCCGAATAATCCCATAATTCAAAACTTTCAGATTGCAAAGTTAGTGCAAGTTGAGCGAAAAACCAAATTTATTTGAGTTTTTCCGAGACGCAGCCTAACTTCGACCTTTAAAAAAAGGTCAAAGATAGTGCAAACTGAGCGAAAAACCAAATAAAATAAAGTTTATTTGTTTTTCCGAAGTGCAGCCTATCTTCGAGGCGAAGCCTCAAAGGTACTGAAAATCGAGCGTGAGTACCTTCGACCGAAGGTCAAAGGTAGTGCAAATCGAGTACCCTCCTTTGTCAACTCTTTTCAATTCACACTTCCGTATCAAACCCTACGATTTTCAAAACCTATGCTTTTACTCGCCAAAACGTCACCTTTTGCGCTCCAAAACCTATGCTTTTGAAGCGTAAAACCTAAGCTTTTGCAACGTAAAATATCACGTTTTGCAATCGCCTGATAATCAAACGTTTATGCTGCCAATTTCTATTAGGAGACGAAAACTGCACAGAAATCATGTTGTAAAGTATTTTCTTTAACTCGAAAGTGACTCAGATATCAGATATCAGTTTCCTCAGCAGCACAAGTTGTGGATACAGAATACAGAATACAGTTTTCTCAGCAGCGGTTTGTACCCAATGAAAGGCAGAATGAAAAGCGGTAATTCGGCCCAGAGGTTATTCACTTATAACTTATAACTTTGGACATTAATGGTTTTCCAATGAAGAGTGATGGTGAATTATTGGTAATTACAATTTATAAGTATAATAATTTTATAATAATATATAATATAAAATATTATATATTATTATAAAGAATTCTATCTCAAGTTTCTTAGTCAAGGTCCAAATACCTTAATGTCCAAAGTTATAAGTTATAAGTTATAAGTTGCTGAGAAAACTGTATTCTGTATTCTGTATCCATTCTTTTATGATGTACCGCTCATTATAAAACTGATATCTGATATCTGAGTCACATAATGGTGGGTGTTGAGGTACATGTTGGGGTACAACTTAGGTACATGTTCAAACAACATGTACCTCTCCGCATCCCCTTTGTTTATCGGCATTCCAGACGGTTTTAGGTACAAGGTACATGTTGTTGCGAATGTCGGCAGAAATCTTTCCTAACAATCCTTTATCAGAGAAAAACAAGTGATTTTCTTTTCCGTTCCAGAATTTCTTGCTATATTTGCGCTCAGAAACATAAAGTAATGACAAGATGAATACAACAAGAACCAAAGAAGAAATAGTCAATTGGCTCAAAACTGCACAGAAGAGACAGCAAGACTGGCAGAAGGAAGTGAAACAACGCTGGGCAGAAAGGCATCAGCAGTCAATGGCACAAAAAGTATGAAACAATTTGTTCTTGACCGTATCAATAAGATTGCTCCATATAAGGTAAGTATAGAGGGCAAGCAGTTTGTTTTCGATACAATATACGGTTTGCGATACGAAGTTCGCTTTTTTGAAGAACAGCCTATTGGCGGTTGTGAAACTTGGCAGTTTAGTTTTGCTAAGGCCAATGATGAGAGTGCGGCAGAGGATCCCTATGTACGATTTACTCTTTTTGCCATTATAGATGAATTCTTCATGGAGAACGAAAACGTATTACTATATATATGTGATAGTAGTGACAGCCGAGAAGCTGCACGTAATCGACTTTTCATACGTTGGTTCAAAGAGTCAGCACAGCCGAACCGTTTTACTATTCGGTCGGTTAGTGCCACAATAGAAGGTCAAGGTTTTTATGCTGCAATAATCGTAGAGAATCGTAATCCACGATTAACAGATGTCACAGCAGAGTTCGACAAAACAGCAGTTTCCCTGACGAATAAACCTGGCGAGTAATCATTTAAATAAATACAAGGTATAAACCCTTAATACCACATTTGCCTATGGGCTGAGATAAAATATAATAAGGACATAAGACAGAACGTCCACTTTAACTATAAACAAACGACGGATTTTCAAAATCCGTCGTTTTCTTTGTAAAAACAAATTTCTGATATCTGAGTCACATAATGGTGGGTGTCTGGTGGATGTTTGGTGGGTCTTGAGGCAACACCCACCCATCTGACTTCTCCTGTAAATAAAAGAACTCCCGTCGTTTTTCGCCCATTTAGGTGGGTGTTGACGAAAAATTTCTCAAAATTTATCTCTATGCTGTTTTTACTTCGATAATTATTCGATATGAAAATTAATAACTATCTTTGCATTCAACTTCTATGTCATAGTAAAAGCAAACGACTGATTAACGAGAAGGAATTGCAATGGAACAGAAATTTAGCAATAACAGTTTAGATCTGCAGATACTACGGGAGTTCTGTGAGCGCGAGGGCAAGAAGGTGACCTACCGCAAGGGTGACCAGCTGGAGCGCGAGGGCGACCCCGCACGATGGTTCGGCTTCGTCACCGAAGGGTGCTTCAAGTATGTAACGTATGGCATCAGCGA
>CADCPZ010000169.1 GCA_902803475.1 uncultured Prevotellaceae bacterium
AACATTGCCCGCAAAGAATTATTCACAGCCTTAGTTGGTGATGTACTCGACAAGATGGGCTACCTGCACCAGTTTCTCCCACCACACATCAAGCCCTTGCGCCGTGATATGGTGGTCATCGGACGCGCAATGCCGGTATTGGAAGCCGACGTGTTTGCGGAACGTCAACTGGACACTCATTTAGAGGTGATGCGCAAGCCCTTTGGTATTATGTTTGAAGCGCTGGATCAGTTGAAAGCTGGCGAGGTATATATCTGTAGCGGCTCCTCACCTCGTTATGCCTTATGGGGCGGACTGATGAGTACACGTGCGATTGCCATCGGTGCGGCAGGTGCTGTTGTTGACGGTTATTCGCGTGATACCAACGAGATTCTCCGTTTAGGATTTCCCACGTTCTCACAAGGAACATACGCCCAAGACCAAGGACCACGCGGCAAGGTGATTGACTACAGGGTGCCCATCGAGTTTGGCGGTATTCCCGTACGTCCTCGCGATATCGTCTTTGGCGACCTCGACGGTGTGATTATCGTACCCCAGGAAGCAGAAGAGGAAGCTTTTGCCGGCGCCATCGAGAAAGCTCGCGGTGAGAAACAAGTGAAGCAGGCACTGGAACAAGGCATGAGCACAGTCAAAGCTTTTGAGAAATTTGGAATTATGTAAGAGCTAGGAAGTTCTAGGAAGTCCTAGGAGGTCCTAGGGAATCCTAGGATATCCTAGAAGAAAAATAAAAACAATATGAATGCATTCAGAATAGACGGTCAAAGGGCCGTTATAACAGGTGGTGGCAGCGGATTAGGTCTGGGCATTGCCAAAGTATTTGTAGAGGCAGGAGCCGAAGTGATGATCATCGGGCGCAATGAGGAAAAGCTTCGCCAGGCAAAACAACAGCTGGGCGAGCACTGTAGCTATCGTGCTTTCGACATCACCAAAGTCAATGAGATTCCTGCATTGGTTCAAGAGATTGGAGCTGTTGATATCTTGGTCAACTGTGCTGGTGTGCATCTGAAGAAATGGGCACTTGAGGTGACTGACGAGGAATTTCTCAAAGTGCTCAACGTCCATGTGATGAGCGTCTTTGCGTTGAGTCGCGAGTTTGCCAAACTCATGGTGGAAAAAGGCAAAGGATCGATTATCATGATCAGTTCGATGACAGCTATTATGGGAATGGAACAAGTGGTGGCTTATACAACCGCAAAGTCTGCCATTCTTGGCTTGCAGCGAAGTCTTGTGGCAGAACTCTCTTCGAAAGGCGTTCGTGTCAACACCATCGCTCCAGGATGGATTGACACCCCGATGTTCCATCAGGCAACAGACAAGGATCCGCAACGAAAGGCAAACATCCTGCGTCGCATTCCGATGAAATCATTTGGTCAGCCAGAAGATATCGGCTATGCTGCCCTCTATCTCTCCTCGCCGGCCGGAAGCTATGTCAATGGTGTCTTCCTGCCTGTCGATGCTGGAGCATCAGAAGCGTTTTGAGAACCATCATCAATGTCGGAATCCGAAATATCGGAATTTCAGAATAACTAAAAACCTAAAACAATGAAGAAAACGAATGTCCGCTGGACTGTTGTAGCACTCATCTTCTTTGCCACAACCGTCAATTATATTGACCGCCAGGTAATCGGACTTCTGAAGCCATACATCCAAGAAGACCTTGGCTGGACAGAAGCCGACTACGGTTATATAGTAACCGCTTTCCAAGTAGCTTATGGCATCGGTATGCTTCTTGGAGGAAGGATGCTCGACCGTTTAGGTAGTAAGTTGGGGTATTCAATAGCCATTATCGTATGGAGTTTGGGTGCGATGTTTCATGCTGCCGTCAAATCGGTAACAGGCTTTGGTGCTGCCCGTGCCGTACTGGGATTGGGTGAAGCCGGCAACTTTCCTGCTGCCGTCAAAGTGATTGCCGAATGGTTTCCCAAACGCGATCGTGCTTTTGCAACGGGTGTTTTCAATTCCGGTACGACCATCGGAGCCATCATTGCACCCATCATCGTAACAGCCATTACGTTGGAATGGGGCTGGCGCTGGGCATTCATCATCACCGGTCTGCTGGGATTTGTGTGGGTCATCGCCTGGTGGCTGATCTATAAAGCACCTCACAAGAACAAGAAAGTAAATGCCGCTGAACTGGCATATATCCAGGAGGATGAGAGCGTGGAGAGCGAAGAGAGCGAAGGCAACGAAAGGAAGCTTACGTGGCGTGAGCTGTTCCGTCATCGTCAGACTTATGCGATTCTCTTCTCGCGCTTTGTTACAGACTGGGTATGGTGGTTCTTCCTGTTTTGGACACCCGACTTCCTGAACAAGACGCAAGGTGTTGACCTAAAGGCAACAGTATTGCCGCTCATCATCATCTATACGATGTCCAGCATCGGAGGAATCTACGGCGGACACGTATCATCGCAATTCATACGCCTTGGGCGCTCTATTGACTTCGCCCGCAAAACCACCATCCTGCTATTTGCCCTCTTGGTGTTGCCACTCAATGCTATACCTTATATCGATAATATGTGGATTGTGGTTTTGATTATCGGTCTTGCTACAAGTACCCATCAGGCATGGGCATCCAACATCTTCACCATTGTTTCCGATGTCTATCCTAAGCAAGTAGTGGGCTCTATGACGGGCATCAGTAGTGTGGGAGGAGCTGTTGGCGGTGCTTTGGCATCATCATTCGTTGGCCTCATCCTGGAATGGACAGGAAGCTATGCCACGATCTTTATGATTGCCAGCACCATGTATATCTTGGCTTGGCTGATATTGAAAATCTTCGTACCGATTCGACAAATAAACTTCTAACCTATATAACAAAAAAACGATGATTATCCAGAAAATTGAAACATGGTGGGTACAACGCGACAAATGCCTGTTTGATGACGCCCGAAAAGGAAAGAGTGCAATGGACTGGGACGTGCTAGTTCTCAAGTTGACTACCGACACGGGAATAGAAGGTGTCGCCACCGCTCTGGCTGCCCGATCCGGCAAGGTCACAGAGTCGTATATCCACGACAATATCGCTCCCGTTGTTTTGGGGCGCTCACCCTACGACCACGAGAAGATTTGGCACGAGCTATGGAATATTGACCGCCACCTGACGTTCTTCCCTGTCTATCTGCCAGGACCTGTCGATGTGGCGCTATGGGATATCTGCGCGAAGGCTGCTGGTTTACCCCTCTACCAATATATAGGTGCTTATCGTGAGCAACTGCCTGTCTATGCCAGCAGTTTGTTCTATACCAACGAACAGGATTATATTGATGAGGCTCTCTACTACAAGGAGCGTGGAATCAAATGCTATAAGGTACATCCGCCGGGGCCTATTGAGACCGATATGCGTATCCATGAAAACCTGCGCAAAGCTGTTGGTGATGACTTCGGTTTGATGTCTGACCCTGTAGCCGAATACACGCTCGGCGAAGCCATCCGTGTGGGGCGCCAGTTGGAACGTCTGAACTACATCTGGTTTGAAGAACCCTTCCGTGACTTCGAGTTATACAAATATACACAACTCTGTGAGGCACTCGACATTCCCATTGCAGCAACAGAAACCACACGTGGCTGTCATTGGGGTGTAGCACAGGTCATCAACCAAAAAGCTGCTGATATCGTACGAGCCGATGTATCGTGGAAGTGCGGTATTACCGGAACGCTGAAGATTGCTCACCTGGCCGAAAGTTTTGGTATGAACTGTGAGGTACATACCACAACGATGAACTATATGGATATTGTCAACCTGCACGTGTCGTGTGCCATCCGCAACTGTAAGTGGTTTGAGTATTTCGTGCCGGAAAAAGATTTCCAGTTCCCGATGAAAGGCTTGTTGCCGATTGATGAGCATGGTATGATTACCGTTCCCAAGGATCCTGGTATCGGCGTAGAACTCGACTGGGATTTGATTCATCGCAATTGTGTGTCATATAAAGAATTGAGAACAAAATAGAAGACCCTCCCCCCTGCCCCTCCCTGAAGGGAGGGGAGTAAATAGATAAAGGGTTTTGAAATAACAATCTAACGAAATCAAAAGAAAAATGCAAGGATTTCTCCGCAAAGATGGTCGGAAAGGTATTCGCAATGTAGTGGTAGTCACTTACTTAGTGGAATGTGCCCATCACGTTGCTGCCCGCATCGTTCAACACTTTGAGCAAGGGGTAAGAGGCGAGGAGCAAGGGGCGAGGAGCGAGGATGTTCACCTGATTGGGTTCAGCGGTTGTGCGCCCAATGACTATGCGGAACAGATGATGCGCCAACTGTGTACACACCCCAATGTGGGAGCCGTATTGCTGGTGTCGTTAGGTTGTGAGAATTTCCAACGCGAGCGTCTCATGCAAGATATCAAGGACAGCGGGCGCCCTGCTCAGCTGGTTGTCATTCAGGAAGAAGGAGGCACAAAGGCATCCATTGAGAAAGGTATCGCTGCTGTTGATGATATGCTCCGACAAATCACCCCAACACCAACGATCGACATCGGATGGGAAGATCTCATGGTTGGAACGGTTTGCGGAGGATCAGACGGCTACAGCGGCATCACCGCCAATCCCTCAGTAGGTAGCACCTTCGACTGGTTGGTTGCTCATGGTGCCACCTGCATCTTCGAAGAACCAGGCGAACTGATTGGCTGCGAAGATCTGTTGCGCCGACGTGCCGTCACCCCAGAGACAGGACAGCAATTGTACAACTGTATTGTCAAAGCAGATAAATACTACAAACAAATGGGACACGACAGCTTCTCTGCTGGCAATGCGACAGGCGGACTGACAACCATCGAGGAGAAATCATTGGGTTCTTACTGTAAGAGTGGCTCTCAACAGATACAAGGACTCACCTACCCTGCCCAGCCTCCGACCACACCGGGACTATGGATGATGGATGTGGTACCTGACGGGGAGGCTCGATGGGGCTTTCCCAATATCAACGACAATGCAGAAATCATGGAGATGATAGCCTGCGGCTGCCATATCGTGCTCTATACCACCGGACGCGGTTCTGTTGCAGGCTCAGCCATCTCGCCCGTCATCAAGGTTTGTTCCAATCCTGATACCTATCGGCACATGACTGACGATATGGACATCAACGCTGGCGCTATCGTTACCAACGGACTTTCATTTGAGAATGTACGCGATGAGATTCTTAATTGCATCGAACAAACAGCATCCGGACAGCAAACAAAATCGGAAGCGTTGGGGCATCGGGAATATTGCCTGACCTATAAATACTTCTTACAAAAGGCTTCGCCCTGCGCAAGACCGTCCTGATACAAAGCCTCTAACTTTGCTGTATTCTTTTCCATTCGGTCAACCTCCACAGGTTTGGACGGACGGATGCAGATGATTTTCCCTTCATCTTCCATCTTTTCAACCAATTCCAACTGTTCGTCATATACTCTGACACGACGACTCAAGGCCACACGCAGACGCGGATAGTTCTTATAGATGAATTTCGGAATCTTATGATCTTTCCCTTCACTACGATAACCGCGGTTGCGCGTGCAGACAACCACATTCGTTTCGTGTCCTTGTTCGATGGAACGAATCAACGGAATACTGTCAACAATACCTCCGTCCAACATGGGTACACCATCGACCATCACCATCTTGCTGACAAAGGGTAAACTGCTGGAAGCCTGACAGATTTTCAGCAGGCGGTCACGGTCACCGTTGTCTTCCTTCAAGTATTCGGCATATCCCGTCAGGCAGTTCGTCGTGACCATCTCAAAAGTCATTCCACCTTTGAAATATGCATCGTAATCATAAGGAATCAGTTCGTTGGGGAAACGGTCATACAATAAATCAGGATCAAAGATACATCCTTGCGTGACCAGATGCCTAAGACTGATATAGTCGTATTTCGCCAACATGTCAATATTCGACAAACGGGCACGACGCATCTGATGACTGGCATACGACAATCCGTTACAAGCTCCGGCGGAAACAGCAACAGCATAAGAGAAATAATAGCCGTTTTTCATGAAAGCATCCAACACACCACTGGTAAAAACACCTCGCATGCCTCCACCTTCAAGAACCAATCCCGTATCCTTCGTTACTTGCATTCTAATATTTTCTTGTTTCACCGAATTTATTCGGCAAAAGTAATACTTTTCCGCAAATATTTTGTAACTTTGCGAAGAAATTCTTGATTAACCACAATAATTATTGATATATGTTTAGCAAAAACACTTACATTCAGCGACGTTCCGAACTGAAACGTTTGGTTGGGAATGGTATCATCATTCTTTTTGGTAACAACGAATCACCTTGCAACTATCCTGCTAACGCCTACTATCCGTTCCGACAGGACTCTTCGTTCCTGTACTATTTCGGACAGAAGCGTGACGGACTGGTGGGTGTCATTGATATCGACAACGACAAGGAATGGCTTATCGGTGACGACATCGACATTGAAGACATCGTTTGGTATGGTTCTGTGGACAGCGTCGCAGATATGGCGGCACAAGTGGGTGTAGCCCATACTGCCCCGATGTCTTTCCTCAGTTCTCTTATCACTCCCCCAGAGGGGGGGAGTCGGAGGGGGGCTATCCACTTCCTTCCTCCCTACCGTCACGACACCATGATTCAGATCATGGATCTGCTGGGCATCCATCCTTCCAAACAGAAAGAGGCAGCCAGCGTGGAATTGATCAAAGCTGTCGTGAAGATGCGTTCTACGAAGACTCCAGAGGAAATCGAGGAACTGGAACGGGCCGCCGAGATTGGATACAAAATGCACACCACCGCGATGCAAATCGCCCGTCCTGGTGTAACCGAGAAATATGTAGGCGGACAGGTTGACGGCATCGCCCACTCAATGGGTGCCCACGAGAGTTTCGCCACGATTTTCTCACAACACGGTGAGATTATGCACGGCAATCCGTCGATGGCTGTACTTGAAAGCGGAAGACTGGTGCTCTGCGATGCTGGTGCCGAAACCATCAACCACTATTGTTCTGACCACACTCGTACGTTCCCCGTTAACGGTAAGTTCACCCAGCAACAGCTCGACATCTACCGCATCGTGGAAGCGTGTCACGACTATGTGCTTGATGTAGCGAAGCCTGGGGTGAAATATATGGACGTACACCTTGCCGTCTGCCGCTTGATGACAGAACGACTGAAAGAACTCGGACTGATGAAGGGCGATGTTGACGAAGCTGTTGCAGCAGGTGCTCATGCCATGTTCCTGCCTCACGGACTGGGTCACATGATGGGTATGGACGTGCACGATATGGAAGGATTGGGACAGATTTATGTCGGCTTCGACGAGGAGACACGACCTAACCTGGAACAGTTCGGTACCAACTGCCTGCGTATGGGTCGCCGCCTGCAGGAGGGTTTCGTCGTTACCGATGAGCCAGGCATCTATTTCATCCCTGCCCTCATCGACGACTGGCGCAAGAGCGGCCACTGTGCGGAGTTCCTGAACTTCGACCTGTTGGAAACCTACAAAGACTTCGGTGGTATCCGCATCGAGGACGATGTGCTCATCACCAAGGACGGTTGCCGTTTCCTCGGCACCAACCGCATCCCCTATCATCCGAAGGATATAGAGGAGTTTATGGCACAATAAAAAATGGCGGGTCTCCCCGCCATTTTTGTTGTAAGTCGTAGGCATTAATCGAATTGATTGATTATTGCTGTGAAGGAACCTTCACTCCGTTTTTCTTCATCTGTTGCAAACGATGGTTCACACGAGCTTTCGCCAGCTTGCGCATTTTCTCCTGTTCACTGTCGTTGGGGTCGATTTGTACCTGAACAGTACCTGAGTAGCCGTTGTCGTCGGTGTAGGTGGAAGTAACGGTTTGCGATTGCGCCTTTACTTTACCTGTACCGCTGCAAACATGACACTGCCATTGGTTCACTTTGTCTCCGTGACATTGATTGCAGACGTAGCGGCCAGCACCTTCACACTTCCAACAGACAATCTGACCGGTTGTCTTACACTTCTCGCAGTCGGGTGTTCCCTTGCCGCCACACCATTGGCACTCACGCCAATTATCCTTGACCTGCACGCCGCCTTTGCCGCGACAATGGGCGCAGAAAATTTTGCCTTCACCGCCACAGTCGTTACAGCGCACCATCTTCTTGCCCAAGCAGAAGTCGCACTCACGATAGCCTTCACCTTTACAGAAAGCGCAGTCGCGATACTCCAAACCTGAACCGTGACAGTTGTCACATTCCTTTGTCTGAGCCTGAGCAGAAAGACCTGCCGTCAGGATAATCGCTAAAGATAAAAACAGTCTTTTCATAATCGTATTATTTTAATATCGAATCTTTATTCTCTTTTAGAATTTCTTTCATCAATTCCTCGTATATCTCCATAGAAGACTTGCCTTCCTCCAGCCCCTTCATGATCGGGTCTTTCTCCACGACATTAGGCTTCCTTTGCGGCTCAATCATTACTCCGATGAAAAGTCCCACTACCACGATGGTGGTCCAAATGATGATCTTCTTCATACTCCTTTCTTCCTTCTCTCCATACTCCTTTATTCCATGTTCCCTCCCCTTGGGAGGGTTAGGGAGGGGTCTTTATTTATACTCCACCTTCGCCTGCTCACCCTTATAGGCTACGGGGTATTCGATTGTCGGCTTGCAACCTTTAGCCAAGATGATCTTCTTCAACATGCGGCAGTCGCTCAGATCCACTTCCTTCAGTTTCTTGCAAGCGCTCAGGTCAACTGTTTCGGCATACGAAGTACCTGCGTGGAAATACTCCAGATTGGGGAAATACTTCAGGTCGTCGTAGTTCTTGATGAGGCGGATGAAGCTCTTGAAGCACATCAGACTGAGGTTTTTCACAGCCTTGGCTTCCTCTACAGACACCTGACCGTCTTTGTCAGCATCAACATCCTTCAGCCACTCGATGCAGAAATCGCGGACACCATCGTCCTTGAACACGATGATGTCTGTTGGTTCCGTCAACTGTGCCGTGAAATAGTTCTGCTTCAACACATCGAGACTATAGTTGCACGCTACTTCCAAATTGCCGTTATGCCAGAGTCCGTAAGGTCCTACCCCATCGTTCTCGCTGACGATATAATAAGTATCGCCGTCCTGCTGAATCGGCTCCACATACTGATAACCATCCTGGAACAGCTGACGGGAAACTGGGTCATCCACCCAGAACTCCACCTTGATGGCTTCTCTGGAAGGATCTTCACCAGTGATTTCTGGAGCCGTTTCGCAGCCTACGATGATCTTCTTCAACCAGAGGGCGCTGCTCACGTTCACCAGCTTGAGTTTCTTCAGCATGTGCAGATCGACAACCTCCAGCGGCGTGTTGCCTACCGAGAACATCTCCAGGTTGGGGAAATACTTCAGGAAGTCATAGTTCTCAATCACGTTCGAGCGTCCGCCACGATCGAGACCCAGTTTTGTAGCTGCAGCAGCCTCAGCGTAGGTAACGATACCGTCTTTATTGGTATCGCAAATTTCAAAACAATGAGAGAAGAAATTCTCGTTCTCTATTTTAATAAAGACGTCGTTGGCGTCTTGTGCCTGTACCGTCATCAAGCCAAAAGCGGCAACAGTTGCGGTTAAAATATATTTTTTCATAATGATTGGTCGTTTGGGAAATTGGTCGTTTGGTCGTTTAGGAATGTTACTTCCTCTCCTTTACTCCTTACTCCTTTAAATGCCCCTCCTCTTGGGAGGGGATGAGGGTGGGGTCAATCATTCGTATGAATGGTTCCGCGACCGAGACAGCGTGTACAGAGCACGCGGCCCTTTCCATCACATACTCGGCACTCATTATAACCTGTGCCATCACAAATACCGCAGGTGTATGTACTTCCTTTATAATCTACTACACCGGAGCCACCACACTTGATACATGCACAACGGGGGTTGCCGTTACAGTTCGGACATGACAGACTTCCGCTACCGCCACAACTGTCACAGGTACGCTCACCAGTTACCGTAAAACTCATGGCTATCATTGCTATTACTACAACAACAAATGATCTGAATGCTGACTTTTTCATAATGAATAGGTTTTTGTAATTATTCTAACTGTTTATTCTCTTTTTGTTTCCGATGGCCAACTACTGGCAATCCGGACAAAGCACTTTGTTCAGTCCGTCACAACGACGGCAAACCTGATTGCCATTAAAGCAATCCTTAGGGATGCCAGGACACTTCACATAGCCTTTGCGATCACAATGACTGCAGTCTCTTACCTTTCCCACGCCCTTGCACGCTGAGCAGGTAGCGTTGTTGTAGTACTTTGAACCGTGACATACCGGACAGGTATATGAATCTCCGTGACAATAGTCACAAATAACATTACCCAGTCCCTTACAAATCTGGCAAATAGGAGGATTACCATTACAATCTGGACAAGTAATAACACCTTTGCCTCCACATGTTCTACACTCGTCGTCATGATGTGCCATCATCGACATCGTGCCTGTGATGACAAGTGCTAAAATCATAATTGCTCGTTTCATATCTTCATTGGTTTTTAGGTTAATAATCAATTTTCTGTTGGCAAAGATAAGGCATTTATCAATAACATCCAAAAAGAAATTCCCTAAAGATGTATAGGAAATTCCCTAAAGTGTAGATAATTTCCCTATTCTGCGTTTATTTCCGTAAATATTTTGCCATTTAAAATAGAATATGTAATTTTGCAAGGAAAATCTAAAACCCATAAATAAATGAAGAAACTACTATTCTTAGCGCTCTTCGCAGTATTGGCGATTGGCGCACAGGCACAGGACGAAAAGAAAGACTCTGCAGACAGCAAGAAACCTGTGTTTACAACCATTAAAGAGTTACCTATCACCAGTATCAAAGACCAGAACCGCTCAGGTACGTGCTGGGCGTATTCTACCCTCTCTTTCTTTGAGAGCGAAATTCTGAAGAAGACAGGCAAGACCTACGACCTCTGCGAAATGTTCGTGGCCAACAAAGACTATCTGGAGCGTGCCGTACTGACCGTTCGCATGCATGGCGACAGCCAGTTCTCACAAGGCGGTAGTGCCGGTGACGTGCTCATCATCATGAAGCAGCACGGTATCTGTCCTGAGAATGCGATGCCTGCACCAGGCACCTTACAGGGCGACTCATTGGCAAACTTCAACGAGTTCTTCTCCATCATGGAGCCATACGTGGAAGCTGTTGCCAAGAACAAAGCCAAGAAAATCAGCAACCAGTGGAAAGAAGGTCTGCAAGGTATCATCGACGCCTATCTGGGCAAAGCGCCTGAAACCTTCACATACGAAGGCAAGACCTATACCCCGCAGTCCTTTATGGCAAGTCTTGGCATCAACCTCGACGACTATGTCAGCATCACCAGCTACACACACCATCCTTTCTACACCAAGTTTGCTGTAGAAGTACAGGACAACTGGCGCTGGGATCAGAGCTACAACGTACCGATGGACGAGATGATGCGCATCATCGACAACGCCATCGACAACGGATATACCGTAGCTTGGGGCGGTGACGTATCAGAAGAAGGCTTCACCCGTCAGGGTCTCGCTATCCTCTACGACACCAAGAAGGCACAGTCGCTGACTGGCAGCGATGCAGCCCGTTGGCTGAAACTCACTGCCACCGAGAAGAAGAACAAGCTCGCTTCACTCGGCATTGACGCTCCTGAGGTTGTTCCCACACAGGAATACCGTCAGCAGGGCTTCGACAACTGGGAGCTGACCGACGATCACGGTATGCACATCTTCGGTATTGCCAAAGACCAGAACGGCAAGGAGTACTACATGGTGAAAAACTCATGGGGCGAGTACGGCGACTACAAAGGCATCTGGTACATGACCAAAGCCTATATCGCTGGCAAGACGATGGATTTCCTCATCAACAAGAATGCCATTCCGAAGGATATCCGCAAGAAGCTGGGCATCTAACGCCCCCACCCCATCCCTCCCAAGAGAGGGAGTATGGAAGACTTTCAAAAGGAAAAGCATCTATATAATAAAGTGGAAGCATCAATTGGTGCTTCCACTTTTTTAACGACATAAATCATCCTACCATCCTGCACCTAAGTTGATTATCAGATAGTTAGGTGCGGTTTTTCTTTATTTATCCTGCACCTTATCCTACTTTTTATCCTGCACCTAAACCACCGATTTTTTTCGCAGATGATGCCGATTAAACTATTTTAACCAAATTACCAGAAATGTTCCAAAAATCCGGTAATGACATTACCAAGCCTCGGTAATCACGTTACCAAAGCCTGGTAATCACGTTACCAAATAACGGTAACTGTACTTTAATTTGTATTTACCGGCGACCACCGAACGTTGCTTTCGATGAACTGTTGCTGGCAGGTGCCTTTGCTGGAGCACTTCCGAAAGAACTGTTGTTTCTGTTAGAAGAAACAGAACCGAAGGAAG
>CADCPZ010000170.1 GCA_902803475.1 uncultured Prevotellaceae bacterium
AGATTCCTTACAAGGGGCAAATAAGTGAAACGGAAATCATGACCCCATTCCGGAACGCAGTGTACTTCATCAATAACACCGTAAGTAAAGTAAACACCCACATTGTGCATGTTTCTCAACTTCTCACGGAAGTTGTATGTACATAGTCGTTCCGGTGAGAGGAATACAAACTGTACCATTGATGTTTCCATCATCTTTGCCCGTTTCTCTTTCTCTTGGGCATCGACGATAGAGTTGATAAAGGTACAGGTGTCGATGCCAGCCTTTATCAGTCCATCAAACTGGTCTGCCATAAGAGACCTAAGCGGGTCAACCACCAACGTGACTCCGGGCTGAAGCATGGCGGCCAATTGGTATGTCAAAGACTTACCGCCACCAGTGGGTAGCAGACCTATGACGCTCTTATTCTGGAGGGCGCGGCTTAATATAGGTAACTGTCCCGGTCGGAAATCATCTTTACGGAAAAGTAACTGGAGAAAATGTTGGAGTTTATTCTTCTTTTCAGCTATTGGCACATAGATACCCTGAGGATCTCTATTCACCAAAGGCTGATATGTGATACAATCTGATGTGTAGATGTGCCTTTCCGAATGGATGTAGTTAGCTGAACGAATGAAGAAATAGCATTTATCAGTACATTTGAAGTTACTGAAAGATTTGTCCTCCAGACTAGAGCGACGCATAACAGCTACATCAAACACTACATCATACTGCTTGGCGTTATTTGCCTTCTCTATGTCATTTATAACATTGACACGGATAGAATCATCCTCTACATTATGCTTATGAAGGGGCGAACCAACAAAAGCTGGAGAACTGATTACATCCAGTTGTATGTTTGGGAAGCGAATATCTTTATATTCCTCACTTAATGCTGCAAGATTATTGAATGAATCGGCAAAATCTTTCAATGCAAGAACAACACAAGGAACATCTCGCTCCAGTGCAAGGATGTTCAGAGTTTCTTTCTTGTAATCCACCCTGCCTGTTATCATTGCCTCTATAAGAGTTTTCTGAATACGGGCAACACCTATTGGAGAGAGTGTGATCTGTAAGCTTCGAATCCATGATGAATCAAAAGACTTTTTCCACGCTTCTTTTACCTTTGCAAAGTATTCATTCTGCAGCAGTGTTGTACTCTGATCAAAATCGTTAATGTCTTTTATACGTAAACAATCCCAACCTTTGCCAATAAGGGCTGCTGTTCGATAATCGTCTGATGCTCGTGATCTTTCGGTATTGTGGTAATTAGCGCCATCTATTTCTATAACGAAACCACGATTCTCTTTGCCGTCTTTGCCTATCACAGGATATGGAAACTCACAAGCAAAATCTACACGTTGGGAGTGATGAGCCCGCTGGCCAGTTATTGACATTAGGCTTCTTTGTGGCAAGAAAACCTGACGAAGTTCTGCCGGAGCATTCCTGAGAATAAAGTCCTTTTCAAAATCACTTTCTAAAACACTGCTACAATATGAATTATCATCCAAAGTAAGCCGTCCGTCGATCGCATATAGTGCCAATAATATATCATTCAGCTCTAGCCCTTTTATATCATAGTTCAAGGCACCAAGATTATCGTCCAATTTCTTGTTGCCAAGAGATTCAAAAGCATCTTCGATTGTAGGACTAGTCCTTGTCGGAAGTCCCCTTGTCACCATGTTATTTAGGACTGCAAGTATCGGATCCACATCATCATAGATACTGGCTCCAATATCAAATGGTGCAGCAACCTCAAAAGCGGAGAGCTGCCGATACAAGCCCTGTATCTTCTTTTGGGTTTCCTCATCTGCGCTCTGGGTCAGATTCCTGACAGCATCAAGCTGATAAGATGCAAAGAATTGAGTGTCGGGATAATAGTCAACAGCAATGAGATTGATTTGATTGTTTTCAAGCTTGAACACCTTAATGTTGTATGAACAAGACTTGTTGCTCTCAGAGTAACGATACTCGGAGGCTGTTTCGTTCATAAAGGTTTCAGGAGCATTGAAATACTCATAAAAACGATCAATCCTTCTGTTGCCGCTATTCATCGGGCTGATGCAGAAAAACAGATGCTGCCCCTGAACATTGGAACCAACTTTTTCTGCAAGCGACTTCAAATCAATTGATTCAATATCAAGGATATTCGAGAAAAAATGAATGGTGACAGGGCTGTCGCCTGCGATATCTTCATGAGTGACATCATCCAAAAAGCGGCCAATGCAGGAAACCGAAACCTTTTCATCAACATAGGCACGTACATGTATAGCAGCACGTTCTAATGTTGCTGGTGATGGCTCTATTAAGGTAACTTTCTGAACCTTATTCTCAATATTGTGTTCACGAAGGAAGTCAAAGAAACATATTGTGGCTAATCCCTGACCACAACCCCAGTCAACAATATCAAATCCGTCGGAGGTATAAGTAGAAGGACTAATGCAAGAGAGTGCCCTATAGATTTTGGCTTGATGCATCTTGCCAAAAGAGTATAGGTAGCACTTCATCTGTGCGTCAGAATCCAATAGTTCAACACCTCGCTTCAGGGAATCATAAAGAACATTTTTCTCAGGTTCGGAGAGAGACATGATATAGTCCTGAGCGATGCGACGGATACTATTGAATGAAATATTCTGTATCCCCAATAATTCGTCCTTGTATGCCATTCTACTTTCCTGTTATTGTATCTGCAAATCTATTTTCTTGATGCTGTTTCCAATTCTGCAATGCCAATTGTTTTGTGGTGTTCGCATAGCAGTATTCACAAAGATGTGGACAGGTGTTGTATTCACCAATATCCTTAGAGGCCATACACTCACAGAATGGTCGCTGGCCCTGGTCTTTCTTGTGCTTACTGATAAAGTAATGGTTTTGAGGCAGGAGGATTCCTCCTTCAGGCAACTCTGTCTCACCAAACAATGTCGGAGCTGGAATATCCTCAATCTTAACCTTCATGAAATCCATTAGTTCCTTGTCATTCCATGCTAAACGGGTGATAAGGTCGCCATCAATACAGCGATTGTGCAGGATGCCATATTTCAATATGTCAATCTTCTCACCGCATGTTGCCAGTTGAAAATTCCAACCTCGTTCACGATTCATGGAAGATAGTTTTTCTGCGAACTCTTCCATTTGCTCGATTTCCCACTCATGGTATGGTATGCCGTTGACTTCAAGATTATGCTTTACTTTCCGATACATGTCAATATCAGCATAACTGAACACCAGCTTCTCGGTATAATCTTTCAGTTGGTCACCGATATACTGTACTTTCCGAAGCAAATCTTCCAAAGATATGTCATCAGTCAGTATCATGGGGTCAAACCGCCAAATGACTGCGCCCTTGCCAAGCTGTTCGACAAGCATCTTAAATGTTTCTATTCGTGTAGCAAGAGAAGGAACCTTTTCCACTTTCTCTTGTTCATAGTCATTCAAAGTATATTGAACGTAGCACCTGATGTTGCGCTCCTTCAAGATGTGCAAATATGGCAACAATGGACGAGGATTCTTCGACCAGAACACGATGAAGCGTGTGTTCTCATACGAAACATACGACTTTACCCCATTGAACGGATTCGTCCATGCTGAATAGCCTTTCTC
>CADCPZ010000171.1 GCA_902803475.1 uncultured Prevotellaceae bacterium
ATGAATATTAAAAGATATGTATCTCTTGTTAATGTATGTAATTTCGCTGCAAAGGAAAAGAAAATAAATGAAACCACCAAATTTTTTAAAAAAAATCTAATGTTTTCGTGCACATATTAGGAAATATTAGCCTTTTCCTTATCCCCAAAACGTCATTTTTTATGATTTTCTTGTGTTAAAAAAACAAAAATAGGCGTTTCCGTTCCTTATATATATAATAAGGTATAGGAAACGCCCATCTTATCATTTTACAGAAATCATTGCTTCTGAATGATCTCCATACCCTCTTCTACGGCTTGCATGTTCAATGGTATCATGCTGTGATGACGCTCTGGCAGCGACTTAAAGAGTGCTTTGTTCAGACCATCGGTACTTACAACAGGACAAACTTTGAGCAAACCGCCCAATACAATCATGTTGAACACTTTGGCGTTTTTCATCTCTGCTGCCTTGTCCATTGCATCAATACGGTAAACCGTGATGTCCTGTCGTGTAGGAGGATTGATGATTCCATATCCATCGTAAATCAGAATGCCACCAGGTTTCACCTTGGATTCAAACTTATCCAATGATGGCTGGTTGAGCACAATCGCCACATCATACTTGCTCAAGATGGGTGATGAAATACGATCGTCGCTGACGATAACGGTCACATTGGCTGTTCCGCCTCGTTGTTCTGGTCCATAGGCAGGCATCCAGGTTACCTCTTTATCCTCCATCAATCCTGAGTATGCCAATATCTTGCCCATAGACAAGACACCTTGTCCTCCGAATCCGCTGATAATTATTTCTTTTTTCATAATTGTCAATTTTCAATTATCAATTGTCAAAGTTCCGTTGTATCTTTCAGGTCTCCCTTTTGATAGAATTCAAACATGTGTTCCTTCATCCACTCGTTGGCTTTCACAGGTGAGAGTTTCCAACCACTGTTACACGTTGACACGATTTCTACCAACGAGGAACCTTTTCCTTGCATAGAAGCCTCGAAAGCTTTGCGGATTGCTTTCTTCGCCTTACGGATAGAACCGACACTTTCCACACTCTGGCGAGTGACATAGCAGGTTCCTTCCAGCTGTGCAGCAATCTCCGTCATCTTCAAAGGATATCCGTGCAACTCTGGCGTACGGCCATAAGGACAGGTTGCTGTCTTCTGACCCAGCAAGGTCGTCGGAGCCATCTGACCACCCGTCATACCATAGATGGCATTATTGATGAAGATAATTGTGATGTTCTCACCACGGTTCAACGCGTGAATCGTTTCAGCCGTTCCGATACATGCCAAATCGCCGTCACCCTGATAGGTGAAGACCAAACGATCGGGCCACAAACGCTTGATGGCTGTTGCGACAGCAGGAGCACGTCCGTGAGCAGCCTCCGACCAGTCAATATCCAGATAACGATAGGCGAAGACGGCACAACCTACGGGGCTGACGCCTACAGCCTTATTCATCATTCCCATCTCTTCGATGACTTCTGCCACCAACTTATGGACCACACCATGTGAACAACCCGGACAGTAGTGCATCGGGGTATCGTTCATCAAAGTAGGTTTCTTATATACCAGATTCTCTGGTGAAATGATATTGTTTTCCATTTTACTTCCTTTTTTACTTTCGAGACATCAGTTTCTCCTTTAAAGCGTTCACGATTTCCTCTGGATCGGGGACAATACCACCCAATCGTCCGAAATGTTCTACGGGAACAGCACCGTTGACAGCCAGTCGAACATCCTCAACCATCTGTCCGGCATTGATTTCTGCTACGAGCACACCCTTCTTGCCTTTGACCATCTCAGCAATCTGCTTCTCAGGGAACGGCCAGAGGGTAATCGGACGGAACAATCCTGCCTTGATACCTTCCTCGCGAGCCAGTTCAATGGCTTTTTCTGCAATACGCGATGCACTACCGAACGATACAATCATGTATTCGGCATCTTCCATCTGCTGGGTCTCGAAACGTACTTCCTTCTCTTTGATTTCTGCATACTTAGCCTGCAGATGCAGGTTGCGCTGCTCCATCACCTCTGGTTTCAACTCCAAAGAGGTAATCACGTTCGGATCACGATCTGGCGTACGGCCCATCGATGCCCAAGGACATTCCTTGCGGATTTCTTCTTCCGTACGACGTGGCTTCTGTTCTGGAAGCACCACCTTCTCCATCATCTGTCCGATGACGCCATCGCTCAGAATCATCGCCGGATTGCGGTATTTGAAAGCCAGCTCAAAGGCCAGATCTACAAAGTCGGCCATCTCCTGTACTGAGTTCGGCGCCAATGTAATCACATAATAGTCGCCATTACCACCACCGCGGGTAGCCTGGAAATAGTCACTCTGAGAGGGTTGGATTGTTCCCAGACCAGGACCGCCACGCTGTACGTTGACGATCAGACCAGGGATTTCTGCACCAGCCATATACGCGATTCCTTCCTGCATCAGAGCCACACCAGGACTCGATGAAGAAGTCAGCACGCGCTTTCCTGCGCCAGCACCTCCGTAAATCATGTTGATCGATGCCACTTCACTTTCGGCTTGCAAGACCACCATACCTGTTGTCTCCCACGGTTTCAGCACCGCCAGCGTCTCCAACACCTCACTCTGTGGAGTAATCGGATAACCGAAGTATCCATCGGCACCACAGCGAATGGCAGCATGGGCGATAGCCTCATTGCCTTTCATCAACTTCACTTCCTGTTGATTTGTTTTGTTGTTCTGTTCTGCCATCTTTATTCCTCCACTTTTTTACGATAAACAGTAATACATCCGTCCGGACAAACGACCGCACATGATGCACAACCAACACACTTATCCGCATTTGCAGGCTCAACATACGGATAGCCGTGAACATTAACTTTTTTCTGTGCCAGAGCAATCACATCCTGCGGACAGGCAACGATACACAACTGGCATCCCTTGCATCTGTCTGTGTTTACTACGATAGCACCTTTCATCTTACTCATAGTTGTATTTTTTTACAAGTTTACAAGCTTACAAGCTTACAAGTTTACTTCTCTCCTTCCTCCTTCTCCGCCCCTTTAGGGGAGGCCGGGAGGGGTCCTATGGATTATACGAATCTTTATGGTAAAAGTTCAGAATGTCATCCAACATCCTTTTGGCTTCTACTGCCGGCGACTGCGGGTCGAGCGCTATCGCTTCCATATAGCAGTCTATGGCATGCTTCCAGTCGCTTTGGCGCCTGTACTCATTGCCTTTCCGATACCACTCCTCTGCCGTCATCATTAAGCATTAAGCATTACGCATTAAGCATTCTCCTCCTCCCCTGCCTTCAGCGTGTTCATCATCAGCGAACAGATGGTCATCGGACCAACACCGCCTGGAACAGGAGTAATATACGAACATTTCTCTGCCACCTCATCAAACTTCACATCACCATTCAGGCGGAAACCGCTTTTACGGGTGGCATCAGGCACACGGGTGGTACCCACATCGATGACCACAGCGCCCTCTTTCACCATATCAGCCGTTACAAAGTTTGGTTTGCCGATAGCCGCGATGATGATGTCTGCTTCCTGACATTCTTTCTTCAAGTCTTTGGAATGACTGTGGCATACCGTTACGGTTGCATCGCCGAAATGCTTCTGCATCATCAGTTGCGCCATAGGCTTTCCAACGATATTCGAACGACCCAGAATCACACATTTCTTGCCGCTGGTCTCTATCTGATAGTGCTTCAGCAGCGTCAGAATACCTAACGGTGTGGCAGAGATAAAGCAGGGCAGACCGATCGCCATTCGTCCCACATTGATGGGGTGGAATCCATCTACATCCTTGCGATAATCGATTGCCTCGATGATTTTCTGCTCATCGATATGTTTAGGCAAAGGCAACTGGACGATAAATCCGTCCACATCGTCGTCCTTGTTTAATCGATCAACACATGCCAGGAGTTCCTCCTCTGTGATATCAGCCTCGTAGCGTATCAGCGTTGATTGGAATCCACACTGCTCACAGGCAATCACCTTGTTTTTGACATACGTCTCTGAGCCGCCGTCATGTCCTACAAGGACAGCAGCCAAATGTGGACGTTTGCCGCCGTTCTCCACAAGCTTTTTTACCTTTTCGGCAATCTCAGCCTTGATTTGGGTAGCAGTAGCCTTGCCGTCTATAAGCCTACCCCCAACCCCTCCCAAAGGGAGGGGAGTTGTGGAAGGGTTCGTGTTCTTATTCTCCATTATATTTTATTTATATCTTACATTTATTCTCCCCTCCCTTTGGGAGGGGTTGGGGGTGGGCCTTTATTTCATCCCTTTCATCATCCCCATCATATTCTTCATGCCGCCACCTGTGACCATCTTCATCATCTTGCGCGTCTGGTCAAACTGTTTGATCAGTCGGTTTACCTCTTGGATATTCGTACCCGATCCTTTGGCGATACGCATACGGCGACTGGTGTTCAAGAGTTCTGGATGACTGCGCTCTTTGGGTGTCATACTCTGGATAATAGCCTCGATACCTTTGAAGGCGTCATCATCGATATCAACATCTCGAATGGCCTTGCCCACACCAGGAATCATACCAGCCAGGTCTTTCAGGTTACCCAGCTTCTTAATCTGCTGAATCTGATTCATAAAGTCGTTGAAGTCGAACTGGTTCTTGCGAATCTTCTTTTCCAGTCGTCGTGCCTCCTCTTCGTCGTACTGTTCCTGGGCACGTTCTACAAGACTTACCACGTCACCCATTCCGAGGATACGGTCAGCCATTCGTGATGGGTGGAACACGTCGATTGCCTCCATCTTCTCTCCTGTACCTATAAACTTGATAGGCTTTGTAACCACAGTGCGTATCGAGAGTGCGGCACCACCGCGTGTATCACCGTCAAGTTTTGTCAGCACTACTCCGTCGAAGTCCAGTCTGTCATTAAACTCCTTTGCGGTGTTTACTGCGTCCTGACCCGTCATTGAGTCCACAACGAAGAGTGTCTC
>CADCPZ010000172.1 GCA_902803475.1 uncultured Prevotellaceae bacterium
GAGGGCAGTTACGTTCACCGTACCGACGTGTTCGGTAACATGGAAAACATCATTGATGCAAGCGACACGAAGATTGAGGAAAACAGCACGGCGGCCTTCGTCCAACTGATGCAGCGCCTGAACAAACTGACGCTCATAGCCGGACTGCGCTACGAACACCTCAACAGCCGATACTATGAGGGCGGCGTGAAGATGGGCGACGAGAGCCGTACCTACAGTGATCTCTTCCCCTCGTTGATGCTGATGTATCCCTTGAAGAACGTGCGTACCCGACTCTCGTATTCGCGCAACATCAATCGTCCGGCATTCAGCCAACTCAGCGGCAATGTCAAGTACATCAACCGCTATACCTACGAGAGCGGCAATCCCTATCTGAAACCATCGTACCGCGACAACCTCTCACTTGCACTCAACTACAAGTGGCTGACGGGAATAATTGACTATGCCCGCGTCCACGACTACATCATCACCTCCTATTCATCCTACAAAGACGACCCAACCATCGCCCTGCTGCGAAAGGACAATGCCAGTGGCTATGACAACCTTTCCCTGATGGTATCGGCTGCCCCCACCTTTGGTAAGTATCATCCACAGTTGATGGTGGCTACACAGATGCAGAGCCTTGAAGTGCAGTACCGTGGTGAAACCAAGAAGATGAACAGCCCGATGACCATCGTGCGCTTCAACAACGCAGTCAACCTACCATTCGACTTATGGCTCAATGCTGATTTTTCATGGCGTTCTGCTGGTGATGCCGAGAACATACACCTCGACCAGTCGTGGCAGTTCGACATCAGTCTATACAAAGCATTCTGGAATGACCGTCTTACTGTCAAACTGGCATGCACGGACCTATTTAGCAGCATCCGTCAGAAAGCAACCATCTATAGCGACATTCGCAAAATATATCTTAATAAGCACCTTGATACTCGCAGCCTTGAACTCACTGTTCGCTACAACTTCAATCCTGCCAAAAGCAAATATCGTGGACAAGGTGCCGGTAATGATGTCAAGAGCCGCTTCTGATGACAAGAATGAGGCAGATAAGCTGTAACGCATTAGCTACCCATGTTGACGATAAGGATAAAAGCTTGGTTTATCGTTTGCACGCACTTTTGGGTGTTTTTGGGAAGGGTAGTGATGGGTAACAGGGAAAGAATATTTATCTTTGCTGCCGATAACTAAAGACATACAATCATGCGAAAATGGATATGGATAGCGGCGCTGCTGTGTTGCATAGGAACGACAACGGCTGTTGCTGACGACGGATTTAAGGGTGGACGGACAGATTTCCGCGACGAAACCATCTATTTTGTCATCACTACGCGTTTTTACGACGGTGACGAGACGAATAATGTAATGTGCTGGGACAATCAGGCAGCGCAGCTCGAAACGAAAGACCCTTGCTGGCGTGGTGACTTCAAGGGACTGATCGAACGGCTGGACTATATCAAGGCGCTTGGTTTTACGGCGATATGGATAACGCCTGTGGTTCAGAATGCCTCCGGCTACGACTATCATGGCTATCACGCGATGGACTTTACAAAGGTAGATTTGCGCTATGAGAGCCGACAGGAGTGGGGTGCCAACGAGGATGTAAAGTTCAGCGACCTCTTGGAGGCTGTCCATGCACGGGGAATGAAGCTGATTCTCGACATTGTGCTGAACCATAGCGGCAACTTCGGTGAGGCGACGCTCTGTCCGATGTTCGAGCGCGACCAGCAAATCCATAATCAGGCGACCATCAAGAGTTCGATGCTGCCACAGGATGTTGTCGGGGGCAGCGACTACTGGAAGCTTCCGTCGGGCAGTCAGTATCAGAAGCGGTTGGCGATGATGAAGAATGTGGACGGACAGAACCACGACAGCCGTAACCTGTACCACCATTTCGGCAATTTCAACTGGGACGACCACACACGCTGGTATGCACAGATTGCCGGCGACTGTGTGGATGTCAACACGGAGAACCCCCAGACCTACCGCTACCTGCGTGAGTGTTATGGCGAATTTATCAAGATGGGTGTTGACGGCTTCCGTATCGATACCAGCGGACACATCCCTCGCGTGACGTTCAACCAGGCGTTCGTGCCGTATTTCCTGCAGTTGGGCGAGGAATACCGCGACCGCAGACCAGGCGGTGAGCCGTTCTATCTGTTTGGTGAGGTATGCGCAAAATCGGGTACGGTGCTTTATCGCAATGAGAGCGTGGCTTGCTCACCTTTCTTTTATACGTGGAAGGGCAGCGACTATGGCTGGACGGAAGACGAACAGGAGTGGGAGGCATCCATCATGGTGACCGAAGACTGTAAGTCGTTCCAGCAAACCAATCTCAAGGCTTGTGAGGCGGAATGGGCACAGTATGGCGGCAGCAGCACGACCGACTTCCAATCTACGAATGCCTTTCTGAACGGCAACGACTACCATGAGCCAGACTATTCGCAGGCATCAGGACTGCACGTCATCGACTTCCCCATTCATTATAATTTCAGCAATGCGGGTAAGGCTATCGCGTTGGCCAAGGAGGGCGACCGTTGGTACAACGATGCCACGTGGAACGTGGTGTATGTAGATTCACACGACTACGGCCCGCAGGACAACGGCTACAAGAACCGCTTCAACGGCGGAACGGCACAATGGGCCGAGAACCTGTCGCTGATGTTCACCTTCAGAGGCATCCCCTGTCTGTATTATGGCAGCGAGGTGGAGTTTCAGGCTGGTAAGGAGATAGACAAAGGACCTAACGGACCGCTCTCCGATACGGGGCGTGCCTATTTCGGTGAATACCTGAAGGGCGAGGTGACAGCATCCGATTTTGGCAACTATCAGGCAGAAGGGAATGTGGCAACGACGCTGGGCGGCGACTTGTCTCAACACATCATACGACTGAACAAGATACGTGCGGCAGTACCAGCCCTGCGCAAAGGACAGTATAGCTTCGCGGGTTGTACAGGCAAAAACGGAGGCTATGCCTTCAAGCGCCGTTACACCCAACCATCCTCGAACGAAGACAGCTACGCGTTGGTATGCATCAGTGGCGGCGCTACCTTTACAGGCATCCTGAACGGCACCTACCGCGAGTGTGTAACGGGTGAGGAACAGGTGGTGACCAACGGTAGTCTGACAGCGACCTGCAGCGGAAAAGGCAACCTGCGTGTATGGGTGCTCGACGGACCAGGAAAGGTTGGCGACGACGGGATGTATGCTTACGCTTCGCAGCCTGTGGCGAAAGGCGGCAAGCCCCAGTTCACGGATACGGGCGCCACCCGTTGGTATAGTGCTGACGACGGCGACTATCAGGAACCGACACCAGCACCAGACCCTGATGCCCACGACATCACCATCTATGTGACGGCAACTACCGCACCTTATCTATATATATGGGACGACAATATCTACAAGTATAACGGTGAGTGGCCAGGCAAGCTGATGACGGCAACGGTTACCGTTGGTAACACCGATTACTACAGTCAGACCGTTTCGAACGTGACACGCCTGAACATTATCTTCAACAACGGGAAGGGCGGTCAGACGGCCGACATCACGGGTATCACAAAAGACAGTTGGTTCAGCTACGACGGCAACCGCAGCTATCAACAGTTAGATGCTCCTACGTCGATATCGGATATCGCTGATGGCAACGCTTCAAATGCGCGATTCTCTCTTCTCTTTCCGCTGAATATCTACACACTCGCCGGCGTCCACGTAGCCACCGTTACGAATATGAGTCAGCTACACCAGTTGCAACCTGGTGTCTATGTAGCTGGGAAACAGAAGATAGTGATACGGTAATTATTTATATATAGCAACCTTGGGGATGAAGACCGCAATAGTTTTCAGCCGCACGTAGTTTTCCGACAGGTACATAAAACCACCATACGGGTTCATCGTGCCCCATGAATTCTTGCAGATGAAAAAGCGGTGCCCGTTCTTGTTGTGGGCGATACCCACGATTTCCATGCAGTGGTCATCGGTGGTGTTGCCCATTTCGAAATCGTGCTGGCGACACTGCTGCCAACGGGCAGCAGAAGGCTTGCCGGCAGGTTGCCCCTCCTTGATCTTATCCGTCTGTGTATGGGTGAGCTTGCCCAATCCCTTAGAAAACGAAAAGCCCTCCTCGCTGGTGTCACCTTCCCAGCATACGGGATGCCCTTTGCGCAACGACCGCTCAATCATGTTCATCAGCGTATCGATACGTACATTCAGATAAGTATCGTGATAGCGGTTGTCAGGAACTTCCAACACATACCGTTTGCCAAAAGGATGATGGCTGAAACTCGTCAGAGACTCGTATTCGTCGTCGCGGCAAACGCTATGGGCAAACTCCAACGGTGTATATTCTGCTCCTTCCATAAACACAAACTTCGGTGCCAGACCGATGGTGTTATCCATCAGTTCTTCCACGCGTTTGTTCATCTCTTCCAACGAAGGTGAGGTATCAACAACCTGTTCCAGTTGACGGCACAACACATTCATATTGCAGTCTTCTTTGCGGCTGTAGGCATAGTACCGCTCTGCACCATAGGTCTGAATCAATCGCAACAGCATCGAACCCACACCGCGTGTGGTGATATCGGTATGACGATTCTTGCGCTTGATGGTTTTATTGCGTATCATAAAACGCTCGGCTGCCTGTTCGTGCAGGTAGTTGCGGGTGACAAAGTCAGCAGACAAGTCAACAGAATCGCCCTGCATCAGGTGTTCTGTCTCAATCGTTGCCAGCATCGCATAAATCCAGCACAGCGAAGAATGTCCCTGGTCCTTCACAGGGGTCGTCTTCAGCAGTACGTCAACGGTGAGTCGTGCATCGAGTTTCGGTGCATTGTTCTGGGTTTCCGTCGCAACGGAATCGGGATGTACATCGTTGTCTGCAGGTCTTTCGCCGCCTTGACGACAACCCATGCATACCCCCAATATCATCAAGTAAAAATACAATCTCTTCATTTCGGGCGCGAAATTACAAAAAAAATCTCTAATTTGCTAACTCCAGACAAAATAATATCCAGAATTAGCAAATCAGAGACGTGGAGAAATTAACTTCGTTGGTTTTACAACTTTTTGAAGTTAAAGGCCAAGAGGTTACTTCGAACCACCACCGAGTGCGATGTAGAGGGCGATGACGGCTTGTGCACCGTTGTACAGGTTCTCAGCCTCATTGAGTTGGGCAGAGAGGAAGGACTCCTGTGCAAGGGAACTCAACCGTATCAACGAGCAGCACCAGCAAGAGGTGAGCAACTTGAAACGCATTTTAGACAAGGCGTATAGATGGTTCTCAAATTTCAAGCGCTTCCTCAATATGGAGTGTGAGTGTCTGCAATACGGTTTCAACGAGGAACAGACCGATGATCACCAGTGATCACCAGAACCGACCCCTCTATGTTGCAAACCAAATAATCGGTTCATATTTTAGCCTTATTTAATCGTTTATACTCGTTTTTTACCTTTATTTACACGTTTATAGTCAAGAAATCCCCTTCCA
>CADCPZ010000173.1 GCA_902803475.1 uncultured Prevotellaceae bacterium
CCTCTTTCAGGAGACGCTGATCAACATGTGGAAAGGCATCGATAGTTTTCGCGAAGAAAGTAAGATCAGCACGTGGATCTATCGTGTGGCCCTGAACACATGTCTTCTGCAAGAGCGTAAGAAAAAGAAAGAGGTGAAGAAAATGCCTCTGACGATGGATGTGAACTTCTTCCAGGACAATGACGCCAACAGTACGCAGGTGAGAATGCTTCATCAGCGCATCGGAAGACTCGGCTTGGTTGACAGAGCCTTGGTGATGATGTGGCTGGAGGGCATGAGCTACGACGAAATTGGAGCCGTGATGGGAATCTCTGCCCAGAACGTGGGTGTAAAACTCTTCCGCATCAAAGAACAACTCAAGAAGAATGCGTAATGCATCATGAAATTTTTGAACAAAAAATTACAAGGAATATGGAAAAAATGGAATTCGAGGAAATGCGCAATCAGTTTGCCATCCTTAAAAAACAGTTAGATAAACAGGAAATCATCAGCAACCGCCTGTTGCGTGAGACGATGAAGGCGAAGAGGAGCAGTATCAACAGCACCGAACGCATGTGCTATGTCTTTGTGGCGATAGCCTTGCTGCTGACACCACTGAACTTCTACACCCACGCCTGGGGCTTGGCCTTCAGCATCGTGACCTGTCTGATGATGTTGTTCTGCGCTGCTGCCACTTATTACATCCACAAGCCTGTTGACGACCTGAATTTCCTGACAGACGACTTTGCAACGGTGGCTCGTGTGATGGCGAAGTTTAAGAAGCAATACAACCAGTGGCTGTACTATTGGACACCGATTCTGCTGATTCCCTGGTTGGGCTGGGCTTGCTACGACTTCGGATGGAAGCATGCGCCAGAAGGTGTGAATCCCCTGTGGATGTGCTTCCCTCTGCTCATAGGTGCCGTCATCGGTGGATTTATAGGCCTGTACTATCACTTCAAGGCTGTGAATGCTGCCCAAGACATTCTGGATGAGATACAAGAATAATGGCATGGAAACTAAAATACCGTTGTAAAGCCTGTGGATACGAGGCTGATGTATATGAAGGACGAGGACTCTTCCATCAGCAGATTACCGCAGTGAGCTGCCCCGACTGCAAGACGATCCAGCATCTTGTGGTCGGCGGCGTCATTGCTGACGTGGCACCATCCTACAGGAGTGCGTCTGGCAGGCTGTGCCTCCACTGTGGCAGCGACCGCATCCGCATCTGGGACCAGCAAACCTGTCCGAAGTGTCAGGGTGAGATGGCGCCGACAGGAGAGAAGGAGTTTTGGACGTGACAATTTGGCAGATATGACAACACAAAAGTAAATGTTGTACGTTTGGCACAGTTTTCGCAAAGGAACAGGCAAACGATACAACATTTATTAAATTTATACAACAATGAACATTAAACCATTAGCAGATCGCGTGTTGGTAGTTCCAGCACCTGCAGAAGAGAAAGTTGGCGGCATCATCATTCCTGATACCGCAAAAGAGAAACCCTTACACGGTAAGGTAGTTGCTGTCGGCAACGGTACCAAAGATGAAGAAATGGTACTGAAGGCTGGCGACGAAGTGCTCTACGGCAAATATAGCGGCACTGAACTGGAGTTTGAAGGTGAGAAATACTTGATTATGCGTCAAAGTGACGTTCTCGCGGTTATCGGATAATGAACATTTTAAATTGTAAATAGAATTATGGCAAAAGATATTAAATTCAATACAGATGCCCGCGACATGTTGAAGAAGGGTGTCGATCAGTTGGCAAACGCAGTTAAGGTTACACTTGGTCCGAAGGGACGTAATGTGGTGATTGAAAAGAAGTTTGGTGCTCCGCAGATTACCAAGGACGGTGTGACTGTAGCCAAAGAAATAGAGCTTGAGGACAAGTTTGAGAATACTGGTGCACAGCTCGTTAAGAGTGTGGCTTCAAAGACTGGCGACGATGCTGGTGACGGTACGACGACAGCTACCATCCTGACACAGGCCATTGTCAATGAAGGTTTGAAGAATGTGACAGCAGGTGCCAATCCGATGGATTTGAAGCGTGGTATCGACAAAGCTGTTGACAAGGTTGTTGAGTTCATCAAGGGTTCTGCCGAGCAGGTTGGCGACAACTACGACAAGATTGAGCAGGTGGCAACCGTGAGTGCCAACAACGATAAGGAAATCAGTAAACTGCTGGCCGACGCGATGCGCCAGGTAAGCAAGGACGGTGTGATCACCATCGAGGAGAGCAAAAGCCGCGACACCAATATCGGTGTGGTAGAAGGTATGCAGTTCGATCGCGGTTACCTGTCAGCTTATTTCGTTACCGATGCAGACAAGTTGGAGTGCGTGATGGAGAATCCGTATATCCTGATCTACGACAAGAAGATTTCCAACATCAAGGATTTTCTGCCTATCCTGCAGTCCGCAGCAGAGAGCGGCCGTCCGTTGCTCGTCATTGCTGAGGATGTGGATTCAGAGGCACTGACCACACTGGTTGTCAACCGTCTGCGTGGAGGTCTGAAGATCTGTGCTGTGAAGGCTCCAGGCTTCGGCGACCGTCGCAAGGCAATGCTCGAAGATATTGCCGTACTGACAGGCGGTGTTGTCATCAGCGAGGAGAAAGGTCTGTCACTCGACAAGGCTACCCTTGAGATGATGGGTACCTGTGACAAGGTGACAGTCAGCAAGGACAATACCACCATCGTCAATGGTGCTGGTGAGAAAGAGGCTATCGCAAACCGTGTGGCTCAGATTAAGAAAGAAATTGAAAATACGACCAGCTCATACGACAAGGAAAAACTGCAGGAGCGTCTGGCTAAGCTCGCCGGTGGTGTGGCAGTCCTCTATGTAGGTGCTAACAGCGAGGTAGAGATGAAGGAAAAGAAAGACCGTGTTGACGCTGCCCTTTGCGCTACCCGTGCAGCCATCGAAGAAGGTGTTGTCGTTGGTGGTGGTACAACCTATATCCGTGCACTGGAAGCCCTGAAGGGTCTGAAAGGTGACAATGCAGACGAGCAGACAGGTATCAATATTGTGGAGCGCGCCATCGAAGAGCCTCTGCGCCAGATTGTTATCAATGCAGGTGGCGAAGGAGCTGTCGTTGTACAGAAGGTACGCGAAGGCAAAGGCGACTTCGGTTATAACGCTCGTACCGAAGAGTACGAAGACTTGCGCGTAGCAGGTATCGTTGACCCAGCAAAGGTTGCTCGTGTAGCACTGGAGAATGCAGCCTCTATCGCAGGTATGTTCCTGACCACAGAATGTCTCATCGTTGACAAACCAGAGAAGGAGCCAGCAATGCCGATGGGGGGTGCACCAGGAATGGGTGGAATGATGTAAAAATGTAAAGTCTGTATATCAAAAAGGAGATGTTCGTTACGAATGTCTCCTTTTTTTTGAAAAAAATGTAGTAAAAAATGTGTTTTTTTTACGATTTCTCTTGTGGGGGATGAAAAAATGTCCTATATTTGCACAAGAAATCTAATGGAAGGTAGTCGTACCGACCAAAGATTGATATTTTTGATTTGTTTTAGTAGATTAGTTTTTAAGTAGTTTGTTTTGGAAATCGGACGTCGTGATGACATCCGATTTTTTTATTTACCGATTCATTCTTAATTAAGATTTTTTGCTTAATTTTGCAGCAGAAAAGAAAAATCAAGCAGTCAGAACAAGATGCACGAACTGAAACAATTATATAAAAGATGGTGTGGCGAAGAGCCGGCAGCGATAGAACAACTTGCTGGTGCCGGCAGTAACCGGTTGTATTACAGGTTGACCAACCATCAGGGAGAATGTGTCATTGGTGTGGTGGGCACAAGCCGTGATGAGAACCACGCTTTTATCTATCTTGCCCAGCATTTCACACAGCGACAGTTGCCTGTGCCAAAAATCCTGGCTGTTGACGACGACGAGATGCGCTACCTGCAAACCGACTTGGGACCTGTATCTTTGTTTGACGCGCTGAAAGGTGGACGCGACGCTGGCGGCCGTTATAACCAGCAGGAGAAACAACTGCTGATCAGGACCATTCGTGAACTGCCCAATATCCAGTTTCGTGGGGCACGAGGACTCGACTGGAAAAACTGCTATCCGCAGCCGGAGTTCGATGTCGATAATGTGTTGTTTGACCTGAACTATTTCAAATACTGTTTCCTGAAAGCAACAGATCTGGACTTTCATGAGATGAAGCTGGAAGCCAACTTCCGACTGTTTGCCAAAGACCTCACATCAGAGCAAATGGATTGTTTCCTCTATCGGGACTTCCAGGCACGGAACGTGATGATAGATCCAAACAATCACCCTGAATCTTTATTCTTCATCGACTTTCAGGGAGGGCGGAAAGGTCCGTTGTACTACGATTTGGCTTCGTTCCTGTGGCAGGCATCAGCGAAATACTCGCACCGCTTACGCCTCGAACTGATCAAAGAATATTACAATGAACTGAAGAAATATACAGAGGTGCCGCCTGTGCACCATTTTGCCCACCAGCTGGCGCTGTTTGTGCTCTTCCGCACATTGCAGGTGCTGGGCGCATACGGATTCAGAGGCTATTTTGAACATAAACAGCATTTCATTGACAGCATTCCGCCAGCTATACAGAATCTGCGTGAGGTGCTGGCATATTTCCGCGGAAACGGAGAGGCAGGCTTTTCAGAAAACGACAACACACCATATCCCTATCTGATGGATGTGCTGCAACGGCTGACGGAACTGCCGCAGTTTGCCCCCAAGCCACAGCAGCCCGTTGTACGTTCCGATGGCTTTAAGACAGCAGAAAAGGATATCTATGAGGCACATCCCCAAGACGGTCCTGCCACTTTCTCAAAATACGATGGGAAGGGTCCGTTGGTGGTGCGCGTGTTCAGTTTCTCCTATCATAAGGGAATCCCTGAGGATGAGTCAGGAAACGGTGGCGGCTATGTGTTCGACTGCCGTAGCACCCACAATCCTGGACGCTATGAGCCGTATAAGAAGCTAACGGGATTGGATGAACCCGTTATCCGATTCTTGGAAGATGATGGGGAGATTCTGACGTTCCTGGACAGTGTCTATCTGTTGGCCGACCATCATGTGGAACGCTATATACAGCGCGGCTTTACCTCCCTGATGTTCTCATTCGGTTGTACAGGCGGTCAGCACCGTTCGGTATATTGTGCCCAACATCTGGCAGAACACATCCACGAGAAATATGGGGTGGAGGTGCATATCTGTCATCGTGAACAGGGAATCACACAGGTATTGAAAAACACAAAGGTGTAGGAAAGGGATTCGAGCGCGTTATTTTCCCAGCAGTCTTCGAATCCACTCGATATTGTCTATCCACTGAACGATAGGACCGATGATGGGGATGGCGCGAAGACCACCCCAGCGCAACCTGTTGATTTCGTCAGGAAGCATGTGGGAGATGGCGATGTTCAATTCCTGATTGGCCATAGAACTTACATATCCTGTGGCAGCAGACTTTGCCGCTTTTTTCTTCATCGTCTTGGTAGCTTCTTCTGCAGTCTCACCAGAAGCCGTTGTCACCATCTTGCTGTATTTGGTGAACAGGTTGGTGTATTCCTGGTACATCGGACTCTCCATGAAGGCAGTGGCGAAGGCCGCCTGACTGTTGCATTCAGCAGCTTTCTGCTCCAGACGACTGAAGAAATGATCAACATCCTGACGGGCTTCAGGAGTGAGTTGGAACTGCTGATCTATGATGTCGCGGTAGGGCTTGAGCCATTCTTTTCTGTCTGTCATCGTACTGTAGGTTTTTAGTGAGGTATATAAATTGGTGGCAAAGATAATGTTTTTTTTGCATATCACCAAAAAAACCACTACCTTTGAACTATGTTCGAAGGTAGGATGCGTTTCGGAAGAAAAAATAAACCGTTTATTTTGTTCTTCTCTCAACTTTCACTACCTTTGTACCCATGAAGCAAGCAATGATATTTGCAGCGGGATTGGGAACCCGTCTGAAACCGTTGACCGACACGATGCCAAAGGCATTGGTGAGGGTTGGCGGAAAGCCGTTGCTCGAACATGTGGTGCTTCGTCTGAAGGATGCAGGGTATGAACGTATCGTTGTCAATGTCCATCATTTTGCGGATCAGATTATCGACTTCCTGAAGAAACAAGACAACTTCGGACTGGATATCCGTATCTCTGACGAACGCGATGCGCTGTTGGAAACAGGCGGCGGCATCAAGAAAGCCCTTCCGCTTTTCGACCCCACAGAACCAATCCTGATTCACAATGTTGATATCCTGAGTAATCTCGACCTCCAGTCACTACCCACTGATGCGCCGTTGCTCGTTGTCAGCAAGCGTCAAACAAAACGCTATCTGCTGTTCGATGATGACATGCGGCTGCAAGGGTGGACAAACATTGAAACAGGCGAAGTGAAAGGTCCAATAGCCCTCAACCCTCAACCCTCAACCCTCAATCTTCAACTCTCAACCCTCGCCTTCAGCGGCATTCACGTCTTTCATCCGTCGTTGACTCCACTGTTGGCCGACTGGCCCGATCGTTTTCCCATTATGGACTTCTACCTGAAGGTGTGTGGCGATCATCTGATTCGAGGTTATGAGGCCCTGGATCTGCGATTGTTGGATGTGGGCAAACTTGATAGCCTCGACCAAGCTGAGGCTTTTGTCAAATGGTAAATTGTAAAATCGTCAAATATAGTTATGCAACAGAAGATTATTATTCTGGATTTCGGTTCACAGACAACGCAGCTGATAGGCCGTCGTGTACGTGAATTAGACACCTTTTGTGAGATTCTTCCTTACAACAAATTCCCTGTGGGCGACGACTCCGTGATTGGTGTCATCCTGAGCGGTTCACCATTTTCCGTTCACGACCCAGAGGCTTTCAAAGTGGATCTCAGTCAGTTTGTAGGCAAGGTGCCTGTATTGGGTATCTGCTACGGTTCGCAATATATCTCTTATGCCAATGGAGGTAAAGTGGAGAAGACCAATACGCGAGAGTATGGTCGTGCCCACCTTGAGACCGTTGACACACAGAATCCTTTGTTCAAAGGGTTCGACCAGCATTCACAGGTGTGGATGAGTCACGGCGACACCATTACAGCCATTCCTGACGGTTATGAGTGTATTGCTTCTACGGCTGATGTGAAATATGCGGCCTTCTACAATTCCTCTCCTACGGGTGGAGCACAGGAAGGGGCTTCCGTCTTTGCCGTTCAGTTCCATCCAGAGGTGTTTCACACCGTGCAGGGTTCCCTGCTGCTGAAGAATTTCGTCGTTGACATCTGTGGTTCCAAGCAAGACTGGAGTGCAGCCTCGTTTGTAGATACGACTGTTGCAGAACTCCGCGAGCAGATTGGCAATGACCGTGTGATTTTGGGTTTGTCAGGAGGTGTTGATTCCAGTGTTGCGGCTGTGCTGTTGAACAAAGCGATTGGCGACCGTCTGACCTGTATCTTCGTGGATCACGGTATGTTGCGCAAGAATGAGTTTACGCAGGTGATGGAAGACTACAAGGTGCTGGGCCTGAACGTGATAGGGGTGGATGCCAGTAAGAAGTTCTTTGGCGACCTTGCTGGTGTTACCGATCCGGAACAAAAGCGCAAGATTATCGGTCGCGACTTCATCGAGGTGTTCAATGAGGAAGCGAAGAAAATTGTCAATAGTCAATCGTCAGACAGTAAATGTAAGTGGCTGGCTCAGGGCACTATCTATCCTGACCGCATCGAGTCGCTGAATATCACAGGAAAGGTCATCAAGAGTCATCATAATGTAGGCGGTCTGCCAAAGGAGATGAACCTTCAGCTCTGTGAACCGCTGAAGTGGTTGTTCAAAGACGAGGTACGTCGTGTGGGACGCCAGATGGGAATGCCTGAGCATCTGATCACCCGTCACCCGTTCCCAGGACCAGGCTTGGCTGTTCGTATTCTGGGTGATATCACACCAGAGAAGGTGCGCGTCTTGCAGGATGCTGACGATATCTATATCCGCGGCTTGCGCGACTATAAGGTGAAACTCAGTGGTGAGGAGGCGCGTCGTGTGTTGGCTGCAGGTGTTCCTGCGGCGATGCAAGACGGCGAGATAGAAGTTTCACTATACGATCAGATCTGGCAGGCAGGTGCCGTCTTGTTGAGCACCGTACGCAGCGTGGGTGTGATGGGTGACGAGCGTACCTATGAGAATCCTGTAGCCCTTCGCGCTGTCACCAGTACTGATGCGATGACTGCCGACTGGGCACATCTGCCGTATGACTTCATGGCAAAAGTGTCTAATGAGATTATCAATAAGGTGAAAGGTGTCAACCGTGTTTGTTATGACATCTCCTCCAAACCACCTTCGACGATAGAGTGGGAATAGACCCCACCCTTTTCCCCTCCCAAGGGGAGGGGGAAGCCTACGGCGAATAAAGGCTGGAAGAATATTATCTTTTAATGATAAAGAAGGCGATGCGATGAGCAACGCCTTTTTTGTTGACGCTGCGCAACTGGTAGGTACCATCAGGGAGAGCGGCGATGTTGATATTGCGTTGACTGGCGGTTGTCGTGTTGCCACGATGGTTCTTGCCGCGATAGGCTTTGCTGGTGGCAACGGTTGTGCCCTGTAAGGTCTGTATCAGGAAATAATCGCTGTTGGAAAGCTCGTGGGTGTCAACAATGAGCGTTTTGCCGTCGTTGGGGAGGAACGCGTTTTGTGTGCGAACAGTTGCCGACTGCAGTGGTGCATACTCGTTGCCGAAGCGGTCCATTGCCGTCACCACGTAGTTCATCTGTTGGGTGAGCGGTGTGTTTTCCAACACCAGCTGCTTCTTGGTCAGTCTCATGGCGATGAGGTTACGCGCATCGTCTGTGTTGACAGGCAACTCGCGTGAGGCATAAACATTATAGAGTGGGGCATCACCGTCCCACGAGAGGATGACATAATGGGGTGAAAGGGAGCATTGGGAATGGCGAATGGCGCATTGGGCGTTTCTGTTGTCGTTCCGCATGGGTGGCACAAGGGCAGGGTAGCGGTCAATGTCATTGGCCACGAGGTGATAGACGCCTTTCGTGTTATCTGTGAAGAACTGGCTACGGAAATAAGCATGTCCTAATCCCAGCTGCCGAGTGGTGTTCAACTGGCGCTGTATCTCCTCTAAAGGCCAGTTTCCTTCGTGCCGGTCCAGACAGTAGATGCCCAGTCCTGCGGCCACAGCACCTCCATATTCTTTCTCTTTCCAGTCAACGGCGAAGGGATAGAAGTTGTTGCCTCGAAAATACATCATCGGATAGAGCTGGTCCATCAGTCCTGTGCGCATCCACTCTTGGGCATCCTGATACACTTTGTCGCGTGCATTCCATCCTCGACTCGACTGGCGACGCAGGTCGGCATGCTTGCCGATAGGTGCACAACTGAGTTTCACGTATGGTTTCACACTTTTTACGGCATCATGGATGGCTCGAACGATGTGGGTGATATTGGCACGAGCCTCGTTGCCGCTGATGCAGATTGTCTGCTGTTCAGGATAGCGGATATAGTCGAGGTGGATGCCGTCAACATCATAGCGTGTGACTACCTCGCGGGCGATGTTGGCAAGATAGTCGGCCGTTTCTGGCGACTCTGGCTTCATAAATCCTTCGTCACCTATTTTATATATAAGGTGGGGCAGTCGTTTGCGGATTGCTTTACAGGCAGGCGAATCCCATTTGCCTACAGGCAGTGTACAGAGCCACGCGTGACACTCCATGCCGCGAGCATGACACTCGTCGATGGCAAACTGCAAAGCATCGTAGCCAGGATTGCGTCCGTGAGTGCCTGTCATCACTTCGCTCCAAGGTTCTATGTCGGAAGGATAGATAACAGCCGCTCTGACGCGTGTCTGGAACAGTATCGTATTGACGTTTGCCTCTTGCAATTGGTCGAGAATATGACATAGTTCAGCCTTCTGTTTCTGGATATCGGCAGGACTCTTCGCAAATGTTTTCGGCCAGTCGAGGTTCTTGACCGTCGTGAGCCAGACGGCACGCAGTTCATGTTTCGGCACTTGTGCAAATGAGATCATCGCACCCAATATAATGATGGTGAATAGCAGAATTCTTTTCATGATGATTGTAAATATTGCACAAAGATAGCAATTTTTTTTGATTTATTTTGTTTTGCGCTCACTTATTGCATAAAAAACTCACACTCGAAAAAATAAATCCTTTCTTTTTTACTCGTTTAATCGTTTTTTTCGTACCTTTGTCCCAATAAAATGATAAAATAGGTATCAAAAGATGATTTCATTTGTTGTAGCACTTGTCCTGCTGGTTGTGGGATACCTCGTCTATGGAAAGTTTGTCGAGAAAACATTCGGTCCAGACAACCGTCCTACTCCTGCTATTTCGAAAGCTGATGGAGTAGATTATATTGTTTTACCCAGTTGGAAGATCTTTATGATTCAGTTTCTGAACATTGCCGGCACGGGTCCTATCTTCGGCGCTATCATGGGTGCGAAGTTCGGCCCTGTAGCCTATCTGTGGATAGTGTTCGGCTGTATCTTTGCTGGTGCTGTTCATGACTACCTGAGTGGTATGCTCTCCATTCGTCACGGAGGTGCCAACCTGCCCGATTTGGTAGGACGATACCTGGGTAATATTACCCAACGGGTGATGCTGATTTTCTCCGTATTGCTGTTGATGATGGTTGGTGTCGTGTTTGTGTTCAGTCCTGCCAAAATCTTAGGCGGTATCTGGGAACCAGCCTTCTTCGTAGAACAGTTTGGCAGCTATTTCTTTTGGATTATCATCATCTTTATCTATTACATTATCGCCACCTTGTTGCCTATTGACAAGATTATAGGGAAAATTTATCCAGTATTTGCTATTTCGCTGATTTTTATGGCGTTAGCGTTAATGACGGTGTTGCTGGTTAAATGGCCGCAGATACCTGAGCTGTGGCAAGAATTCGGCAATATGGGTGCCGAGCGCTTTGGTTCCAAGAGTCTGATTTTCCCAGGATTGTTTATCACGATTGCCTGTGGTGCTATCAGCGGTTTCCATGCTACACAGACTCCGTTGATGGCCCGTTGCGTGAAGCACGAAAAACAAGGTCGCCCCATCTTCTATGGTGCGATGATTACTGAAGGTATCGTGGCGTTGATATGGGCATCGGTATCGATGTATTTCTTCTATCAGGAACCCACACCAGGCTATGAGTTGGTGGCTGGTGGCAAAGATGCAATCAATGATGCACCTTCTGTTGTGAATATCATTTGTAAAGACTGGCTGGGCGTTGCTGGTGGCATCCTCGCTATGTTGGGTGTGGTGGCAGCGCCGATAACCAGTGGCGACACCGCTTTCCGCAGTGCCCGTCTGATTATTGCCGACTTTCTGCATTTCGAGCAACATTCCATTCGTCGCCGTCTGACCGTATGCATCCCTATGTTTGCAGCAGCCATCGCTCTGTTGCTTTGGCAGATGTCAGACGCTGAAGGTTTCAACAGAATATGGAGCTGGTTCGGATGGTCGAATCAGACGCTGTCTGTTTTTACCCTATGGACTTTGACGGTCTATCTCGTACTGAACAAGAAAAACTACTGGATTACGCTCATTCCGGCTCTGTTTATGACAACGGTTTGTGTCACGTTCATCTTCGTCAGTCCGCAGGCTTTCAACCTGTCGCAGACACTCGGCTATGCCCTCGGTGGCGTAACTCTTGCACTCTCTATCATCTGGTTTGTCGTGTGGATGGTTCGAAGGAGTAAAGGGTAAAAGGAAGCCCCCTCTGACTCCCCCTGAAGGGGGAGGAAAGGAGAGAAGGAGTAAGGATTATAATTTTTCAAAATAAAAACAACTATGACAAAGAAATTATTTCTTTTGGTTGCAGCTTGCATCATGACATTGAGCGCAAGTGCACAGTTCCAGAAAGGTAAGGGATACATTGGGGGTTCCCTTACAGGTTTGAACCTTCATTACAACGGCAACGACAAGTTTTCGTTAGGCTTGCAGGCTCAGGGCGGTTATTTCATCGCCGACAACCTGATGTTGCTGGGTGAGGCTTCGTTCGAGCATAGCAGCAATGATGCTGTTGCCGACCGTTACACCCTCGGCGTCGGTGGACGTTATTATTTGGAATCATGCGGTCTGTTCTTTGGTGCTGCGGCCAAACTCGTTCATTGCGACCACAACCACAACGACGTGATGCCAGGATTGGAGGTAGGCTATGCTTTCTTCCTCAACCGCTCTGTAACCATCGAACCGGCTGTCTATTACGACCAGTCGTTTACCAGTCATAGCAAGTATTCTACCATCGGTCTGCGTGTTGGTGTAGGCATCTATCTCTTCGATGACTAACAGTATTCCTTCGCAACTCCTGGAGAAAGCCGTCTCGGAATTCTCCAAACTGCCTGGGGTGGGACGTAAAACTGCCCTTAGGCTGGTTCTCCACCTGTTGCGCCAGCCGTGCGAAGAGGTGGAGGAGTTTGCTGAAGCCATTGCTCGTGTGCGGAAGGATATCAAGCATTGTAGCGTCTGTCACAACATCAGCGACACCGATGTGTGTCCCATCTGTTCCGATCCTCGACGAGAGAAAGCAGTCATCTGTGTGGTCGAGAATATCCAGGACGTGATGGCGGTTGAAAACACGCAGCAGTATCATGGTCTCTATCATGTGCTGGGCGGTATCATCTCGCCGATGGATGGCATCGGACCCTCTGACATCGAGATTGAATCGCTTGTCGAGCGCGTCGGACAGGGTGGGGTGGAAGAGGTCATCCTTGCGTTGGCGAGTACGATGGAAGGCGACACCACCAATTTCTATATCCAGCGCAAGCTGCAGCCGTATGGGGTGAAAATCAGTGTGATAGCCCGCGGTATCTCTGTTGGCGACGAACTGGAATATACCGATGAGGTCACCCTCGGTCGTGCCATCTTAAACAGAACTGAGATATGATGAAAGAAACACAAAGGAAACTGCTTATTGCTTTTTTTGCACCTGTCATTATGGCAGTGATTATCATCGTGCTATACGAAACAGAATGTCTGATGCCAGGCAATCTGCCCGACCCAACCGTCAACTTCCTTGCAGGTACCGTTATGGTGCTGCTGACGATAGGTTCCATACCCTTTGCGCTGTATATGTTTCGGATTCCCAAAATCCACAGACAACTGACCGATGATGCCCAGAAAGCACCCCAGCGCCTGCTGTTCTTTGGTATGCTACGCATGATGATGCTCGCAGTACCGATGGTCGTAAACATCTGGTTCTACTATTTCTTCAGCTTCACCACCTCTTATTTCTATATGGCTGTCATCCTCTTCCTGAGTATGTTCTTCATCTATCCCAGTATGGACCGATGCAAAGCTGAAACAGAAGCCCCCAACCTTCCATGACCCTATCTGTTATCATCGTCAGCTATAATGTGAAATACTATTTGGAGCAGTGTCTCGATAGTGTTTTTCGCGCCGTTCACGACCTCGATGCAGAGGTATATGTGATTGATAACCATTCCCACGATGCAACGGTGGATTATATCGCGAAACGTTTTCCGCAGGTACACCTCATCGACAGTAATCACAACCTGGGCTTTTCCTGTGCCAACAACATTGCCATCCGTCAGAGCAAAGGAGAATATGTGCTGTTGTTGAATCCTGATACCATTGTGGGTGAACAGGTGTTGCAACAGGCTGTTGATTTCATGGACCAGCATCCTGACGCTGGCGCTCTGGGTGTTCGCATGATAGACCCCAACGGAAACGATGCCCGCGAGTCGCGACGCGGACTGCCAACGCCGATGGTGTCGTTCTATAAGATGTGTGGCCTCTGTCAGCTCTTCCCCAAGCATCCGCGCTATGGGAAATACTATATGAGTGGACTCCCCTGGGACGAACAGGCACCCATCGAAGTGGTCAGCGGAGCCTTTTTTCTGTCGCGCCGAGATACCCTCGACAAGGTAGGACTGCTCGATGAAGACTTCTTCATGTATGGCGAAGACATCGACCTGAGCTGTCGCATCCTCAAAAGCGGTTATCAAAACTGGTACCTGCCCCTGCGTATCCTGCATTATAAAGGAGAAAGTTCGCGTCACACAGGCTTCCGCTATGTACACGTGTTCTATGATGCGATGCTGATTTTCTTGCGGAAACACTACGGACAGCAGAGTTTCTTCCTCACCATCCCCATCAAACTGGCCATCTACGGAAAGGCATTCCTTGCCTTGATGCGTATGCTGTATAACCGGATGAAGAAGTCGCTGGGCTTCTTCCTGCCCAACGAGCAGACTCACGCCGACTATATTTTCATCGGCAGTAAGGAAAACCTCGAAGCCTGTGTTGCTTTAGCCAAAAAGAAAGGACTCTCGTGCATCGCCGTGAAAGAAGGAACAGGAACCACGCTGCCTGACGGTCATCACAGTCTGAACGTTCCTGTGGTCAATGGCCGTACCACCTATGTGGTCTATGATACATCGGTCTATTCGTATGAGCAACTGTTCAATATCTTTGGCGAACACCAGCAGCAGGACGTGCTTCTTGCCACCTATCATCCTGCCACGAAAACCATCATCACTCCCAACGAGATATTCCGATGAACGACCAGCACAAACAGCAAAAAGTGACGCTCCGCGCTTTGGAGCCAGAAGACCTTGACCTGCTCTACCAGATAGAAAACAACCGTGAGCTGTGGCAGGTCAGCAACACCAATGTTCCCTATTCGCGCTATGTGCTGCACGACTATCTGGCACGTACGACAGGCGACATCTATACCGACAAGCAAGTACGGCTGGTCATCGACAATGCCGAAGAAACCACCGTCGGACTAATCGACCTGCAAGACTTCTCCCCCCAGCATCTGCGAGCTGAAGTAGGGATTGTGATCCTACAGCAGTACCGTCATCAGGGTTATGCCCTTGCAGCCCTCAGCGCTTTGTTGGATTATGCCCGCGATGTGCTCCGTCTCCATCAGCTTTATGCCTATGTCGATGGCGACAACCACGCTTCCTGCCAGTTGTTCGATGAAGCTGGTTTCAAAGAAAGAACAATCCTGCACGACTGGCTCCTCACCCCCGAAGGTTATCACGATGCTTGTCTTTTACAATGTTTTTTATAAAAAAATAGCGTTTTGTTTTGGTGGAAACAAAAAATATTCCTACCTTTGCAACCGCTTAACCAAAAGGTGCGTTAGTTCAGCCTGGTTAGAATGCCTGCCTGTCACGCAGGAGGTCACGGGTTCGAGTCCCGTACGCACCGCCACACCACCACTATTGGTGCGTTAGTTCAGCCTGGTTAGAATGCCTGCCTGTCACGCAGGAGGTCACGGGTTCGAGTCCCGTACGCACCGCAAAGCCTTCCATAACGGAAGGCTTTTTTAGCCCCCCTGAATCCCCCCTGAAGGGTGGACCTGACAAACGGGGCGTGGGTCAGTAGGTTAAACAAAAGCCCCCTCCTTTTAGGGAGGGGTTTGGGGTAGGCTTTTTATGCCATACAGCTGGTAACACCCAGCGTAGTTCCTATTGCCGTCAAAATGGCAATCACTGTCTGAATGACAAATTTCCAAACGTCTTTCTTGCTATTCATTTTTTTAGTTGTTTAGGTTAATTTTTTAATGTCTAAGGTCTAAGGTCAAAGGACTAAGGTCCTTACCCATTACGCATTACGCATTGTTAAAGAGGGGAGCGAGGGATCGAGGAAGCGAGGTTAGTTTTACTCG
>CADCPZ010000174.1 GCA_902803475.1 uncultured Prevotellaceae bacterium
CGGTTTAGACTATCCTTTCTCCCGGCTTAGACCCTTCTGGCTCCGCTCAAGCCATCCTCGACGGCTGCCAAAGTTTAGTATGTGTTGTGTATATATAGCAATGGGACGTACTAAACCCAAAATAGTGATAGTATTCTTGGTAAAAGCATTGCTGATTCGGAAAAATATCGTAACTTTGCAGCAAAGTTATATAATAACGGTTAGGAGGTAAATAAGCCTTCGGCAAAGGTGTTGGCAATGACGTGTGCCCCTTTGCCCAAAGACTTCGATTTAGACAAAGAACTTGATGAAATGTGGGAGGATAGAGCACGATGAATGTATTTCTCGATACCAATGACATCATCGATTTCATGGGTGAGTGTGAAGGATTCTTTGACATGCTGCTGCCATCTTTGCCATGATTGAAGACAAGAGAATCACGGCCTCAAAATAAAAAAATGTGCGTGACGGTGCAGTCTTTTTCTCACTTGCAGGACTATATAAATAGAAATGGTATGTTTACGATGGAGATAACAAGGCTGATAGAACAGTGCAGACAGGGGGATGCGGATGCCCTCGGAGAATTGTATAAGGCATACGCCCGGAAGATGAGGGGCGTATGCCGTCGGTATATCAGCGATGAACAAGCCATCAGCGATGTATTGCATGACTCGTTTGTGATTATCTTTACCTCTTTTGACAAGCTCCGCGATGACAGGAAAGCAGAGGCATGGATGATGTCGATAACGAGAAATGTGGCGTCGAAATATAAAGACCATCTGGCGAAGGCGACTTTTGTGCAACTGGAAGAAGCAGAGCATTTGCAGATGCCTGAAGGTGAGAGCGAAGTGAGAGGCGTGCCACTGGAGGATGTCGTGCAGCTTGTTGACCATCTGCCGGAGGGTTACGGGCGGGTATTTCGACTCTCTGTGTTTGAAGGGATGTCACACAAAGAGATTTCCGACATGTTGGGCATCGAGCCACATTCGTCATCGTCGCAACTGGCACGGGCGAAGAAAATGCTGCGCAAGATGATGGAGCAGTATTGGGTGGCCGGACTTCTGCTGCTACTTGTTCCATTTACGTTCTTTCTGCTCAGGAAAGGAAATACTGCTATCAAGGATGAAGACGGCGGTGAGTACCAGCCGTCGGCAGTTGTGGCGAAACAGAAAGAGACATCCAAAGAATCACAGACAAACCAGTCACAAGAGCCGGTGATTGTTCGTTTGCCAAAGTACCATTCTACGATTATTACAATTGATAGCCTTCCAATGGAAATAACTCAGGCTACGGATTCCGCCACGGCAGACACCTTGTTTAATATGGTTGCACAAGGACAGGCAAATACAGACACGATACTGAACGATACGGCAAAGACAATGCACGAGGTTGAGATTCCTCATGACGACATCGCAGACTTATCCCCCGAAAAGCCAGCCACCAGCATCCGACGTCTGCAAAAATGGTCGGTGGATCTTGCATACGCTGGAGGTTTTGGTGAACAGAATTATAATCGTCCTTACGGCTTCACAGAAACACCGATGATAGCCACGACGGGTGAGCCACCATCGCCTGTCACCTTTGAGAACTGGAGCGACTATGCGGCCTTCCTGGCCGAGATGCCTGATGACGACAGCAGTCATAGCCGAGGCGTCATTATGAACATTGCACTGAGCAATGCCGGAGATGCCTTAGGCACAGGCACAGACAAAATCGTCCGCAAGAGCCACCACTATATGCCCGTCAACTTCTCGTTGGCATTGACGTATAGACTAAATAGTCGCTTTGCATTGGAGACCGGGCTGAACTATAGTAGGTTGAAGTCCGAGTTTGAGATGGGTTCAAACGGTAATACTATCAATGAACAGCAGACCATTCACTATATCGGCATCCCACTGAAAGGCATCTACAACATGTTCTCTGGCAATGCATGGAGCCTCTACGGCAGTCTCGGCGTGACGACAGAAATCCCCGTCTACTCGCCGCTCAAAACCAGCTACTACTTACATAACGCATTGAAAGCTACCGATAAGTCTACTATCCGTGCTCCGTGGCAGTGGTCAGTTGGTACAGGCTTTGGCTTGCAATACAATTTCACTCCCAACATCGGACTGTTTGCCGAGCCAAGTCTGCAATTCTTCATTCCGATGCATAGCGACATCGAGACCTACCGCACAGATCATCCGTTTATGTTCTCTTTGCCTTTGGGCATCAGATTTACCTGGTAAGCGGTGCAGTCTTTTTGACGATTTAGGGACTATATAAATAGAGACAATCCTTTTAAATACAAATGAACATGAAGCATTACAAACCCCTTGCTTGGATGATGGCGATAGCCATTGCCACGTTTTCCCTGCCGCTGACAGCCTGCAGCAATGATGACGAAGCAGTTAACGTCAGTGACGACAATCAGACTGAACCGATGGCGGAACTATGCGCATACGGTGTCATGCCCACAAAAGCCAGAGGTGCCCACGGTGCCGTATTTACCGATGATGACATCGAATGGTTCGACCTAAACACCCGTGAATTGCGCTTCCGTGACGCGATGGAGCCACTGCGTGAAGAAATCCCGTTGCTGGCTGGGATAGATATCTATCTCGATGGCGAATATCTCTTTTCCAGTGGGGCCACCTTCGTCAGCCTCATCTGTAGCCAAATGTTTGATGACCTCGTACTCTGCTGCGGAAAAATTGACGGCGAGGTCATTGACGATGGTCACTACTATCTCTATGACTGCTATCCTGCCCAATTCATTGACGACGAACGTGTAAAAGCCAACCGCCTTCGTCGCGCTTCGCAATGGGAAGCGTTCTTGAAATATCTGGAAAGCAAGGGGAAACTGAGAAAATAGCCTCTTGTCCTGTGCAGTCATTCGTTGCAATTTTGGACTTTATAAGTAGAGAACAAAATTGCAACGAATTTTATGTACACGATTTACGATTATGCCTACAATGGCTACCTCTATCTGAACAACTTCATGCGCCCGCGCCACAAGCGCCTGTCGCAATTGATGATTTATTCGACAACAGCCTGCCAGTCGCGCTGCAAGCATTGTAATATCTGGCAGAAGAAGGTGGAACACCTGTCGCTCGATGACATCCGTCGAATCATGCAAAGCAAGTGTGTCACTAAGCGGACAACCATAGGACTGGAGGGTGGCGAGTTCATCCTGCACCCGCAGGCCAAAGAAATTATGGCATGGTTTTATGAACATCATCCCAA
>CADCPZ010000175.1 GCA_902803475.1 uncultured Prevotellaceae bacterium
CTCTGAGGGGTCAATCAATCCTGCACGAAGTGCGTATTTCACCACTTCGTGTGCCGTGTTGATACCAAGTTTGCGGAAAATGTTCTTACGGTGGGTGGTGATGGTGTGGATGCTCGAAAAACGTTCGGCGGCAATTTCCTTCGTGGTCTTACCCAATGCGATGGCTTTTACGATATCTGTCTCAGTCTGCGTCAGGATGCTGGGGGCTTCCTCTTCCTGCTGTTGGCTGATGAGAGTTTCCAACGCCCGTTGACTGAGGTAGCGGTTGTGTCGGGTGACAGCTTTTAGAGCTTCTTGTATCTCACTCATTGTGCCGTCCTTGAACACCATACTGAACTGATGGGAGGAATAGATGATACGACGGATGAACAGTGGAGTCAGCTCTTCACTGATCAGTAACCACTGCGACAAAGAGAAACGCTCAGCGATAATCAGGAGCTGATCCTCATCGGCGAAGTCGAACAGCGTGTAGTCGAGTAGCACGACGGCACTTTCGTGTTCCTTGAGTAAGGCTACAAGGCCTGCTCTGTCGGAAACATGATAAACGATGTTTTCGTTATCTTTACGAAGAAGACTCTCCAGCGCGAAGTGGGTCAACTCCTGATTGTCGGCAATGATGTAATTTCTCATCTATATGATAGCTTGCGTGTGTTCGTTTAAATCTTGTCGAGAGCCTGCGCCAAATCGTCGATGATGTCGTCGATATGTTCTGTACCGATGCTCAGACGAACGGTTGCAGGGGTGATGTGCTGTTCAGCCAGTTCCGCTGGCGAGAGCTGAGAGTGTGTGGTGGTGTAGGGGTGGATGACCAAACTCTTCACATCTGCCACGTTAGCCAGGAGCGAGAATATCTGCAGGGCATCGATGAACCTCCAGGCTTCTTCCTGACCGCCCTTGACCTCAAAGGTGAAGATGCTGCCGCCACCGTTGGGATAGTACTTCTGGTAAAGTGCGTGGTCGTGATGGCTCTCAAGGGCCGGATGATGCACGGCAGCTACCTTCGGATGCTTGGCGAGGAAATCAACCACCTTCAGTGCGTTCTCAACATGGCGCTCTACCCGCAGACTCAGCGTCTCTACACCTTGTAACAGGATGAAGGCGTTGAAGGGAGAGATGGTTGCACCGGTATCACGCAGCAAGACGGCACGAATACGGGTTACATAAGCGGCAGCGCCTACAGCATCGGCAAATACGATGCCGTGATAGCTGGGGTCGGGTTTCGCCAGCGTGGGGAACTTATCGGGATTTGCCTTCCAGTCGATCTTGCCGCCATCGACGATGACTCCACCGAGAGAGGTGCCGTGACCGCCCAGGAACTTGGTAGCTGAATGAACTACGATATCTGCTCCATGTTCCAACGGACGTATTAAATAAGGTGTGCCGAAGGTGTTATCGACAATAAAGGGAATGTTGTGTTTGTGGGCTACGGCAGCCACACCTTCCAAGTCGAGAACATCACTGTTGGGATTGCCGAAGGTTTCGGCATATATTACTTTTGTGTTGGGTTGGATGGAGGCGTCAAGTGCCTCCAGGTCGTTTACATTGATAATGGTATTCGAGATGCCCTGAGTGGCCAACGTGTGGGTGATCAGGTTGTAAGAACCACCATAGAGGTTGTCGGCAGCCACGATGTGGTCGCCATGTTGTACGATGTTCTGCAGCGCATAGGTGATAGCGGCAGCACCGCTGGCAACAGCCAATCCTGCCACACCGCCCTCCAGGGCAGCCACACGTTCTTCGAATACGCCCTGTGTGGAGTTGGTCAGACGACCATAGATGTTACCGGCATCGCGCAAACCAAAACGGTCGGCAGCATGTTGTGAGTTGCGGAACACATAAGATGTGGTTTGATAGATGGGAACGGCACGTGCATCGGTTGCGGGATCTGCCTGTTCCTGGCCTACATGGAGTTGAAGTGTCTCAAACTTGTAATTTTTTTTGCTCATAATCTAATCCTTTCTTTATTTTTAAGTGAATAATTTGAACTTCATTTGAACTCGCTTGATGACGATTTTCACGCTGCAAAGGTATGTAGTTTGGAAATATCTTCCAAATTTCTTGCGTAATTCAGAATAAACACCTAATTTTGCAAAATGAAAAGAATAAACGTCTAAATCGTACAATAAAAATAGGTTTTTGTAGAATATTATTCTAATAATTGATATGGAAAGACTGGATGATACTGATTTGCAGATACTTAGAACGCTGCAAAAGAATGCGAAACTGACCACCAAAGAGTTGGCAGATGCTGTTCATTTGACACCTACCCCTGTGTTTGAACGCCAGAAACGATTAGAGAAACGGGGCTATATCAAGAAGTATGTGGCTGTTCTCGATGCAGAGAAACTGGGTAAGGGGCTTTTGGTGTTTGTGAAGGTGAAACTGAAGCAGATCAATCACGAGATTGCCGATGCCTTCGTCCGTCGTATTAAACGGATGCCGGAGGTGACGGAGTGCTACAATACCTCTGGTTCCTACGACTATCTGTTGAAAGTGCGAGCTGAGAGTATGCAGCAGTATCAGGAATTCATATTATATAAATTAGGTGAAATAGACCAGCTCAGTTCCATAGAAAGCACATTTGTGATGAGTGAGGTGAAGCAGGTGTATGGGATCAATATATAAGGAGACAGGGAGAATTATGCATTATGCATTATGAATTATGCATTATTTGTGGGTTTTTGCAATATTTTCTTTCAAAATGTTTGGAGGATTCGTTAGAAAGTTATACTTTTGCAGCGAAAACAAAATAAATTAAGACAATGAGTGAGTCGTTTGCATACTTTTATGGCTATTACTTTTACTTTGCAGGAAATGTGAAGCGGTAAACTCGTATGCAGATTAGACTTGTAAAGATGAAATAAACAGAGGCCCGCTTCACAACTGAGTGAAAGCGGGTTTTTTTATAATTACGCAATACGCATTATGAAAAGAATCGCCATACAAGGACTGATAGGGTCGTTTCACGACATTGCGGCACATCTGTATTTCGAAGACGAGCAGATACAGTTGATCTGTTGTGCCACCTTCGAACAGGTGTTTGAGCAGATCAAGAAAGATCCGACAGCCATCGGCATGCTCGCCATAGAAAATACGATAGCAGGTTCGTTGTTGCATAACTACGAACTGCTGCGCGACTCTGGTACGACGATTGTGGGAGAACATAAGTTGCATATCTCACACTGTATCTGCTGTCTGCCAGAAGATGATTGGGACACGATCACTGAGGTACATTCTCATCCTGTTGCCCTGATGCAGTGCCGTGCGTTTCTCAGTCATCATCCGCAACTGAAGAATGTGGAAGCAGAAGATACAGCAGGTAGTGCCAAGATGATTGCCGAAGGACCGCATCGCGGATGGGCGGCTATCTGTCATGCTGAGGCCGCCCGTCTCTATGGCTTGAAGGTGCTCGAAGATCATATTGAAGACAACAAGCATAACTTCACGCGATTCCTTGTGGTATCTAATCCCAATAAGGCCGATCTGTTACGTCCTTTGACAGATACCAACAAGTCCAGTATCGTCTTCTCGCTGCCCCATGAGGAAGGTTCTTTGAGTCACGTGCTGGCTATCCTCTCGTTTTATAAAATCAACCTGACTAAGATCCAGTCGTTGCCCATCATTGGAAGGGAATGGGAATACCTTTTCTACGTTGACGTGATGTACAACGACCTGACACGCTATAGACAGTCGTTAGACGCTATCATCCCACTGACGAAAGATTTTAAAATATTAGGAGAATACGAAGATGGAAAACAAACCATGTGACATACAACCGGCCGACAGGCTCAGTCTGGTACAAGAATACTACTTCAGTCGTAAATTAAAAGAAGTGGCACAGCTGAATGCTGAAGGCAAGGATATTATCAGTCTTGCCATCGGCTCACCTGACATGCCGCCATCGGAACAGACCATCAACAAACTGTGCGAGGTGGCACACGACCCCAAGGCACACGGTTATCAGCCTACACAGGGCACGCCTGAGCTTCGTGAGGCTATGGCGGCCTATTATAAAAAGGTTTATGGCGTAGAGGTGAACCCGAAGACAGAGTTGCTGCCGCTGATAGGCTCTAAGGAAGGTATTCTACATATTACGCTCGCCTTTTGCAACCCTGGAGATACCGTGTTGGTGCCTAATCCAGGCTATCCTACATATACTTCGCTTTCGAAGATATTGGGATGTAAGGTGGAGTATTATGACTTGAAAGAAGAAAACGGTTGGATGCCTGACTTTGCTGATTTATTCAAGCGCGACCTGTCGCACGTCAAACTGATGTGGACAAACTATACACATATGCCTACTGGAACACCAGCCAGTCAGGGACTTTATGACCGATTGGTGGAACTGGCACAAAAGAAAGGCTTTGTCATCGTGAACGATAATCCATACTCCCGTATCTTGAATGATCAGCCTTTGTCAATCTTCAATGCGTGGAAGTGGTCAGAAGACCTTAAAGACGTGGTATGGGATTACTGTATAGAACTCAATTCCATGTCGAAGAGCCATAACATGCCTGGCTGGCGTGTAGGAATGTGCATTGGCAATGCCAAGTTCATTTCGTGGATACTGAAAGTGCAGTCAAATATCGAGAGTGGTACCTTCCGAGGTATTCAACTCGCTGCAGCAGAGGCATTCAACACCAATACGGAGGAATGGCATCGTGAATACAATATCGACAACTACCGTCGCCGTCGGCATATTGCAGAAGAGATTATGCGCACGTTAGGTTGTACGTTCGACCCCAACCAAGTAGGTATGTTCCTGTGGGGACGAATCCCAGACCATTACGCAGATGTAGAACAGTTGACAGAACGTGTGCTCCACGAGGCCCGCGTGTTTATCACACCAGGCTTCATCTTCGGCGAAAACGGCAAGCGTTATATCCGCATCTCCCTTTGTGCGAAAGATGAGAAAATGAAAGAAGCATTGGAAAGAATCAAGGGGACTCTCCCCCCTGCCCCTCGCTGTGAGGGAGGGGAGTAGTCACTTTTTGGATAACAATCATAAAAACAATAAAGTAGAATACCCCCCGATAAACATTCTACTCCCCTCCATACAGGGAGGGGCAGGGGGGTGGGTCTTTTATGGAACTCGACTTACAAGCATTAAATCTACCCAGTGACAATGAACGTCCCTTCGTCATTGCAGGCCCCTGTTCTGCAGAGACAGAAGAGCAAGTGATGACAACCGCCATGCAGCTTGCCGCCAAAGGCTGCCATAATTTCCGTGCAGGCGTTTGGAAACCTCGTACGAAGCCAGGCGGTTTTGAGGGCAACGGTGAGAAGGCGTTGCCTTGGATGAAACGTGTGAAAAACGAGACTGGTATGCTCGTGGGCACTGAAGTAGCCACCCCAGAGCATGTGGAACTCGCGTTGAAATACGAGATCGATATCCTGTGGATCGGCGCCCGTACGACAGCCAATCCTTTTGCAATGCAGGCTCTCGCCGATGCGTTGAAAGGCAGCGATATACCCGTGTTCGTAAAGAATCCCGTGAACCCCGATTTGGAATTGTGGATTGGAGCCTTAGAGCGTCTGAACCAAGCCGGTGTCAAGCGCTTGGCAGCCATCCATCGTGGTTTCTCCAGTTTCGACAAGAAAATCTATCGCAATATGCCGATGTGGCAGATTCCCATCGAACTGCATCGTCGCATTCCCAACCTACCTATTATCTGCGACCCCAGTCATCTCGGTGGTCGCCGCGAGCTGATAGCCCCCCTGTGTCAGCAGGCAATGGACTTAGGTTTCCGCGGACTCATTGTCGAGAGTCACTGCAATCCCGATGAGGCATGGAGTGATGCCAAACAGCAAGTTACCCCCGACGTGCTCGACTACATCCTGTCTCTGCTTGTGATCCGCGACGGAACAGCCACAACAGAAGGTATCGGTAGGTTGCGTAAGCAGATAGACGAGATTGATAACGAGCTGATGGGACTTCTCGCCAAGCGTATGCGCGTATGTCGTGAGATCGGTCAGTATAAGAAAGAGCACAACATCACCGTGTTGCAGGCCACCCGTTACAATGAAATCCTCCAGAAGCGCGGTGCCCAAGGTAGTTTGATGGGCATCTCCCCAGAGAGTGTTGCCAGCATCTTTGAGACCATCCATGAAGAGAGTGTGCGTCAGCAGTTAGAGATTATCAACAAGTAAGTATAGATCATCTGTTGCGACCGCTGATGGCCTATAACCTCAGCAGCAGTCATACGATGCGATGGATAGAATCGACGAACGATTACACCACACAGGTGCTCTACCGTTTCGGATTCCAATGGTCGCCGACAACTCGTGGGTATATCTCCCGCTTTGTCGATACGATTCAAGGCTTTGATTTTTTCAATGTTTAATGATATAAATATGTATTATCGTGCAGCCGATGATGCATAAAAAAAAGTTTTTATGAAAATACTAATCTTAGGTGCAGGAAAGATGGGAAGTTTCTTCATCGACCTGCTGAGTTTCGACCACGAAGTGGCTGTCTTTGAGAAAGATCCGAAGCGACTACGTTTCACATACAACTGTCAGCGGTTCCAGACACTTGAGGAAATCCGCGAGTTCAAACCAGAGCTGGTCATCAATGCGGTGACGGTGAAATACACCATTCCGGCTTTCGAAGAGGTGCTGCCGTACCTGCCGAAGGAGTGTATCATCAGCGACATCTCCTCTGTGAAAACAGGACTGAAGGAATGGTACGAGCATTGTGGACATCCTTATGCCAGCACCCACCCGATGTTTGGTCCCACCTTCGCCAACCTGAACCAGTTGTCTGAAGAGAATGCCATCATCATCACCGAAGGCGACTATATGGGACGTATCTTCTTCAAAGACCTCTACAGTCGGTTAGGACTGCACATTTATGAATACACCTTCGAGGAGCACGACAAAACGGTTGCCTACTCGTTGAGTATTCCTTTTGTCAGCACCTTCGTCTTTGCTGCAGTCATGAAGCATCAGGATGCACCAGGAACTACGTTCAAACGCCACATGCGTATTGCCAAAGGAGTGCTCAACGAAGACGACTACCTGTTGCAGGAAATTCTTTTCAACCCCTACACCCACGACCAGGTATCACAGATACGTACCGAGTTGAAAGAACTCTTGGACATCATCGACCACAAAGACGGCGAAGGTATGAAAGCATACCTTACGAAAATCCGCAATAATGTGAAACGGGATATCGAGATTAAACGATAACAAAAACTATGAATATCATCTTAATATTTGCTGCAGCCCTGTTGCCGGCTATGCTGTTGTTCATCTATATGTGGCGGAAGGATGCCCATCCTGAACCTGCCAACCAGCTGCTGTGCGCTGTTCTGCTCGGTGCCGTCGCCTGCGTTCCCGTTTCCTTTGTCGAGTCAGGGGTACAGTATGTTCTTTTCGGCAAAATGGAAATGGAGCCAACCCACCTGATCGACTGCGCCATCGATGCCTTCGGTGTGGCAGCTATTCCAGAAGAGGGTATCAAACTGATTGCGCTGTGGCTGTTCCTGCGGCGCAATGCGTTCTTCGATGAACACTACGACGGCATCGTCTATGCGGTATGTGTAGGTTTGGGCTTTGCAGGCATCGAGAACATCTTCTATCTGTTCGGCAATATAGACGAATGGCAGACTGTTGCCTTCGTGCGAGCTTTGTTGGCTGTTCCTGGTCACTATGCCTTTGGTGTGCTGATGGGCTACTACTATTCGCGTTATCATTTCGGTGGAAAGCACACATCGGATGCGATAAAAACGTTCGCGGTGCCCGTTTTGGCTCATGGCATCTACGACACCATTGCCTTCAGTCAGCAACTTGACGCGTTGGAGGGTTCTGTCAGCTTCGTTGTCCTCATAGTCTTCTGTATCTGGATGCATCGTGCAGCTCAGCGTCGCATCAAGGAGCAGGTGGCACGCGATAAGGATTTCAACGACCAAAGAAACAACATGCCTCCCAACAACTGGACGTTCCCACAGGCTTGAACAGATGAGGACTGTTTAGGAAGACGATGAAGGAGAAGTTTTTCTGCTGAGTCTTGTGTAAAGATGCGCTACCATTGCTCCGCTGATATTGTGCCATACGCTGAAGATGGCGCCAGGGATGGTGGCAAGGGGATAAGCCGCAAAATGAATGGTCGCCAGCGAGGAGGCCAGTCCTGAGTTCTGCATGCCCACCTCGATGGAGATAGCCCGCTTCTTTGCATCAGGAAGACCAAGCAGTCGTCCGATCAGGTAACCCATGCTCAGTCCGCAGAGATTGTGCAACATCACGACCACGACGATCATCAGTCCGCCTGATGTCAGTTTGCTGGCACTGGCGGCAATGACGATGGACACAAGAAAGGCTATTGCTATCGAAGAGAAAGCAGGAAGGTAATCCGTTGCCTCTTCTGTGAACTTCGGCCAGAGCCATTTAACAATCAATCCGACGACGATAGGTAGTATCACCACACAGAGGATGCTGAGCAGCATACCCACCACATCCACGTTGACACTCTTTCCTGCCAAGCCCCACGTCAACAATGGTGTCAGCAGCGGAGCGAGCAGGGTAGAGACACCTGTCATGCCAACCGATAGTGCCAGGTCGCCTTTCGCCAGATAGGTAATCACGTTCGATGCTGTACCTCCAGGACAACAGCCTACCAGCACCACACCCAGTGCCAGCGCCTCGTCGAGCGAGAAGAGACGGGTCAGTCCCCAAGCCAGCAATGGCATGATGGTGTACTGTGCCAGACAGCCGATGATGACATCCTTGGGACGACTGAACACGATTTTGAAGTCCTTTAGGTTCAGCGTCAGTCCCATGCCGAACATCACTACGCCCAGCAGGTAGTTGATGACCGTTGGACGAATGTTTTGCAGCGCACTGGGGAATGCCCATGCCAGCAAAGCACTCGCCAGCACCAGCAGCCCTATATATTCCGATATGTAATGACAGATTTTCTTCATCCTTAGCTAATTTCTGTGATGTTGCAAAGGTACTATTTAGTGAGCGAAAATGCAAATTTATTTGCTATTTTCCAAGTGTGAGTACCAATCTTTTATTGATAGTCGGAAAATCTCCTGCGGAATTTCTTTTTCATAAAAATAAAAAATTTATGTATGTTTTACTTGCTTTACTATCTGATAAGGTCTCACTCCCTCGCCTTCTTTTCCTGACAAATCCTGCAAACAATACCTGTGGTAGTCGAATCAGATAAGAAAGAGGGTCATCCTATAAACCGAAGTGTGTACGCAAACACTTTGTTTCTGAAATTTTATTGTTAAATTTTCTTTTAAATTATTTGTTTTACGTTCGAATATTTTTTATCTTTGCAATATATTTGTTAAACATCTAATATTTTAATATGTACAATTACGGAGAAGAAAATGCTTTGTTTGGTGGATCAAGTAGAGAACTTGAATCAGCTGACACTGACGGCAATGGCATGTTAGACACTTTTGTTTCCATCGCAGATACTGATGGTGACGGAGTAGAAGACACAATTATCAAGTCGTTTGACTACAATCAAGATGGAATTATTGACACCAGTACCTCATATACTGATTTAAATGGTGACGGTGTGATTGATGCAGTATCAAAAATAATTGACTCGGATTATGATGGCGTAGCAGACCGTCAGGAGACCTTCGTCGATTACGATGGCGATGGTGTTCCTGATGATGCAGCCGCACTTGCTTACGACCAAGCATCGGGTACGATTATTCCCCTCTCTTCAGACTATTTAATTGATTCACTCGACAGTGTTCAGAGCACTTATGCCGAGCAGTTGGATAATTTCGACCCAAGTGAGTCTAATCCGGCATTGGTAAGCGGTGACCCTGAAACGTCAATGGAGGAATGGGAATTTCAGGGTTCCACGAATCGCTGTGCCCTTTATTCCCAGAAATTTGTCATACAGGAATTGACGGGTGAGGAAGTCGATATTGAGGAGATGGAGGCTATTGCAGAACAGAATGGTTGGTTCAATGACGGAACAGCCTTCCTCAATATGAATAAGATGTTGGATTTGTATGGGATAGAGAATGAAATGTCGTTCAACAACGATATAAGCGATATCAAAGAATGTCTGGATAATGGCGGCAAAGTGATTGTTTCGATAGACAGTGATGAGATCTGGCGTGGTGAAGACCATAATATCTTCAGTCCGATGAGTGGAGCCGATCATGCTGTAGAAGTGATAGGCATCGATAATACCGATCCCAACAATCCGATGGTGATTCTCAATGATTCCGGCAGTCCCAACGGTTGTGGTGAGATGGTACCGCTTGATACCTTCGTTGATGCTTGGGAAGACGGCAACTGCCAAATGATAACCTGTTATGCATAATGACATAAAACAAAGAAGCAATATGAACAAAACGATATCCATATCAAATATCATCAAGGGTTTAAAAACCAATTCTTTTATTCTTAATAGTGGTATCACGATGGAGTATTCTGAAGGAATACCCGTGTTGGGGATTAAAAACGGTTACTTGACACTCATTGTACCTTATCTTAAATATAAGATTACAGGCGAAGTGGATAAGACATTAGTATATCCAGTACGCTATGTGGTCGAAATTTCTTTGCCTGATCAGCGTATTGTGAGATATGAGGAGCTGACAACCAATCCTGCTTTTGAAAGTATCGATTTCAACCAGCCCATCGGTTTATTCCGGCATAAAGCGATTCAGCATCTCGACAAGAAAGAATATATGGAACAAAGAGACAGCCTCTATGAGCAATACGACAAGGTTGTGGCTTCACTTCTATATGACGAACCCTATAGCGATGTTGATGACATGCAACTTCATCACCTTCTGAATATGCTACTCGAGCCGTCGTTGCGTCCGATATACCAAGTGTTGGATCAAGATTTCTATAACAAATACCTGAAAAACGATTGAGATATGGAAAAACCTCAGAACAGAAAGGTGCTGAATGCAAATTTCTTTAAATCAGAACGTATTAACATCAGCGTTGAAAAAGCAGAGAAAGTACAAAGAAACGCTCTGCAAACAAACACCCTTACTCTTCGTCGCCAGATGGTTCAGACGATTCGCCAGACGGTTGACAGCCTGCAGAAAATGGGTTTCCCATCGCTGGCATCGAATGTGCAGCAAATCTACAAAGATGCAGCCTGCGAACATTTTACGGTGAGCGTAGTGGGTGAATTCAGTCGTGGAAAGAGTACGATGATCAACAATCTGCTGAACCTGAAACTGCCAGTTCAGAACCTGCCAACAACAGCTCTGCTGACAAAGATATGCTATGGGGCAAACACCATGATGACATACTATGGGAAGAAAGGCAATAAAATAAAAGACTTACCTCTGACCGAAGAATCATGGACGGGACTGACCGCCAACAATTTCAACGGGAATGACCCACAAGGCTTTGTCATCGTGAAAACACCAGAAAACTTCTTGGGACAATATGGTATCGAGATTATCGACACCCCAGGAGCTGGTGACCTTGATGATCAGCGTATGCGAGCCACTGGTGACGTGTTGCAGCGAAGTGATGGAGCCATCATCACCACCAGTGCAATAGCAGCGATGAGCATGAGTGAAAAAGTTTTTATTGACCAGCGTGTGCTGTCAAGGAAAATTCCGTTTGTAGCCCTTGCGATAACAAAACTCGACTTGGTACCTATTGACGAGCGGAAACAAGTGGTGGAGTATGTAAAGAACAAGCTGAAGCTGTGGAATATCAATATTCCCGTTATCATTCCAGCCCATGCGGAGATGCCTGATGACGAATACGCTGACATCATGGGTCTCGATAAGTTGAAAGCACTTATCATATCCTGGGTACAGAATCCACGAAGGGCACGACTCACAGAACAATGGCTTGTCAACAGAGTGCTTGAAGTGGTAGATATGGCTGAAGATGGTATCAAAGAACAGCAAAAGCTTGTTGACGCCAACGATGAAAAACGTCGTCAGATGATAAGCGAGAAAAAGGCTGCTCTTTCTGCAATCAGTCTGAAATGGGATGAACTAAAACTGGAACTTCGTAAACGTAGCGTAGAATGCTATAAACGTTTTGTGGAGAAAGAAGATGAATTTACCCAACTCATAATCGAACGTATGCAGTATGAAGCCAGTCATGCTGTCAATCCTCAGAAATGGTGGGACGAAGACTATCCTTATCGCATAAAGATAGAACTTACCAATATGGCAACCGCACTTGAGAACGTTGTTACGACAATTATCAACAACGATGCAAGATGGTTCAATAATCTGCTGCAACAACATTTTAAGACTTACGTACAGATAGATAAAGGCTCTGTGTCAGAAAAGAGAAATATGGCAGATTATATTCAATATGGTGATTTGGAATTTGAAAACCTTAATAAGAAACGCAACTATATGCGTATTGGAACGACGGCATTGAGCATAGCAGGAGCCACAATCCTTTCGCTTTCAGGATTCGGATTCCTCACATTGATCGCCACACTGGGAGTGGGAACAGGTGCTTCGATTGTTACTGAAGGTGTATTCAAAAATAAGATAGAAGATCAACGTAAAGCCCTTAAAGCAGCCATTGCCAAACAAATTCCGCAGATTATAACCAATGCTTGCAGTGAGAGCGAGACAAGATTGAAGGCTGTTTATGATGATATAGAAAAAGAAGTTTCGAAAAAGCAAACACTTTGGATGGAAACACAGAACAATGCTATCGATGAGAGCAACAAACCTCAGGACGGCGATTTGCGGAAAAAAATAGAAGAAAACAGCAAAATAATAGCCGTGATACAAAAAGAACTTGAACAATTTGCATAAACATTATCATATAATATTATAACATTATGGCACTAGAAAGAAACTACAATGATTATGCCGACTTCAACGCGAAAAAGAAGTCGTTAGCAGGAATGCTTGAACAGTCATCTGACGTGATTCAAGACCTGAACATGGAACAGTACAGCGACAATCTGCGCAAGTTGAGTGAAAAGGTGGAAAACGACACCTTTAAAATCCAGATTGTAGGAACGTTCAAAAACGGAAAGTCCACCTTCATCAATTCATTGCTTGGTGAATATGTACTTCCTGCTTATGCACTACCCTGTACCGCTGTTATCAATGAGGTGAAATATGGAAAAGAGAAGCGTGCAGTGCTGTATTTTAAGAATCCTCTTCCAGAGAAGTTGCCGGATAGCATCCCACAAAAAGCTATGCAGCACATGCAACAGCATAATATGACGAATATTCCTCCCTTGGAAATCGGTTATGACGAAATAGAGGCGTATGTAACGATTCCGATGGGAAGCGATCCGCAACAAATGATGCTTGAAAGTCCATACGAGAAAGTAGAACTTTTCTGGCCCTTGCCTATCCTTGAACATGGTGTTGAGATTATCGACTCTCCAGGACTCAACGAACATTCTACTCGTACAAAGGTGACGATGGACTATCTGTCGAAGGCCGATGCTATTATTTTTGTTTTTACGGCTCAGGCCTTGTGTTCTCAGGAAGAGATGAGTTTTATTGAGAACCATCTGCATGCACAAGGATTCGAGGACCCATTCTTTGTTGTCAACCGTTGGGATCAGATAGAAGATAGGGAGAAACCGCAGGTGGAGAAGTTTGCCAAGATGAAACTGGATGGCTATTCTTCTAACGAGATTTTCTTTATTTCCGCCCTCCACGGCTTGAAGTCAAAGGAGCAGGGTGACGCAGCTCTCTACGAGGAATCTGGTGTGAAACATTTGGAAGAGGTGCTTACTGAATTCCTGACCAAGAAGAAAGGAAAAGTTAAGTTGGCTCAACCGGCAAAAGAACTCAAGCGTATCCTGAACACAGAGGCGTTGTACAAGGTGATTCCATCCCAACGTTCTATACTCAGCTCTTCGCTTGACGATGTGAAGAAGCGCTACGAAATAGCTAAGCCTCAATTAGCCACCCTTCGAGCAAAGAAAGAGCAACTCATCAGCAAGATGAAATTGCAAATAGAGCAAAGCAAGCATGAGTTCAGACGTATTTCGCTCCAGAACTCAACAAGCCTTACCGATCTTGTGCCTGCCTGGATTGACGAATGCAAGCCCGTTACTCAGTTCGGTCTTGTTCCAACTAAGGCAAAAGGTGAAGCCATCACGAAGGAAATATCTGAGTATGTAACTCAAAAAATAGAAGACGAACAGGTAAAATGGCAGCATGATGTGCTGGAACCGCTCGTACAAGAGAAGTCGAAAGTGATATTCGATTCCAACGAAGAAAACATCCAGGAAATTCTGTCAACGATTGATCAGGTGAACATAGACATCTCTGGTCGAGAGGATATGAAATACGACAAGGTGCCAACTTGGGAGCGCATAGCAGGTGTGGCTGCCGGTGTGGTTTTGGGATGTAACTTGGGAGTAATCTTCTCTGCTGGCGTGCATGGATTAAGCAAGGAACTTGCAAAATCTATTGGTATCCAAATCGGTTCATTCGTTGTTCTTGGATTAGTAGGTCTGCTCAATCCATTTACGATTCTTGCCGTTATCTTAAGTGTAGCTGCTTTCGACTGGATTCGTGCAGGCGAAAAGGCAATGAAGAACTTGAAGAAGACGATTAAAGAACAAATGGTTAATCAAATCAGTGAGTCCAGCGAAGCCACAGCAGACGAGCTTTCCAACAATATCGTATCTAAACTGAACGAGGCAACGCTGGTCATCTCTACTGCTATTGACACCGAGATCAATGAAACAGAAAAGAATGTCAACAGCATTATCGCTGAGATGGAGAAGGGGCAGGAGAATATCCAGGAACGTGAGAAGGTGATCACTGATTGTGAAAACCGAATCAAGGACCTCAGCAATTCTCTCGACGCCCTTATTTTCCAGCTTGTGGAAGAATAAAAACAGAAACATTTTTATATGCAGGAAGAGAATTATTTCTCATGGGATAATTTCAGCGAGTTAGCTGACTTGAACAACCATATTTCGTATGCCTCCAAACTACTGGAGGCATACGATTGGTCGGATGAGGCATTTGAGAAATTGTCCAGACGGTTGCAACGGATAAAAGACAAACAAAAAGACAAATTGCTGAACCTTAGTGTTATTGGTGAGTTCTCTACAGGAAAAAGTTCTTTTATCAACTCAATCCTTCGTCACGACCTGTTGGTTTCCAGTGTCTTACAGGGAACAACGGTTGCCAATACCTCTATTGAATATTCCGAGAAATATTTTGTTGGGTTGGAAATGCTCGACGGGGTGGAGATTGAACATGAGTTTGATAATATAGAAAACCTTCATCATTGTATTGAGGAATATACGACAAAACCAGAAACAGCTCGCCGATTGCACTTAGTACATGTCGGATTGCCATCAGAAAATCTGCGTCGTGGCATGAGGCTGATTGATACTCCAGGGACGAATGCTTTAGAGCAATGGCATGAAGACGTAACCAAGAATGCCATTATGGAATGGTCAGACTTGTCTGTGATTCTTGTTGATGCAACGAAACCATTACCTGACAGTTTCTGCAACTTTATTGAGTCAAATCTATCGGGCATACTTCATCGCTGCGTATTTGTCGTAACTAAATTTGATCTCCTTGAACCTCGTGAACGTGACGGTATGTTGATTTATATCCGCAATAAGGTGCAGAAGATGACGGACCGTGACGATTGTTTGGTGTTGCCATTCGTTTCCACTGAGGTAATCAACTCGTTCAAGCCTGGGTTTATAAAACAATCAGACCCAGAATTGTTGCAATTGTCACTCGAAAATGAGGAAACGATATTCGCCCACATGGCTAAGCATCGTTTGCAGGCAATAGCCCATAAGTTGACAAAACTAACGTCAAATATGTATGAAGACATTGGTCGGCAGATAGAAACCATCAATGATAAATATGAACGGGAGTTGCAGATGTTGGAGCGATCGCAGCAAACAGATCTCCGACAGTTTGTTGAAGAGCAAAAAATCAAACGTGTAAGTGACTATGAATTGATGATTGCTGCCGAACGGCCGTTAATCACCAAAGACCTCTACATCTTTCCTGTTATAGCGAAAATAGCTATTTGGGAACGTATTGACACCATAGAGGATGTGGATGGAATGAAAACTTACATTAAAAATGTGCTGCCTTTAGACTGCCAGCAACTGGCCAACGAACAGTTTTCAAAAGCTCCATCCTTGAATGTCATTGCCAATAACTGTTTCGAGAAAGCATTGAAACTATTCCACGCTGATTTTGAACAGCAGTTTAATCATTTGAAAATACTCAAAATAAACCTTCAGACGGAAGTGAGTCTGCCTGATATTTCCAGTTTCAGAAACGTCAACATGAATGGTGTAACTCAGTTTGTTGACGAAGAGGGTATGAAAGAAAATATTTCTTCATGGGGTGGGGCTGCAACCGGTGCTGTTGTGGGTAATTTTATCTTGCCCGTTATTGGTGGTATAGTTGGAGGCATATTAGGATATTTATGGGGGTTCGGAAAGAAAAACAATATAGCACAGGTGCGCAACCAATTGAAAGACAAACTTTCTGTTGCCCTTGACAACTACTTCCATGCTGTTCCGTCGCAAATACTCGATTCGTTTGATGAATATACTATTGCCGTAAGCAATAATATCCCGTCAGAAATTGACCGATATCTGGATGCATACAAGGCTATCGTTGATAAGCGTATTGTCCAACAACGAAATAGCCGTACTAAGATAGAGGAGAAAGTACAGCGTCTGCGCCGTGATCAACATGATATCTTTAACAGGAAGCATTCGCTCGATTCTGTAGCGATGCGCATATCTCAACTCACGACTTCTTAATCTTTACGATAATTGTATCACGGGCCAGTTTACGATGTATATGATTACAATTTCGTCTTCAAAAAACGAATCGTATCCATCACTTCTTTTCGGCCCCAAACTACGAGCGTGTGTTTCTCTCCCTGTCGTGTTTTGACCCAGAACATGGTTGGGATTAACTCTGTACCCATATCCACGATGTCTGCCAGCATGATGGTGGTAGCGCCCGTCTGAATATTAAACGAGTGTGAGTTGAAATATAGCCGGTCTGGATAAAGATCGATATGTCCACCAACAAATTCCGCTCCTCGTTTCAGATTGGCTTTCTTCGTCAGAATAGGTTTCTGATTAACATCCTGAGGATAACTGTTTACGGGCTGTTGAGGATAGCTGTTTGTCGGCTGTTGAGGATAATTCACAGGTTTTTGAGGTGCAGTATTTGGAATTGGTGGCGGAGTGGGAGAACTTGGTGTATGAACCATTTCTATCGAACATCCACAGAAGGGGCAGAAGCGTGCTCCGTCAGGTACAGGTTTCCCACATTGTGAACAAAACATAGTCATTCGGTTTTAAGGGTTAGTTTAATCGCTGCAAAGATAATGCAAGTCGAATGAAAAACAAAATAAAATATAATTTATTTTCTTGTTTACGTCCACAAAACTTTTAGTTAGTATTGAAATGAATCTTTTTTCTTTCATCCTGTAAATTTTCCTTCGATTTTCTTGTTGTTTTGAATTTAATTTCATATATTTGCGGCATTGATTGCTAACCCTAATCCAGTGGGAACGTCGATGACGTTGTTAATCTAATAAAGAGAAGTAAAGAATGAAAAAAATAATAAAAAGATATTGGTTGACAGTATTGTTGTCATTTGTGCTAATGTTCTTTTCATATATTGTATCTAACATTGGTTTTTCTCTTTTTGGTGAATACGATGTGTTGAAAGGGGTGCGGGCTATTCAGGCATTCTTCGAAAGTGAAGACCACAGCGTTCCCGATAGTATTTTACTGATAAATGTTAGTAATGATCGCGAATTAGTGCAAGTTAAACGCGATAATATTGAAGTCGGAAATACTGATATAACTGATCGAGCAAAATTGTTGCAACTTCTTCGTTGGCTTAAAGAAACGAATAGTTACCGTTATATTCTAATGGATTTGGTGTTTGATAATAATTATACAACGGAATATGATGATTCTATTTACTCCTTGATAGCTTCTATGCGTAATATTGGTATCGTACGAACTTCGGAGTATGATCAAATGGATGATAGGATTAAAAAGAAAGCATTTTGGGCCAATTATGATATTAATTTTTGGAATTCGGATTTAGTCAAATATCCTGTCATTGAAAATGATACTGGCTCTATAACCTTACATGCATACGAAGAGTTGACAGGACGAACCTTAAAACGTTTCGGCCCTTTATATTTTGATGGTTTTCATTTGGCTCGGCGTTGTATTTATCCAAAAATGTATATAACGGAGCCGGAAGAGACCCCCTTCCAAAAAGTGGAAGATAAGGATGGTTTTCAGCAAGGAGATCTCTTTTATTATAATCTAGGATTCGATGTACTCGAATCGAATACCATTTCGGAAGCAAAAATCTTATTTGATAAAAAAATAATTGTTATAGGAGAATTTGATAAGGCAATAGATCGGCACAACACTTATGCAGGAGAGCAGCCTGGGGCTTTGGTGGTTTTGAATGTTTTTATCTCGCTTATGCATAATAGCCATCATATACCGTTATTGTTACTTGTTTTCCTATTTGTCGTATTTTTTATTTTGATTGATTATTTGTTACACTATAATGAAGACAGGTCTGCTTTATCGTTAGGTGAAGCATGGTTGGGATGGAACAAAAAAACTATCAAACGGAGTATAATACCGCTTGCATTGTTGTGGACATATTATTCGATTATGTTGACTGTAATATGTAGTATTACATTCTTAGTATCTGGTGAGGCATATGATATATTCTTTACCTCAACATTACTTAGTATTATGGCTTGGATTGTAAGAATTATTAAACGAAAATAAAGGAGAATGAGTATGAATAGGATTCTTAAAATGTTCTTTTTTATAGCAATGATGTTTTGTACAGAAATTAGTGTTGCTGATACTTATAAAATTATTGCAATAAGTGATGGTGGGTATATTATTAAAAATAAAAACATTCCTGTAAGGGAAAAGGATAAGATAACAGACACCGATATGCTTATTATTAAACCAAATCAAACGGTCATTATTAGAAATGAGGCGACAATGCGGCGCAGCGTTTTGCTCGGAAGTAATTACTGTCGTAGAAAGTGCTCTTCGATAAAATCTTTTTTCAAGCCGGCAAAAAAGAAAACGGCTTATCGAGGCGAATACAATGCAAGTGATTTAGCAAAAGTAATAGGGAATGAAATTGTATGGACGGACAGCATGGCTATTCAGACTTACTTCGATAGAGATATTGGACGTGGATTCATACTTGAAGTTCATGAAGGTAATGGAGAGAAAACGGAAAAGCTATTGACTACTGAGGATGTAGGAAGAAGAATTTGTTTCTTTGCTAGCGATATTTGGGGTGAAAAAGAACCATATGAGATTATCGTAGACATAAAAATGCGTATAACAGATAGAGAAACACAGAAATATGCAGATTTCCCAATAAATACGAATATTAAACTAATACCTTATAAAGATGAAATCGAAGATTAAGCGAATCGCCCTGTTGATATTGTTTTCTTGTGTTGCAATTGTATCTGGTGCACAGGAACAAGTGCCGACAATGAAGGAAATAGAAGAGAAAATGGACGGTTTATTCTCTACCCCATTATATAAGAGTATGAAGGGTGATTTTGCTCAGGAAGAACTGGCTTTTGTAAAAGACACATCTGATGTGGCTAAGAATATTATGCTATCTTTCTATGACTTAGCAACAGCATTGGAATCAGACCTTAACACAAACGATATCATTGTAAGTGGAAACCATATTTGGGCATTATATAATGAACATCAGGCATCTTTCTCGGAGGGTAGTATCATTCATTTTATTGCATATTTGACCAAGGGTTTGATGGGGTTTATTTCTTCTACAGATAATAAAGACTCTTTCGAATGCTTTGAAAAGTGTGAGGAGTTGGTGAGTGGACAGCCTCGAGCGATGATAATGAACGTGAATTTTTCAACGCTTATGGCAACATATTGTGCCGACAAAGGAGAATACGAAAGAGCAATTAGTATTTATAATCGAAACAGGGAAGTTCTCAGAAAATTGCACCTTGAACATTCTTATAGTTATGCCCTAATTGATATTAATCAAGCAGAAGCTTTAAATTCCATGGATAATTATGAGGAAGCAGAAGGGTATTTTAAAAATGGGATTAGTATCATGAAGGGATGTGGGGCTGATAATACATGCTTATATTTGATGTATATGCTGGAACTATGCGAAACCCAAATTAGGTTAGAACATTTTGACGATGCAAATATTACTTACATAGAAGCTTTTACGCTGGCAAATGATAATGATTTTTTCACGATTGAGGTAAAAAGAAGTTTCTCTCTATTAGAAGTACTTTATAATGTTTTTTCATACGATTTGGAGAGTTTGCCGAAAGCAATGTTCACTTACTTGGAGCTATGTGAGGAAGAAGTTCAGCAAAAGTTTCCACTTTTTACCGAAAAGATGAGACAACAATATTGGGATGCGGAGATGTCCTCTTTTTATGATGGCATATTACCAATTCTTGCAGGAATTAATGATGAGCCTGTTTTTAACTTTATGGTGTATAATGCCTTATTATTTTCGCGGGGTATACTTCTAAATAGTAACCTAACTTTTGAACAATTAGTCAAGGAATCAAACGAAGTTGAAATGCAAGAGAAATACCAGAAATTTCTAAGTTTGAAAAGCCAAATAAACAAGCTTAGCACTTATGGTTGTACAGATGAGGAAATGCATCTGTTAAAAGAACTTCGGATAAAAAACGAAATCATAGAAAATGAACTTCTTCAAAGGGTTTCGAAAGATGGCAATTTAGTTCGGTGGGCAGGAGTTTCGACAGATAGCCTTAGGCATTGTATGCGGAATGAAGATCTGGCCATAGAGATTTATTCTAGGTTAAAAGAGAACGAGGACTCAGGAAATGAAATCGTAGACACCATTTATAATGCTCTATTACTACGCAAAAATGAAATAGCTCCTCGTCGAATAGAATTAGGTAATCAGTCTATAATCCATGAACTGAGAAATAATCCAGAAACATCTGGATATAAATTATGGCAAAAATTACTAGAAGATGATAAAGATGCTGTGAACATATACATTGCATTTGATGGAGAACTATGCAATATCCCCGTAGAATATTGTGGCTGGGACTCAATGAAGACGCATATGCCGGATAATTGCCGTATCTATCGTGTTTCTTCTACTCGTGAAATTGTAAAACGTGATTTGGATATTGGAGAAGATGTGGCAGTATATGGTGGTATAAAATATGGCGATTCAGATGAAACACCTTATTTAAAAAAATCAAAAGATGAAGCATTGTCCATTTTGAAAAGTGTCAATAACGCAAAGAAAAATGGGCTAATGGCAAAAATGTATTCTGGTGAAGAAGCTACAGAAGAGTCCTTTAAGCAGTTGTCTGGAAAAAGAAAACGTATTATTCATATCGCAACTCATGCCGGGTACGGCGAAAATACTGGTGAAGAGAATGCTATGCAGAAATCGTATTTGAAGTTTGCAGGCTGCGATGACCAAAATATTGCAGAAAACATATTATCGAAGGAGGATGGGTTGCTGCGTGCTAGCGAAATAGCCAATTTGGATTTCCGAGAGCTTGATTTGGTTGTGTTGTCGGCATGTAATTCTGGAGTCGGTAATATTGGTGGCGATGGTGTGTATGGCTTACAACGTGGCTTCAAGAAAGCAGGAGCAAACACGATTATGATGAGTCTTTGGGAAGTAAAAGATACGGCAACAGAATATATGATGAAGAACTTTTATAAGGAACTATTAAAAACAGGCGATAAATATGGCGCTTTTGAGCAAGCGCGAATACATACTCGAAAGAAGTTCCCTGATTTTAAAGATTGGGCAGCCTTCGTTATCTTAGATGCAGTGAATTAACGTTGGTTTACATATACAATTAAATTATTAAGACGACACATTATGAGTGCATACAGAATGGAAATAGGGTGGACGGTTGATGCTCAGTTTGATATGCTGAGATAATCTTTAAGGATGTGTTTTAGGTGGTCTAAAAGAATGTGTAACATTCAAGGAGGAATGTCGATGGCAGAAGATGTGAGAAAACTGGAAGAGTTGATTAGTAAGATGATTGACAGCCTGCAGAAGCAGGTGGTGGAAAAAGTACCTGAGTATGGGACTTTCGACGTTGTGTATGAACGGGAAGATGTGTCTGATCTGCATATCGGATTGTCGCATCTCATTCTGAAAGTGTCTAATGTGCAGTTTGTAGGCCGCGAGACAGAACGCTTTTTAGAATTTGCAGCTGTGAATTATCCAAATCCATACGGTGCTGAGACGGTCGTAGGATTTGGTTCCACACAGGATATCATAGCAAAACTGAAAGAAGAGGGGCTGGTGGATTTATTGACGAAAAAGGTAAAATCTCTGGCCGACGAGATAGATTATATTGAGAGTCATCCGTATGGGTGATAGAAATAACGGATATTATCAGAATTGGTGAATGAATAGTAGGATATGGAACTTCTATACGTTGTTTTGTGGCAGGTGTATAATCAGGAGGTTTGGAGAAAAACTTGCCAATAAGAAATGATTCATCTGCTGCACACTAGTCTGACGGCTCTGCCACTATTGGTAAAGTTGCGTGTGTTTATATCTGTGTTTTTGGATTCCATATCGAAGAAATAGTAATACGCTTTCGTTTTATCTTCGATGCAGAGTTCGCAGGTCCAATAGTATCCAATGGTTTTGTTTGAAATTCTTTCGCCCCAACGTAGTCCTGTAGTAGGCAAGAAGATTTCGTTTTCGTTTGGCCCAAAGATGCGATAGCCCCATGTGTCGTTTAACTTTTCCCTATACCAATCACATTTTATAATTAGTTCTTTCCAGTCTTCTCTGCTGGGTAGTCTCCAGTTGTTTCCCCATACTTTTGCTGTTGCCGTATTCCAATCGTACAAATCTCCAGGC
>CADCPZ010000176.1 GCA_902803475.1 uncultured Prevotellaceae bacterium
GTGGAAGCATGCTTCAGGAAGCCGGCAGACAACGAGGTTGTCAAGGCGATGAACAGCGGCGAGCTTCTGGAGATTATCCGTCAGGAATATCCCAGTATTCCTACCACCCACAGCACTCGTGTGCAGTTAGGATTGGCGATGAAGGAACTGGGGTATGAACACACAACCCGTCATCATGTAGCCTATTATCAGGCGATGCCCATCAAGGTGGCGTAAGATCGAAGGGGAGGTGTTAGGGGAGGTGTTTGAGCAACACCTCCCCTTCCGCTACCCCTGTGTTTATCAGCTTTCCAGACAAAAAGGGGAGGTGGGGAGGTGTTTTTGCAAAAGCTATCCTTTTGATGGTCAAAAGGTGCCCTTTTGATGAGTGAAAGGTATGCTTTTGAAGGGTAAAAGGGCTGCTTTTGGAAGGTGAAAGAGGCTCTTTAATGAACCATCAAGGGCTGTCATCACGACAGCCCTTGTTTGTTATACAAAAACATTATGAACTTTTATTTAGCGAACAAGATTTGCTAAAGCTACTTCTTTCTCCCTTTCCGCTTGCAAAGATAAGGGGAAAGATAGAAACGTGCAATACCTAAAAATGAGTGTTTTTACTGGATCCTGACAAGCGTAGAGCCACAGACGGCAGCATCGCTACTGTTGATCTGCAGGGCATAAACGTCTGCAGGCAACGACTGAAGCGACAGGCGGCAGGTGGTTTGGTAGGCAGGTAGCGTTTCCGTCGCCAACAGCGTACCGTTCAATGCATATACATAGATGGTGGAAACCGATGCCGTTGGTGCTGCAAAAGTTATGACGACATCCCTGCCGTCCAACAGGAAGTCCACAGCCTGCGGCTGATGATGCGACAGCCCCTCTACAGACAGTCCCTGCATCTTCAATGCTTCGACCAAACCGCTGTACACATCGATTTCTCCATAGCCATAGTAGTTGTTGGGGTAGTCTATCGAGGGTTCGGTATGACGACTGGTCTTGGAGATAATCTCCATCACCTGAGCAGGAGTAAGCGTGGGGTTGGCTTGCAGCCATAGTGCAACGGTTCCTCCGACAACAGGTGAAGCCATCGAGGTACCACTGTTGATGGTCCAAGGATAGACGCGTCCGTTATAATTAAAATGTTTTACATCTGTCGAAGCTGACAAAGGGTTTCGTTCACGATAGAAACTATTGTATGAAGAGATGATGTTGAAGCCTGGAGCCATCACATCGGGCTTCATGCGATTATCCATTGTGGGACCTACTGAGGAATGAGGTTCGCGCAGTCCGTTGGTGATGGAGATCGTCTGCATCCAATTGCCCTGATAGTTGAGATAGCCCCTCCGATAACAGGTCATGCCCACGCAGATAACAGCTGGCGCTGCCGACGGAGCATTGATGTTATGGGTATATTCACCTGCATTGAGTGAAAGATTGAGACTGTTGGTCGTAAGGATATTATATGAGGTGAAAAACTCCACCTGACTATCTGCACCTACCAGTTCGATAGACACTGGAACAGCGCCTATTCTCGTGGGATGGGTAATGAGCACCTCGTAAGCCTGCTCGTCAACATGGAAGGCTGAAGGATATCCATAGACAGCGGTGATGAAGTCGCCAGATTCGTGTTTGATGGTGTCGGCATACATCTCGTCTTCTGCTTCCAATATTTGTGCAGAAGAAATGGTGTGTACAACAGGCGTATTCGTGTAATAAGTGGTACGAATCGTGAACGGTCCGTTGGCTTTCAGACGAAACGTGGCACGCTTTGCCGATGACGACAGGAAGGCACCCTTGCTCTCTGTGCCGACAGGTTTACAGAAGTAACTTTTCACTTGTCCGTTGTTGCCTGCCGACGACACGATGATGCGTCCTGGACCTGTCATTTTTTCTAACACTTCATAGAAGAGTTGTGTGTCTTCATCGAGGTATTCTGGAGAGCCTTCGCTGAAAGAAATGACACACGGTTTGCCAACAGCTGTTGCATAGTCGAAGATATATTTGAACCCCAGCGCATCAGTAGCAGAGGTATATTTATAATAGTCTTCATAGTCCACGAAAACCGTATCGTTGGTGACGGCATTGGACACCAGACACAAATCGCTTTCCCACGCCAAACCACGATAGTTGGTATCATAACCGCTACCTGCGGCAATACCTGCCGTATGGGTACCATGAGCCAGTATCAGGCCGTCGCGCCCATGAGCATAGTCCAAGAGCTGCTGACGGGTGGTATATTCGGCACCCACATACATCGTTTTCTCCTCAGACAGCATATCCCACAGCCGACGAATACGATAGTCGGTCAGGTCGGAGGAATAGAAGGTGGGATGGGTCAGGTCGAACCCTACATCCTGAATACCTACGACAACTCCACGACCCGTATAAGCCTGGGGCAGCTGTGTGCCTGCATATACAGGCAGCGCATTGATGACGCTGGCTGTCGTGTCTGTATGCAGTTCACAGGGGGCACCGGCCTCGATGCGCTGAACACTCTCCTGCATGGACAAAGCATCGAGATTGCAGAGGGGAACGCTGATGATATAGATGTCATCGAAGCGAGCCAGTTCGCGACAATCATTCTCGCCGAACAAGGCGGTAGGATCACCTTCAACGCGGATAAACACACAGATTTCACGCCTGTCAGGTTCGGCTTCGCCCACGTCGTTGCTCCCCTGCCCTCCTTCAGTGAGCCAAGGAACACGATGCCGATGGGATTCATGCTGAGCATGACGCTGGTCGATAGCTGCACGACGCACCAACGACGACATCTTCTGCCGTTGTCCCTGTGCAACGCAGGCCAAAGAAATGCTGATGATTATAATAAGGTGTAATAGTCGTTTCATCAGTTGGTTGTTTTTTGCGACGACAAAAATACACAAAAAACAACAAATCAGCAAACAGAACGCGTTTTTTCTTTCTGAGAGGGATGGGGAAAATAAAAAATCTCCCCATTGGAGGGGAGGTTGGAAGGATTTCTTATTTCAATCCACGGTTGGTGAAGGTTGCGTTCAGCAGCATCAGATAAGTTCTGTACTGCTTGGTATCCAATACCTGACGCATGTTGTAGAGGTTCTTCGTCACAGCCTTGTCGAGCATGCGCTGACGATTCTTCTCATTTGATACACCAGCACGTTTCAGATCATACTGGAACACATCATTAATTTCGCGAACAGCGTCATACTGACCGTTGTTCAGACTCAACACCTCGCCCAAACGATAGACATTAACGTCGAATACGTAAGCCTCGATGTTGTGGTTTACTGGCTTCTTGTAGCCGTTCTCTGCAAATGTTGCGGTCATGCTGAGCACTGCCACAACGACTAAAAACAATCTTTTCATAATCTTTTACCTTTCTTTTTTTTTAGGAGCCTCACGGCTCGTTCTACAATCTGTTAAATGTTATCCTTTTGTCTTTTCGACGGTGCAAAGATAGAGGGGTTTTTGTTACTGACGAACGTTTTTCATCTTAATTTTTGGAAAAAAGCCCCCTTTTTTGACGTAAATCAAAATAAATGGCCATTTCTGAACTTGCGAAACGGAGAAAGTTTCGTACCTTTGTGCCCAAATATAATATAAGGTATTGTAATATGGACAACAAGCACAAGTATATCAACGTGGTGTATCAACTGTACGCCATCGACGAAGACGGCACCAAGCATCTGATGGAAAAAGTTGAGGAAGACAGACCCTTCTTCTTCATCAGCGGTTTTGGTACGACGCTGGAAGCATTTGAGAAATATATCGAGAAACTGGACACAAATGAAACGTTTGACTTCACGCTGCCTGTAGAAGAGGCATACGGAAAATACGAAGAGGCACACGTTGTGGATATGGACAGAGAAATCTTTACCATCAACAACCACTTCGACCATGAGCATATCTTCAAAGGGGCGACGGTACCCCTGCAGAACGAGGACGGCAACCACTTCTGGGGACGTGTGATCGATATCACCGACGAAAAGGTGAAGATGGACTTGAACCATCCGCTGGCAGGTAAACCGCTGAACTTTAAAGGCCATATCGTTGAAAACAGAGACGCTACGGAAGAGGAAGTTCGGCACATGATAAAAATACTCAGTGGCGAAGCATGTGGATGCGGCTGCGGACACGATGACTGCGACTGTCACCACGATCACGACAACTGCGACTGTCACCACGATCATCATCACGGCGATGGCTGCGGGTGCGGGCATTGCCACTAAAATAATGCTCAATGCTTAATGCTTAATTGTAAATCATCTCCATGTCCAACACTTTCGGAAACATATTCAGACTGACCACCTTTGGCGAGAGTCACGGTGAGGCCATCGGAGGAGTTATCGATGGTATGCCGGCTGGCATTGAAGTTGATATGGACTTCATCCAACAAGAACTCAACCGCCGTCGTCCAGGACAGAGTGCTATTACAACAGCACGCCAGGAAGCCGACCGTGTGGAAATCCTATCGGGTGTGTTTGAAGGGAAGACAACAGGCACCCCTATCGGTTTCATGGTCAGGAACACCAACCAACATTCTCAGGACTATGAGAATATGCGATGCCTGTTCCGTCCTTCACATGCCGACTACACTTATTATAAAAAGTATGGCATCAGAGACCATCGTGGCGGTGGACGTACATCGGCACGCATCACCATCAGCCGTGTGGTAGCTGGAGCGTTTGCGAAACTGGCTTTACAACAGAGCGGTATCACCATTCAGGCATACACCTCGCAGGTAGGCAATATCAAACTGGAAGGTTCCTATCAGGACTACGATCTCACACAAACAGAAAACAATGCTGTACGTTGTCCGGATGAGAAAACGGCCCAACAGATGGAGGCGTTGATTCTGCAAGTGAAGGAAGAGGGCGACACCATCGGCGGCATCATCAGTTGCGTTATAAAGGGATGTCCTGTAGGACTGGGAGAGCCTGAGTTTGGCAAACTGCACGCACAACTGGGACTGGCGATGCTGAGTATCAATGCCGTCAAAGGCTTTGAATATGGTGCAGGTTTTGAGGGTGTTACCCAACGAGGCAGCGAACAGAATGATGTGTTTGTGCCTTCATCTGATTCTGCTCATCTCAAAACCCTCACCAATAACAGCGGAGGAATTCAAGGTGGCATCAGCAACGGGGAAGATATTTACTTCCGTGTGGCATTCAAACCTGTTGCCACCATTCTACAAGAACAAAAGACTGTTGACTTGGAAGGAAATCCCACAACGCTGAAAGCTCGCGGGCGACATGATCCGTGTGTTTTACCTCGTGCCGTTCCTGTTGTGGAAGCAATGGCTGCGATGGTGATTTTAGACCATTTGATTCTTAAAAATAAGTCAAAATCGAATATATAATACATAAAAATCTAAAAAAATTGCATTTTTGATAAAAAAATCACGAAAAGTCACTTGTATCTCAAAAATAAGTTGTACATTTGCACACAATGAAAGTTCAGGGTTTGTGAAAATCCCTTTCATTTAGTTAAGTCTAGTTTAGTTTTTGTGTTGGTTGAGGGCTACCAATTGGTAGCCCTCATTTTTTTCCTCATCCTTCCAAACATCCGATGATTTCAGTAACGGAACGGCATCCGTGCGCATCCAACCAAGCGTTGATACCATCACGCACCTTGATGGTCACAGCAGGATCCACAAAGTTGGCTGTACCGATTTCTATCGCTGTGGCACCAGCCATCAGGAACTCAATCGCATCTTCCGCCGTACTGATGCCGCCCAGTCCCACAACGGGAATCTTTACGGCCTTCGCCACTTGCCATACCATACGCAGCGCCACAGGTTTGACACAAGGCCCACTCAGCCCACCTGTACCAATACTCAACCTTGACTTCCTATGTTCGATGTCGATAGCCATTCCCATCAGCGTATTGATAAGCGAAACGCTGTCAGCACCTGCATCTTCACAGGCAAGGGCAATATCGGCGATATTCGTCACATTGGGCGACAACTTCACGATCAGCGTCTTGTGATAACAAGCGCGTACTGCTTTCACCACGCTGGCAGCCCCTTCGCATGTGACACCAAACGCCATTCCTCCCTGACGTACATTGGGACAGGAGATATTCAGTTCGATGGCAGGAATCTTCTCCAAGGCATCAATGCGTGCAGCACACGCTGCATAATCATCTAACGACGAGCCGCTCACGTTCACAATGACATTTGTATCGATGTCTTTCAACTGCGGATAGATGTGTTCACAGAAATAATCTACCCCTTTGTTTTGCAATCCCACACAGTTCAGCATACCCTGAGCAGTCTCCACCATACGGGGATAGTCGTTGCCTTCACGAGGGTGCAATGTGGTACCTTTTACGATAAAGCCGCCAAGACCATCTAAGGGAATGAAATCAGCGAACTCCAATCCGTAACCAAACGTACCTGATGCGGTCAGCACAGGATTCTTCAACTGCAATTGATTTATCTTTACATGTAAATCTGCCATAATAATAACTTTTTCTTTACTCCTTACTCCTATTACTCCTTACTCCTTGCCCCTTGCCCCTTGCTCCTTATCTCATTGCCACAACTTCTTCGTATCAAACACAGGACCTTCCTTGCACACACACAGATTGCCCTCGGTCGTTTTCTCCACACAACAAAGACAGGCACCCAAGCCACAAGCCATCATGTTCTCCAAAGAGGCTTCACAGGGGATATTCAACTGCTGCGCACACTTGGCTACAGCTACCATCATTGGCTTGGGACCACAAGTGCAGATACGGGAAAAACCAATATCGCCATCCGACATGGGAAGCTTCCATACGGAATGATTGGTTACAAAACCGTTCTCGCCTGCAGAGCCATCTTCTGTTGTCACATAGACGGTTCCCACCTCACGGAAAGCATCCAACTGCAACAAATCGGCGGCAGAACGGGCACCTAACAGAAATACAGGTTCTGCACCCATCTGCTTGATCTGATGACCAAAATACAGGAGGGGAGCAACGCCAACGCCGCCACCTACCAACAGGATGCGCTCGCCAGCTTTTGTGGGCATTGTGAAACTATTGCCCAAAGGAAGCACACAGTTTAAGGTATCGCCCTGTTGAAGGTGTGCCAACTGACGTGTTCCATCGCCCACAGCAGCTACCAACAGCCATAATTCGTTGGCTTTGGTATCGACAAAATGAATGGATATCGGACGACGTAAATAGGTGGTTGGAGAACCATCAACACGTACTTCAACAAACTGTCCTGGAAGCATAGGGGGAAGAGGACGCTCATCGGTGAGCTTGATGAGCACATAACGCTCGTGTACCTTTTCTATAGACCTCACGGTGAGGTCGAGGATATACTTTTTCATCTGAATAAAACTTCGACTGGTATAACATCATACAAAAGTATATAAAAAAAGGCTATCCACAAAAGGAAAGCCTATATTTTATGATAATTTCGAATTTTGACAGCATAAATCGGTCGAACAGCAGGAAATGAAGCCTAAAATTTGCCCCATTATTTCTTCGGAACGAATGATTCGTAGGTCAAATCATCATAAAAAACACGTATTTCAGTGATGGTTCTCTTTGGTTTGTCAAGATATTTCACATCATTTTTGATGATTTTTTTGGGTGTAAAATTTACATCATGCTGGATTACCCCCTCAGAACTGTGTTGAGGTTGGGGATGAGGTTCATCATCAAAGTTGAAGGATGGCTCTTCGGCAGCATCCTGAGGGTTATCAGATGAAAAAGTGGTATCTTTAAACATTGGACCATGACCATAAAGTATCCACTCAAGGTTGAGGGTAGGGAACTTCTTCCGGATGGCATCAACGGTCGTCAAGGTGGGTTTTGTTCTTCCGTTGAAGATGCTACTCAATGATGCAGGTGAGATACCAATCAGATCTGAGAAGGTCTGTTGGGTCATGTGCTGGGTCTCCATGAGATGTTTAATCCTATCTTTCATAAAATTGAAGTATGTCTGTTACAAAATCATTTTTTTACAAATTTGACCTCTTTTAGAGAGGGTAGTTTTTACGTCCATCGTCCAAAAAAGGGGAAAAATGGTCGTATTTCTAAGATTTTACAAAGGTAAAGCGAAAAAATGAACTATACAAATTTCTAAAGAAGAATTTTATATGTAAAATCTAATATTCACAAATTAAAAGTTTTAAATTCAAAATTCTAAAACATAAAGATTCGGATATAAAAACAAAAAGGTAAATTTAGGATGTAAAACGCTAAATCAGTAAATCTTGAACCATTTTACATAAAATACTGGGTCATATCAGACTATTATGCACGCAGACTGCTTTATTGGTGGGGAATATGCAATTTACGATTGTATAGGGGTTCTATCTTTGCAAAATAATCACATGATTTTTGGTTATTTGGTTGATTTTCATCGTGTTATATCTTCAAATACGGCATTGTATAAATATTCATTTTGAGCTTTCTTGTTGTTGATTTTGATTTGTAAAGTTGTATTTAGTTTTCCGCTATACGGTTTTAAACTTTAAAGTTTGTGATTTTAAATATCAAATATTTAATTCTATATTGTAAATTTACAAATCATATTTAGTATTCTAAAATGCAAATAATTGTGAAGGGTAAAACTGTTGTCGCCGAAAATTTGTAATTTGCGCGTATTTGAAGTATTTCCGAACAAGCGACGGAATGCCTAAAAATATTGAAGTTTTGAAGGCCTTTTTTTGAGCCAATCCCCCACTGTCACAGCACTTTAGAGCCAAAAATTGTGTACGGAAAAAATTCAATTCTAGACAAAAATCGGGCTATTTTGGCACTTTTGGGGGATTCTTGAGGCGCGTTTTTGTGCCAAAGAAAGTGTCCAGATGATGACGGAATTGTCGAAAACGGATGGTTATTTTTCTGGAATGACAGAATTCTAATGCAAGATAAAAAAGATGAGTTCTTTCATCAAATCGCCTGCGCTGGTATTCGGATTATCCAATCCTTTGCTTTTGGCATCTATTTCACGGATCTTGGAAATGATATCGAGCGTTTTCCTGGGAGAATAGTATCTCATACCCGTCAAATAGTCTTTTGCCCCCCATGCAGAATTAAGATCCAACGCGTCAGCGATGTCATTTTCGTTGCGTTTTTGTGGCGCATAATGGGCAATCATCAGATTTTGGAAGAAATTAAAGAGCAACGGGAGTAAAGCATAAATGGAACCAGCTTTTGGGTTGCTGTCAAAATATTTCACTATCTGGTTTGCTTTGAACACATTTTTGTTCACAATGGCATTCTTGAGTTCGAAGGCGTTGAAGTCTTTGCTCACGCCTATTTGTTTTTCCACAACCTCCGGCGTCACTCTCCTATCCGACTTTTCATCGAATGAAACAAGCACCTTATCCAGTTCCGAAGTCAAACGGCTCAAATCAGAGCCGATATGGTCGGCAATCATCTGGGCAGCCTTCTGATCGATTGTTGCCTGGTGCTCTTTGAGATAATGCTCGATGAAACTGGGCAACTCATAATCACGCTTTTTCTTGCTTTCAAATACGACGCCCACAGAAGCAGCCAATGATACAACCGCTTTTCGTCCATCAATTTTGCCATTTTTGTGGCACCATACCAAGATGGTCGAGTTGACGGGTGCTTTCAGGTACTTTTCCAATGCATCCAGCGTGCGAATATTCTGCGCTTCCTTTACGATGACCACCTGATATTCAGACATCATTGGGTATCTGCGCGCCATATCTGCCACCTGAACAGCTGTCGTGTCGGCACCAAAAACAATCGTTTGGTTGAAGTCGCGCTCTTCTGGCGACAGTACATTCTCAGCAATATAGTTTGTAATCTGGTCGATATAATACGCCTCCTCACCCATCAATATATAAATAGGTGAGAACTTGCGTGCCTTCAAATCGGCCATAATTGCTTGAAATGTCGTCCCTTTTGTTGCCACTCTCGAAAAATAGTGTTACTTTTGCATGCAAATTTAGACAAAATTCTCGAATTATCATCCGATCGTTCCAAGAAATCTCGTTTCGAGGACAGAAAGTTTTAAAATGACGCCCTTAAACCTGCCGCCATACGCAATCAAGATACGCGAATCAGAAGGAAAGCGCATGATTTTCGACATCCTCCGTCGGAAATATGTTGCGCTGACGCCAGAGGAATGGGTGCGGCAGCATTTTGTACACTATCTCATCAACCACAAGCACTACCCAGCTACCCTTCTTGCCAATGAGGTGAAGCTGCAGGTTGGCAACAAAGTGTTGCGTGCCGACAGCCTATTGTACAGCCAGCAGTTACAGCCTCGGATGATTATCGAATACAAGGCTCCCAATATTGCTGTTACGCAGAAAGTGTTCGACCAGATTAGCGTCTATAACCTACTGTTGAAAGTCGATTATCTGGTGGTGTCGAACGGCCTCAACCATTACGTTTGCAAGATGGACTACGACCATCAAAAATATTTATTCTTAGAAGATATTCCTGACTACCAAAATATTTGACAAGAATATCCTTCACGCTTCCATGTTCTTTTGCTCTTTTCTGTCCTCTATCTCGTATAGAAATTGATGAGTCGTGTAATCGCATCACGACAAACTTGGCAGAATTCCGGATATTCGTTTGTGCGCATCCGACAATCTTGTAATCCGCGATACACACCCTTCAAGGAATAGCCGGCACCTTCATACACGCCTATTTTCTTCATATCCGACGAGGGATTGGTTGGAATTTCAGTACCTTTCTTGATCAGATGTTCCCATTTCCCATGAAAATCGGTGAGCGTGGTGATATTGGGTTCCCAAGGCTCCACATCGTGCGGATACATCGGAATATCCTCTTCCTCGTAGGCATATTCGTCGGCCAACCCTGCAAAGGAATGTCCGAACTCATGCACCACAACGGGTTTAAATAAAGGATGATGCGCCATCGCGAGGTTATAGGAATTCAGGATTCCTCCCCCACCATAGTTGTCTGTATTCACCAGGATGATGATGTGCTCATAAGGGGTGCCCGCCAACCAGTCGTGCAGGGTTTTCAGGCGCAGCGTCGTCAGGTATCGGTCGCTGTAGAACGTATCGAAATGCGAACCCAAAGCCGTATGCTTCCAGATGCCTTCCGACGGGATAGAAGTACCACTATCTACAGAAGGTGCTTCTACGGCGATGACGTTGAACCGCTCTTTCATACTTTTAAACGGTTCGTGGGCAAACAACGCCTCGCTCGCTGTGTTCACATCACGCAGAAACACGTCCATCTCGTCTTTCTGATACCCTTCGGCGATATAGGCTATATGGATGCAATGAGCGGTGTCGGCCGCCTGTATAACGGTGCGATAAGGCGTCGGCTTCTCCCCTATTTTCCGAATCAGAATATCCTGCGGCACAACCGTATGCGTCAGCGTAGCCATCACCTCGCGACGATTGTTAAACAGGCTCAGCGTAACCTCCACCGTATCCTTTGGGAATGGCACAAGGAACACATTCTCGAAAGCTCTGCTCATCGTTTTGGCCTCATCGTACGACAGCCATTCCTGAAACAGCGTAGAGAAAGAATTGCGATAGATGATGTCGCCGTTTCGATGAGCGCGAACGGTGATCTGACCGTTTCCTTCCACAGGTAGTTCTGCCAACCGCTGCCGTTTTCCATACCAGCGAGGGATAGCTTTCTGCTCATCCACCGCAATCATCTGCTGCTGCTGATTGCCAGAAAAGGTATAGTCGATACGCAAGGTCCTGTCTTCGAACCATTCGTCGAACTGCTGGGCAAACCCCGTTGCTGCCATAAACAGCATCATCCATATACATATTATTCTATTTTTCATGCGATCATTGTTTCGTTTCGTACCCATACACCAACCCGTATTTCTCATGCAACAGACGAAGACTGCCGTCAGCCTTCATCTGAGCAATCACCGCATTGACAAGAGCCAGAAGGTCGTCTTGTCCTTTACGCATCAGCACCCCAATCTCTCCGTGAGTGAAAGGACGGTCAAGCAGCGGTGCGGCAAGGCGTTGATCGTTTTGCACATACCACGGAGCCTCCGTGATTTCAGTAATCATCACATCGGCATTTCCTTCAGCCACCAGTGTGGGAATCTCCTCATTCCGCTGGTGTACGATCAGTTGTGCATGAGGTAGATGCTCCAAAGCAAACTTCTCATTCAAGCCGCCAGGATTCACCATCACGCGAACATCCGGCTTGTCGAGATCCGCCAGCGACTGATAGCGTTCGCACTCTGTGGCGCGACAGAGAATGGTCTTGCCATTCGTCAGATAGCCGTCGCTCATCAGCATCGTCTCCCGTCTGGCATCCGTAATGGTGATGCCTCCGATAGCGAAGTCAAAAGTCTGTGGTTCAGCCTGTACATCAGCCGTCAGCGTGGGCCACGAGGTCTGTACGAACTCAATGCTGACACCCAGGCGCTCAGCTATCTTCCCTGCCATCTCAATACCGAACCCCCAGTAGTCGCCATCAGGTTCTTTGTACGATAGCGGACGGTAGTCGCCTGTTGTTCCCACCAGCAGCTTACCTCGTTCTGTGATGCGCTGTATGGTTGGGTACGCTGCACCATCGTCATCACTCGACGAGCAAGAGGCTAACGCTGACGTCCCCCAGACGACAAGGAGGGCGACAAACGTCCATCGTTTTATCTGTTTTATAAGCTCTATGTTCATTTGTGTGCGAAGGTACAAAAAAATAATGGATATTACCTACAAAATCGTACTTTTTTACTACATCCGTCTCAGAAAGAAGCTCTTTTACTCATTCTGTGGCACACTTACCCCCCCTTGTAGAATGCAAATAACGTGATTCAAAAGGATAGGTTTTGCACTCCAAAAGGGCACCTTTCACTCATCAAAAGGGCACCTTTTGCCGGCCAAAAGGATAGCTTTTGATTTTTGATGTTAATTTTGCCCTTTTGGTACAACATGTACCTTGTACCTAAAACGTCTGGAATCCTAATGTATAAAGGGATTCCCGTTAGGTACATGTTGTCCAAACATGTACCTAAGTTGTACCAAAGTTGTACCTTTTTGAAATAAGTGTAAAATAACACACAAAAATTTGTTTTATTCATATTTTTTTTGTATCTTTGCATCGCCTTTTAATTGGGATGAGGCCTTCAATGAGGTGTAACCGTATAGACGTGATGCTATGGAAGACACAGGATATCACCTTTGTTGACAAGCGAAACAATTTATTCCCAACACAATTTTTATTTACTAACAACTAAA
>CADCPZ010000177.1 GCA_902803475.1 uncultured Prevotellaceae bacterium
ACACCGACGCACCTTATCTTATATAAAGAATTCCCAGAGTTGGGCGGCATCGTGCATACCCATAGCACCTATGCTACGGCATGGGCACAGGCTGGCAAGGATATTCCGAATATCGGAACCACCCATGCCGATTATTTCCACGACTGTATTCCCTGCACAGGCAGTATGACAGAAGACCAGATGCCGGAGTATGAGAAGGAAACAGGTGTGGTGATTGTTGACCGCTTCCGCCGAGACAACATCAATCCTGTGCATACACCTGCTGTGCTGGTGAAGAATCACGGGCCGTTTGCATGGGGAAAAGATGCTGATCAGGCAGTCTATCATGCTGTCGTAACTGAGCAGGTTGCCAAGATGGCATTCGTGTCGTTTATGGTGAATCCTGAAACGACGATGAATCCTTTGCTCATTGAGAAGCATTTCAGTCGTAAACACGGACCAAACGCGTATTACGGACAGAAGAAGTAATTTATAATTAACTCAACTTTCGGGAGTTAAAATGGAAGTAAAAATGGGAGTTAAAGTGGGAGTTAAAGTGGACAATAGATTTTGTAACATGCGAAACTATCGTCCTGCGCGTAGCGCATAACTCCCATTTTAACTCCATAGGCCAAAGGCCTATAACTACCTATTTAACTCCAGAAACTTAAATAATTAAAACTTTAAAACGATGTTTGAAAATTTTGAAATATGGTGGGTAACTGGCGCACAGTTACTATATGGAGGTGAAACCGTCAAAATCGTGGACGGACATTCACAGGAAATGGTTGATGGACTGAACCAGACTGGTATTATTCCCATCAAGATCGTATATAAAGGTACAGTAAACTCTTCGCAAGAGGTGGAACAGGTCATGAAGGCTGCCAACAACGATGAGAAATGTGTGGGTATCATCACCTGGATGCACACCTTCTCACCGGCAAAGATGTGGATCAAAGGTTTGCAGGCCTTACAGAAACCATTGCTGCATTTCCACACGCAGTACAATGCGGAGATTCCTTGGGACACGATGGATATGGACTTTATGAACTTGAACCAGAGTGCTCATGGTGATATCGAATTTGGACATATCTGCACCCGTATGCGTGTTCCCCGCAAGGTGGTCTGTGGCTACTGGAAAAGTGAAGCGGCTCAGAAGAAGATTGCTGTATGGGCACGTGTGGCAGTAGGTATTGCCGATGCACATAACGTACGCTGTCTGATGTTTGGTATGAACATGAACAATGTGGCTGTTACCGATGGTGACCGTGTGGAATTCGAACAGCGTCTGGGTTATCACGTTGACTACTATCCAGTATCCTCTCTGATGGAATATTGGAAGAAAGTGACTGATGCAGAGGTGGATGCTCTGGTAGAGGAATATCAAAAGGAATATACTATCAAGATTGATGAGTCGGGTGAAGAGGTGTATTGGCAGAAGGTACGTAACGCAGCCAAAGCAGAAATCGCTCTGCGTCGTGTTTTGAAGGATGAAGGTGCTACAGCCTTTACCACCAACTTCGATGATTTGGGTAATGCGGATATCGACGATCCGAACTTTGTTGGTTTCGACCAGATTCCTGGTCTTGCCTCACAGCGTCTGATGGCAGAAGGAATCGGCTTTGGTGCCGAAGGTGACTGGAAGACGGCTTGTCTCTATCGTACGTTGTGGTTCTCACAGCAGGGTATGCCAAAAGGATGTTCGTTCCTCGAAGATTATACATTAAACTTTGCTGGCGACCAGTCGTCCTGTCTGCAGAGCCACATGTTGGAGGTATGTCCGCTCATCGCTGTTGACAAACCCACGCTCGAAGTACACTTCCTGGGTATCGGTGTACGCAAGCAGCAGACAGCACGCCTTGTATTCACCTCAAAAGTCGGTCGTGGAATCAAGGCCACAGTCGTCGATCTTGGCAACCGTTTCCGTCTCATCTCCCAAGAGGTAGAATGTATCGAGCCGAAACCGATGCCGAACCTGCCAGTAGCAAGTGCTCTTTGGGTTCCGCAGCCCAGTTTCGAGGTAGGCGCAGGTGCGTGGATATTGGCTGGCGGTACGCATCATAGTGCGTTCTCTTATGATATCACGGAGGAATACTGGGCAGACTTTGCCGAAATTCTCGACATCGAGCATGTCCGTATCAATAAGGATACAACCATCGCTGGTTTGAAACAAGATCTCCGCAACAACGAAGTCTATTATATGCTGAATAAAGCACTGAAATAATTGATCATTGACCTTTGAAAATTATGAGTAAAGAGGTAATTGAATCAGGTAAAGCAGTTCTCGGTATAGAGTTTGGTTCTACGAGAATCAAGGCTGTTCTCATTGATGAGGAACATAAGCCCATTGCCCAAGGAGCATTCGAGTGGGAGAATCAACTCGTTGACGGACTGTGGACATATAGTATCGATACCATCTGGAAGGGATTGCAGGATTGCTATGCCGACCTGCGGGCCGATGTGAAGAAACAGTATGGTTGCGAGATTGAGAAACTGGCCGGCATCGGTATCAGTGCGATGATGCACGGTTATATGGCTTTCAACGACCAGGCAGAGATACTTGTGCCGTTCCGTACTTGGCGTAATACCAACACAGGAAAGGCGGCAGCAGAGCTGTCGGAACTGTTTGTCTATAACATCCCCCTTCGCTGGAGTATCTCCCATCTCTATCAGGCCATCCTGAATGGTGAGGAACACGTGAAGGATATCACCTATCTGACCACACTGGCAGGGTATATCCATTGGCAGCTGACAGGACAGAAAGTGCTGGGCGTTGGCGATGCCTCTGGTATGCTACCGATCAATCCTGAAACCAAGAACTATCAGGCTGATATGGTGCAGAAATTCGATCAGTTGCTCACAGCCAATGGCTTACCCTTTCATCTCCTTGACATCTTGCCAAAGGTATTGGTAGCAGGTGAGGATGCTGGTGTGTTGACAGTGGAAGGTGCGCAACGTCTGGATCCCTCTGGCCATTTGCAGGCCGGTATTTCGATGTGTCCGCCAGAAGGTGACGCGGGAACGGGAATGGTAGCCACCAATGCCGTCAAACAGCGCACGGGTAATGTGTCGGCAGGCACTTCTTCCTTCTCGATGATCGTATTGGAGAAAGACCTGTCGAAGCCTTATGAGATGATAGATATGGTGACCACCCCTGATGGCAGCTTGGTGGCTATGGTGCATTGCAACAACTGTACCAGTGACTTAAATGCATGGGTGAACCTGTTCAAGGAATATCAGGAACTGTTGGGTGTACCCGTTGATATGAATGAGGTATTTGGAAAACTCTACAACAATGCCCTGAACGGCGATGCCGACTGTGGCGGTCTGATATCCTTTAACTATATCTCTGGTGAACCTGTTACAGGTTTGACAGAAGGCCGTCCGCTCTTCGTTCGCTCTGCGAATGATAAGTTCAATCTTGCTAATTTCATGCGTGCTCACCTCTATGCATCTGTAGGTGTGCTGAAAATCGGTAACGATATCCTTTTCAATGAGGAACACGTGAAAGTGGACCGCATCACAGGACATGGTGGACTATTCAAGACGAAAGGTGTAGGACAGCGTGTCCTTGCTGCAGCCATCAACTCACCCATATCTGTGATGGAAACAGCAGGTGAGGGTGGTGCTTGGGGTATCGCACTGCTGGCTGCCTATCTGGTGAAGAACGACCGGCAATTGTCTCTTGCCGATTACCTCGACGAGGTTGTCTTCGCTGGTCAAGCCGGTGTGGAGATTGCTCCTACGGCAGAGGATGTGGCAGGCTTCAACCGATATATCGAAAACTACAAGGCTTGTCTGCCTATCGAAGAAGCAGCTGTCAGTAATAAGGCATAGCATGATTCCCCTTTAAACTTCAATATGAACCTATTTATAAAAGAAATGAGCATCAACAAGAAATATCATGGCGTGGTGGTTCCGATGGTAACACCCGTAACGGCAGAAGGAGAATTGGATGTTGCTGCCGTAGAGAGAATTATCTGTTTTTTTGCAGACAATCATGTATCCCCATTGCTGATGGGTACAACTGGTGAGGGCAATTCTGTTTCCCAGGCTGATGGCCTGCTGTTCGTACAGACGGCAGTCAAAGCAGCGCACAGTCATCCATCGCCTAAAACAGGAACTTCTATCACTATCTATGCAGGACTGACAGGTAACTGTGTGTCGGAACAGATCAAGCAGGCAGATGCTTACACGGCTGCTGGTGCTGATGTCATCGTTGCCACACTGCCAACCTACTATGCGCTGACGCCAGCACAGATGGAGCAGTATTACCAGACGCTGGCTGACTGTATCAAGGGTCCGTTGATGCTGTACAACATCCTTGCGACCACCCACATGAGTATTCCTGTTGATGTGATAGAGCGTCTGAGCCATCATCCGAATATCGTAGGACTGAAAGACTCTGAGCGCGATATGGATCGTATGGCCGCCTGTATCGCCATCTCTAAGAATCGTGAGGATTTTGCTTATTTCTGTGGTTGGGCAGCCCAGTCAGAACACTCATTGGCATTGGGTGGTGACGGTATCGTTCCGTCAACAGGAAACTTCGTGCCGGAGATGTTCAACGAACTCTACGAGGCGGCTGTCAATGGTAATCCGGAGCGTGCCATTCAGTTACAAGAAGAGACCAATGAGATTGCAAAAATCTACCAGGCAGGTCGTACACTTGGACAGAGTCTGACGGCCCTGAAGGTGATGATGCAAACCAAAGGTTTGTGTGACCCGTATATGTTGGCTCCCCTTACCCGCCTGTCGGCAGAAGAGGAGTCTGAGATTGCTCAGAAAGCAAAAGCGATCAAATCGTAAATTGTAAATCGTCAAATTGTAAATTGTAAATCGTCAAATTGTAAATTGTAAATCGTCAAATTGTAAATCCTATGATGCATTGGATTGATTATAGCATCGTTCTTCTGTCTATTCTGGCAGCTATCGGAGCAGGCTTGTGGTTTGCCCGCAGGCAGAAAGATACTTCACAGTATTTTGCCGGTGGAGGAAAAATACCAGCATGGGCTGTAGGCATCTCTATCTTTGCCACACTCATCTCAAGCGTGACGTTCCTCGCTTACCCAGGTGCTGCCTATGGGGGCAACTGGATATTATTGGTGCAAGGTCTCATGGTACCGATTGTACTGGTAGCACTCATTGGTATCATCGTGCCGCTGTTTCGTAAGGTGATACGCTTGAGTACTTATGAGTATTTCGAGCGACGTTTCGGACTGTTTGCACGACTGTATAGTTCCTTTGCCTTTACCCTGGGGCATTTCTCAAAAGCAGGAACCGTTTTCTTCCTCGTGTCGATGGCGTTGGCGACATTTCTCCAGATTGACATCTATACGATTGTTCTCGTCTTGGGCATTTCCATTATTATCCTGACATTGTTGGGAGGATTGGAAGCCATTGTGTGGATGGATGTGGCACAGGGATTCCTGCTCATTGGCGGAGGAGTCATCTGCATACTCATTCTGATGTTCGGCATCGAAGGTGGACCTGCTGAGACTTTCCGTATCGCATCGGAATACGACAAAATCGATTTCGGACCGTATGACTGGGATCTCACCAAACTCACCTTCCTTGTAATGGTGCTGAATGGTATTTTCTATGCTTTGCAGAAATATGGTACCGATCAGACAATCGTGCAGCGTTATCTGGCAGCCAAAAACGACCGTGAGGCAAAGAAAGCCGCCTATATAGGTGTGCTGATGTCTGTACCTATCTGGGCTTTGTTTATGTTTATCGGCACCGCCCTCTTTGCTTACTACCACGCTCAAGGTGCTCCTGTATTGCCTGAAGGGTTGAAAGCCGATGAGGTATTCCCCTATTTCATCTCTCATGAGTTGCCCGTAGGCATTCGAGGTCTCATCATTGCAGCATTAGCGGCAGCAGCGATATCGTCATTGGATTCCGATTTGAATTGTTTGTCAGCAATTGCCGTACAAGACTATTACCTGCGTTTCCGCAAGAAGGCCACCGACAAACAGCAATTGCGTTTCGGAAGATGGATGGTTGTCTTAGCAGGCGTGGGAGCCATCGGTGTGGCTGTGCTCTACATCTCATGGGGAGGAGAAGGTGTCTTAGGTGCATTATTCGAACTCTATGCCATTTTCTCTGCAGGTATCGTTGGTATCTTCTTGTTAGGTCTGTTCAGCCGTCGTGCCAACAAACAGGGCTTGTATATCGGCATCATGGCCGCCATCCTTTATACGGCGTATGCCGTACTTACCTCTACGAAAGTAGATATCGATGGCGACGGCATCAAGGGAGTCATCCTCGACCTTGGTGAATGGAACTTTGGACACCATAAATATATGTTAGGTGTCTATAGTCACATCATCGTATTGGTGGTGGGCTATTTCGCCAGTTACCTGTTCAAGACTCCATTGGCAGACAAGGAACTGACTATTTACGGTTATCTTGAAGAGAGGAGAAAAAAGAAAGGAAAAGAATCATGAAAACAATCGCTTTACAGCAACCTCAGAAAATCGTCTTCGGCTCAGGTTGCATCAACAACTTCGTAGAAGACTTTCAGAAATTGGGTTTCAAACGTCTTTTTATCCTGACGGCACCACCGATACGTCCTTTGATTGCTGATATGCAACAGCAGTTGGAACAGATGGGCGTGGCGATGGAAGTTTTCGACCAGATAGTAGCAGAGCCTACGGTCACTGACTTCAAAAACATCCTGACGAAGGCTCAGACTTTCCAAGCCGACAGTGTAATCGGTGTCGGTGGCGGAAGCGTACTTGACATCACAAAACTTGTTGCTACCTTATTTTATGGCAAGCAACAGGTAGAAGATTGCTTTGGTATCGGTTTTATCAAGGAAAAAGGATTGTGGTTTGCTTGTATGCCCACGACAGCCGGTACCGGTAGTGAGGTGTCGCCGAATGCGATTCTGTTGGATGAGCGTGATAAGTTGAAAAAAGGTATAGTATCACCATTCCTGATGGCAGACGTAGCCTATGCTGATCCGAAACTCACGCTGACGGTTCCTGCTAAGGTAACGGCAGATACGGGAATGGATGCGTTGACCCATTGTATTGAGGCTTATACCAATAAGTTTGCTCATCCGATGGTGGATATGTATGCGCTGAAGGGTATTGAACTGTTGGCTAAGAACCTGTTGCGTGCAGTGAAAGATGGTAGCGACTTGGAGGCTCGAGAGGCGTGCGCCTTGGGTAGCTTGTATGGTGGTTTGTGTCTTGGTCCTGTCAATACGGCAGCTGTTCACGCACTGTCTTATCCGCTTGGTGGCGAATACCATATCCCTCATGGATTATCGAATGCCATCTTGTTGCCGTCTGTGATGAAGTTCAACCGTCCTGCCAATCTCAAGAAGTATGCAGAGGTGGCCGTTGCAATGGGGGCACCTGTTGGCAAAAACGACGATGAAACCGCACAGAATGGAGTTGATTTCATTTATCAGTTGTCTGAGGCAGTGGGTATTCCGTCTAAACTAACAGATATAGGCATTCCGCAAGAGGCAGTTCCTCATCTGGCGAAAGCCGCTATGGAAGTCCAGCGTCTGCTGAAAAACAATCCGCGTGAAGTAACAGAACAAGACGCCATCAATATTTATAATAGTTTATATTAAGACCATGAAACCCATATTAGCCATTACCATGGGCGATCCTGCCGGTATCGGTCCGGAGATTACCGTACGCGCCCTGAACAGTCAAGAAACATACGAGAAGTGCCGCCCCATTGTGACGGGCGATGCTGCTATCATGCAACAGGCTGTCAACCTGTTGGGATTCAATTTGAAGGTACATGCCGTACAGCATGTCAAAGATGCTTTGTTTGAATACGGCACCATTGACGTTTTCGACCTGCAGTGTGTGGATGTCGATACCTTTGAGTTCGGCAAGGTGCAGGCACAATGTGGCAATGCAGCCTTTCAGTACATCAAGAAAGCCATTGAACTGGCGATGGCTGACGAAGTGGATGGAACGGTGACAGCACCCTTGAACAAGGAAGCACTTAATTTAGCCGGTCATCACTACGACGGGCATACGGAAATCTATGCTACCTTCACCCATACGAAGAAATATGCGATGATGCTTGCCGATGAGAATATCCGCGTTATCCATGTTTCTACGCACGTTCCTCTGCGGAAGGCTTGCGATTTGGTGAAGAAAGCACGTGTCATCGAGTGTGTAGAACTGATCGACGATGCTTGCCGACAGTTTGGTATCGAAAAACCGCATATCGGGGTGGCCGGTCTAAATCCGCACAGTAGTGAGAACGGAATGTTCGGCTGGGAGGAAGCACAGGAAATCATTCCGGCCATAGAGGAATTGCAGCAGCGCGGATTCAACGTTGACGGTCCTGTGCCGCCAGACAGCGTCTTCGCCAAAGCCAAATGCGGACAGTTTGATGGTGTTGTGGCAATGTATCATGATCAAGGACATATCCCCTTGAAGGTGTGTGCGTTCAATTGGAATAAGGAAACGGGTAAGATGGAGAGTGCCAGCGGTGTGAATATCACGCTTGGCCTGCCGATCATCCGCGTGAGCGTCGATCATGGTACAGCCTTTGATGTCGCAGGAAAAGGCATTGCCAGTGAAGATGCGATGCTCCTATCCATTGATTACGCCACACGAATGGCTATTTATAGAAGGAGTAAGGAGTAAGGAGTAAGGAGAGAAGGAGAGTAAGGAGAATGGTTGTTGTCGCTGATGATATCACCGGTGCTGCTGAAATGGCGGGCATCGCCTTCCGTCTCGGCTTACGTGCCCATCTGCAATTATGCTCACCCTCCAACACTCAACAGCTTCTTCCCCCTCCCTCAACAGGGAGGGGACGGGGGTGGGTCTCCATTCTCGCTACAGACACCCGCGGCATGAGTGAGGATGAGGCTGTGGCTGAGACCAGACACATCGCCACCAAGCTATTTAAAGCCTCCCCCTTAAGGGGGAGGTTGGTGGGGGCTTTCAAAAAAACCGATTCAGCCCTTCGAGGTCATGTGGTAGCTGAGCTTACGACTTTGATGGAAACGATAGGATACCAGCGTGCGGTCTATATGCCAGCCAATCCTTCGAAGGACCGAATCATCAAAGACGGTGTGTATCTCATAAAAGGTGTTCCTATCCATGAGACTGCTTTCTCCTATGATCCTGAATTTCCTGCTAAGACATCCGTATTAAGGGAACGTTTTCCTGATGCGGAAAACCATCACATCATCATGCCTGATGCGGAGACCCTTGATGATATCTGTCATATTGTTGAGACATACAATGATGGGCATACCCTCTTTGCTGGCGCAGCCGACCTCTTCGAAGCGTGGCTAAAAAGCAGAAGGCCCAACGACCCCACCCAAACCCTCCCAAACTCTTCTCCCTCCCTTTGGGAGGGTTGGGGTGGGGTCATTGGAGGGGGCTTATTAGTCCTCTGCGGCAGCACGCAAAGCAAGCCTTTAGACTTAGGCATCCCAGAATATCCGATGCCTCGTGCTGTTTACGACGGCGAAGCACCCGTTATCAGTTGGATAGAAGAGATAAAGGAAGCACCAGCAGGTGCCATCCTCTCCTTTGGCACCAACACCCATCGTACCGGCAAGGAGGCTGCCGTCTATCTGCGCAATGCGATGGCTGAGGCTGCCACAGCATTTATCAACAGTCATCATCCTCAGGAGATTGTCATCGAAGGAGGTGCCACCGCCTTCTGTCTGCTGAACCGCTTGGGCTGGCACCATTTCCGCATCACAAACGAAATAGCCCCAGGTGTCGTCCGCATGCA
>CADCPZ010000178.1 GCA_902803475.1 uncultured Prevotellaceae bacterium
ATTGCTACAGGAAAACAGCAAGAGAGCAGCGGCAAATATGCTTAAGTATTTCATTTCACAATTTGATCTAACGTCACTCAACACTTTAGCACACCTTCTCCAATCGTTTCATCATGACGAACATGAAGAGGGCGGCAATGAGGCAGACAGCCATGAAGACGCTCCAGCATACCCAAAGAGGTACGGCGCCCCAGAGCAAACCACCCACAACAACGAGCTGGTTGCCGATAGCGGTAGCCACAAACCAGCCACCCATCATCATACCCTTGTATTTCGGAGGTGCTACCTTCGACACGAAGGAGATTCCCATCGGTGACAACAGCAGCTCACCAAAGGTGAGGATGAGGTAGATGGTAATCAGCAGGTTGGGCGTCACATCAGCGACGTGCTGGGCGACAGGTTCTCCGTCAACCATCTGCGTCTGCGGCATCGGAAGTCCGAAGGAGAAGGCCATCATCACCGCATAAGCTACTGCTGCCACAATCATACCGTAGGCAATCTTACGTGGTGCCGACGGTTCCTTGCCCTTGGCTGCCAGCGAACCGAAGATAGCCATCGAGACGGGCGTCAGCGCAACAACATAGAAGGGGTTGAACTGCTGGAAGATGGGAGCCGTGAACGATACTTCGCCCGTTTGCTGATAATATTTCCAAACCAACAGGCCTGCAGCCACCAGAATCACGACTGCAGAAATGACGCGAGCCTTCGAGGTCTTGCTCTGGAACAATGAGAACAGGGAATAGACGATGAAGATAACCAATACGAGGTTCCATACATCGAAGGCCATCGCCTCAACACCCGTAGAGGTATGAGCCGTGAACTCATCGGCGAAATAGGTCAGCGACAAGCCGTTCTGGTGGAAGGCCATCCAGAAGAAGATGACGACGGCAAAGACGAGGCACAGGGCAACGATGCGCTGCTTCGTTTCCTCTTTCGAGAGTTCCTCCACAGGTGCGGCATCAGCTGCCTTTGCTTCCTTCTTGCTGCCTTCGGTATGACGGAAGGTGCTGCGGAAGAGGTAGTAGATGGCGATGGAGAGAATCAGCGAGGCACAAGCCACGGCGAAAGAGAAATGGTAGGCGTCGTTGGAACTGTAGCCCAATGCTGTCTCGGCATACTCCTTGATTTTCACAGCTGCCGTCGGTGCAAACAAGGCACCGATATTGATGGCCATATAGAAAATAGAGAATCCGGAGTCGCGCTTGTCGGCATATTTCGGGTCGTTATACAAATCGCCCACCATCACCTGCAGGTTGCCTTTGAATAAACCCGTTCCGAAGCCGATGAGCAGCAGTGCACCCAACATAACGATCAATGCGAGCTGGTCGCCGCCGAGCGGTACCGACAGCAGCAGATAGCCCAGGAACATGATGATGATGCCCGATGTGACCATCTTGCCGAAACCGAACTTATCGGCCAAGGCGCCGCCAATGAGCGGGAAGAAATAAACCAGCATCAGGAATGCACTATAGATGGTGCCGGCAACAGCCGGTGACAATCCGTAATTCGCTCTCAGAAACAATGCGAAGACGGCCAGCATGGTGTAGTCGCCGAATCGTTCGCCAGTGTTGGCCAATGCCAACGCAAACAGACCTTTGGGTTGATTTTCGAACATTTTTATTGATAGTTTTTAGTTTATTTTACTTGCTCCTTCCCGTAATATCAAAGAGGTATGTCGCCTTGACGACGATGTTGCCGAGATTGGACTTACCGAAATAGTCGCGCTTGGAATTGCCGTAGATATCGCCCAAGCCAAAGTAGTAGCGACCTTCCAAGAGGAAATGGCCGAGGCGCGGATGACTGTATTCGGCGCCCAAGCCCACAGCGATACCGTAGTCGAACTTCTTTTCTACGGGCATCGTTTCCTGAGCGATGGTAGGATTGGAACGTCCGTTGTCGGGGTCAACAAACGGCACATCATAGTTTTTCGATGTGGATTCGCTGAGATAGATGCCGAACTGCGGACCAGCGTTCACGAAGATGTTGAATCCGCGGTCTTCCCTACCCCATGCAAGATGCGCCAAGAGGGGTATCTGCACGTAGTTGATGGTGCGGCTGTATTGCTCGACAAGGCCTGTCTCCGGATTGACGACGGGCTGATCCATCTTCGTGAGTGGGTCTTCTTTCCATCCCACAGAGGCAAAGTTGATTTCTCCGTAGATAGAACATATCATCGAGAAATATTTCTCGCAGATATACCGCATGGAGAGTCCGCCTGTGAAGCCGCCGTGAAAGCCTTGTGTCACCTTCGGCTCAAAGCCCACGTTCGACAGCACATATCCGCCGTTGACGCCCAGCGAGAACCTGTCGCGGTGCTCACCCACTTGCGCTTTTGCCAACGACAATGTCAACAACAACGCGAACGTCAGCCCTAACCTTTTATATTTCACAACTTTCAATTTCACAATTCCTAATACGTTATCGACTCCATTGTCTGGTTGGGTAGGAAGTGGATGAGTTGGAAATGACCATTCTTGTAACCTCCTGTACCCACGCGCTCAAAGCTCAGTCGTGTCTGCAGCGGACGATAGGTTGACTGTGCCGGGCTGCCGACGAAGTCTTTGCCGAACTGACTCACACCGCGAACGAAATACATGCCGTGATCGTAGCCCGTCAACGCGAAACGGGGCATATACTGTTCCATCATCGTTTCCTTGAACGACACATTGTACGCTTTCTCTACCGCTTCCGTCCTGTCGGCATTGGGGTTATAATAAAAGGTGGTAGGGATATAGGCATCATACTCGTAGAACTTTGCCTGGTCGTACTTCTGGTACATCAGCCACTCGGTATAGCCGTAAAGGGTAATCTTCATCGAGGGATGCGTCTTCTTCAAGGCATCGAGTTTGGCAAACACCTTATTTAATATAGGCGACTTGGCGCTGTTGAGGACGACAACATTCGGCTGCGTGGTCGAGAAAGCCTTCGCAAAATTGGCGGCAGGCGTCTCGATGCTTGTCACATTGTATTCCTTCGCCTTCAGGTCGAGCTGCTTGCGCAATCCTGCCGTATAAGGCCCCTTGTCGGAATCATTGTCCTTGCAGTCGATGAACACGGGATGATAGCTGGGGAAGCGCTCCAAGTAGGCGGCGATAGATTTTCCGTAGAGTTCGTTGGGTGACTGATAAACCTGGAATATCTGCGGACAGGTAGCCACATCGTTGCCGTTGATGGAGAACGGAATCACCATCTTGATGTTATGCGTCTGGCAGAAACCAGCCAGCGGCGGCACCATTGTGGTATATAACGGACCGAAAACGATGTCCAGCTTCTCGGCATTGGTATCTAATAAGGTGGTACGGATATCGGCCTCTTCTGGCACATTCCAGGTATAGACTTCCGTATGGATGCCTTCCTTGCGCAAATCGTTGATGGCCATCAGCAAACCGCGATAGTATTCCACCATGCGGCGACCGTCGCCATTGACATTGTGCAACGGCAGCATCACACCAACGCGCACCTTCTTCACCGTAGGAACGACCTCGGCGGGCTGGGCGTTCTTGTTCGTCTTGTCCTTCTTCTTTTGTTTCACATCCTTGGCATCCTTGTCACCATCTTTCTTAAAAGGTACGCGAACCCAAGTACCCTTCTTCAGCTCATAGCCAGGTTCCTTCATTTCAGGATTGGCATCGAGCAACTGTTCGATGGAAATGGAATACTCTTTGGCAATACCGAAGACGGTTTCACCTTTCTTGACCTTGTGCATATCCTGCCACTGCGGAAGTTGTGCCGACGCCGTCAATGAGCAGGCAAAAGCGAAGGCCATCACAGCCAATGAACATCTTAAAAATCGTTTCATAATGCTTTATTTTGAAAATCTTCTGCAAAATTACGAAAAAACTATGGTTTAAATCAATTTTATTGCGTATTTTTGCATAAATATTTCACATGGAAAGAATTTTTAAGCATCTCATCATCCTGCTGACAGCACTATTTCTGCTGCCAGCAACTGCGCTTGCACAGGATTATCCGACAATAGCGCCTACTGCGACATACATCAATGCCAGCGGTGACGAAGAAACCATCGCTACTGGCGACAGCTACACAGGGTCTGCCCCGCTGACCGTGCAGTTCAAGGCGAACGCGGAGCATACGGAAGGATGGACGGAATACTACGAATGGCGCTTCTGCATGGAGGATGATATGGACAATCCCTATATGCAGCGCTATGAGCAGGACACGGAGTTCACCTTCAATGCAGCGGGGTCACACAAGATTGTCTGCTATGCCAGTTTCACCAAAGGCAGCCTTGTGGTTGATTATACAAAGGAATACTGGACGGAAGAGTGTTTCCCCATCGGCATCTCCATCTACGACAGCAAGTTGGAAATGCCTAACGGATTCTCGCCTAACGGCGACGATTGGAACCCCACCTACAAACCGAAAAGCGGTTACCAGTCTATCGTGGAGTTTCATGCCTATATCTTCAACCGATGGGGCGTGAAACTGTATGAATGGCACAATGTTGATGATAAAGGATGGGACGGAACCTATAAGGGCAAACCGGTGCCGGAGGGCGTCTATTTCTGTCTGGTGAAGGCAAAAGGTGCCGACGGACGCGTGTTCAACCTCAAACGGGATGTCAACCTCATGCGCAGAATTGTAACAGAAGAAACCGGCACTACACCAGAGAATTAATCATGCAACGGGAAGACGAGAAAATCAATATCTGGGGGGCACGTGTACATAATCTGAAAAACATCGACGTCGAAATCCCCCGCAACTCCCTGACGGTTATCACCGGACTGTCTGGCTCCGGTAAGTCATCACTGGCCTTCGACACCATTTTCGCCGAAGGACAGCGCCGATATATCGAAACGTTCTCTGCCTATGCCCGCAACTTCCTGGGCGGTATGGAACGACCCGATGTGGATAAAATCACAGGTCTGTCGCCTGTCATCAGTATCGAACAGAAAACCACCAACAAGAATCCACGTTCAACGGTGGGTACGACCACCGAGATTTACGACTATCTCAGACTGTTGTTTGCACGAGCAGGAACGGCCTACAGCTACATGACAGGCGAAAAGATGGTGAGATACACGGAGGAAAAGGTGGTGGAGATGATTCAGAAAGACTATCAGGATCGCCCCATCTATATCCTTGCACCCCTCATCCGCAACAGAAAAGGTCACTACCGCGAACTCTTCGAGAGCATGCGCCGCAAGGGATACCTTTATATACGTGTCGATGGCGAACTGCTGGACATCACCAGAGGCATGAAGGTGGATAGATACAAGAACCACAACATCGAGGTTGTCATCGACAAATTCAAGGTGGCAAGCAACCCATCCGACGAACGGTTGCGCAAGACGGTTGCTGTGGCGATGAAGCAAGGCGACGGACTGGTGATGATTCTGGACAAGGAAACAAATCAAGCCAAATATTTCTCGAAACGACTGATGTGTCCCACATCGGGCATCTCCTACAAAGACCCTGCTCCCAACATCTTCTCATTCAACTCACCAGAGGGAGCCTGTCCGCGATGCAAAGGACTGGGATACATCAATGAAATCGATTTGAAGAAGGTGATTCCAGACGAGCGAATGAGTATCTACGATGGTGCAATCATTCCTTTAGGGAAATACAAGAACCAACTGATTTTCTGGCAGATGGATGCCATACTGAAACAATACGAATGCGACCTAAAGACCGCCGTAAAGGACATCCCGCAGGAGGCGATGGACGAGGTGCTGTATGGGTCGCTGGAGAACGTGAAGATTGCCAAAGAACTGGTGCATACCTCCAGCGATTACTTCGTGGCATTCGATGGGGTCATCAAATATCTGCGCAACGTGATGGACAACGACGATTCGACTGCAGGACAGAAATGGGCCGACCAGTTTCTCGCCACCACCTGCTGTCCGGAATGTAAGGGACAGCGACTGAACCGCGAGGCACTTTCTTATAAGATATGGGACAAAAACATCTCTGAACTGGCCGATATGGACATCACCGACCTGCGCGAATGGTTGGAAGAGGTGCCTGCACACATGGATGCACAACAGCAACAGATAGCCAGCGAGATTATCAAGGAGTTGCGCAAACGCATCGACTTCCTATTGGAAGTTGGTCTCGACTACCTGTCGCTCAACAGACCTTCGGCATCGCTGTCAGGCGGTGAGAGTCAGCGCATCCGACTGGCTACACAAATCGGGTCGCAACTGGTGAATGTGCTGTATATCCTCGATGAACCCAGTATCGGACTCCATCAGCGCGACAACGAACGACTCATCAAGAGTTTGAAGGAACTGCGAGACTTGGGCAATACGGTGATTGTCGTTGAACACGACCGCGATATGATGCTGGCTGCCGACTATATCATCGACATCGGTCCAAGAGCAGGCAGAAAAGGCGGAGAAGTCGTCTTCCAAGGCACACCCGCCGAAATGATGAAGAGCGGCACCCTGACGGCTCAATACCTCAATGGAAGGCTGAAGGTGAACGATAACCTTGACGATAACGCTAACGATAACGATAACCCTAACGATAACGATAACGCTAACGATAACGATAACGATAACGATAACCCTAACGATAACGATAAAGGCAAACGGGCGAAGGCATCTAAAGCCCTTTCCCTCTTCGGCTGTGCTGGCAACAACCTCAAGCACGTGGATGTCAGTTTCCCACTCGGAAAACTCATTGTGGTAACGGGAGTATCTGGTTCTGGCAAGTCCACACTCATCAACGAGACGCTGCAACCCATCCTCTCGAAGCATTTCTACCGTTCGCTGAAAAAGCCGATGCCGTATGACCGTATCGAAGGTTTGGAACTTATCGACAAGGTGGTGAGCGTAGATCAGAGTCCGCTGGGAAGAACGCCGCGTTCGAATCCCGCTACCTATACAGGGGTGTTCAGCGACATCCGTTCGCTGTTTGTAAACCTGCCGGAAGCAAAGATGCGAGGCTATAAGCCCGGCCGTTTCTCGTTCAACGTAAAGGGCGGTCGTTGTGAGGCTTGTAGCGGCAACGGATACAAGACGATTGAGATGAATTTCCTGCCCGACGTGATGGTGCCCTGTGAGGTTTGTCACGGGAAACGATACAACCGTGAGACGCTGGAGGTGAGATATAAGGGAAAGAGTATTGCCGACATCCTGGATATGACCATCAACCAAGCGGTAGAGTTCTTCGAGACTGTACCGAATATCCTGCAGAAAATCAAAACCATACAGGATGTGGGATTGGGATATATCAAACTGGGACAGCCCTCGACAACACTATCGGGAGGAGAAAGTCAACGTGTGAAACTGGCTACGGAACTCGCCAAGCGAGATACGGGACACACCGTATATATATTAGATGAACCTACAACAGGACTGCATTTCGAGGATATCAGTGTGCTGATGCAGGTATTACGGCGGTTGGTAAATCGCGGCAATACGGTGATTATCATCGAACACAACCTGGATGTCATCAAACTGGCCGACCACATTATCGACCTGGGACCTGACGGCGGACGCAACGGCGGCAGGATCTTATCAACAGGAACACCTCAAGAGGTAGCCAAAAGCAAACTGGGCTATACACCTGAGTTCCTCAAAAAAGAAGGACTTTAAGTTACTCCTTCTCTCCCCTCCCTTGGGAGGGGTCGGGAGTGGGGTCATTCCTCCAACGGCACACAACACCAGCGCGAAATCTTCAGCATCACACCCATACCGGGAACCTCTTTGAGTAAGTAATATTTCTTGCTTTTGCGCACCAGTCGTCCCGTCATGCCCTTCAGCGGACCGAATTTCACCAATACGGGAGCACCAGGCTTGAGTTTCGCCTCTTCCTCACTGAGATACTCACGCAGTTCAATCTCAGGATTACACATCTGACGGAACTCAAACATCTGACGGGATGGAATCTCGTACAAATCTCTGCTTTCTCTGTTCTTGCGAATAGCAAACATGCTATAAGGACATTCCTCCATCAGTTTATACAGCTGCGCATCATCAAGACTCTTTTTGACGAAGAGCAGATTCCTGACAACAGGGCGCAACACGCGGTTGGGCTTTCCTGTTTTGGATGCAACGAGGTCATATTGCATCGGGATAAAGGTTTCCAAACCGTTGTCCTTGAAAAACTGGTCAATCTGCTGCTGCTTCAAATAAGACAAACGAATCGCTATCCAAGGTAATTGGCTGGTATCGATATCAGACGACCGGCTTTCAGTATTGTCGGTTGGCTGGGGTTTTGTTGGCTGGGGTTTTGTCGGCTGGTGTTTTGTCGGCTGGCTCTTAGTGCTTTTTTTTCTCAATTGGTTGATGGTGGTTTGCAGCAACGCCACATCTTTCACCGCAGGCGCACTTTCGAAACAAGAATTCAGGTTGACACCAACAAACTGCGGATGACGGAAAGCAAGGATACGGACAACATCAGCAGCCCCCAACGCGCCACCCAAAAGGAACGGCACCTGTCCTTTGTAGTTTTCCAACAAGTTCCAGTTGGTTTGCTTCGTACTGCCGTCGGAGTCTGTCGCAGACAAATCAAACAGGAAATAGTCAACAACCGGCTCAAACTCCTGACACTGTTGCAGGTCTGCGGCATCGTGCACACGAATCACTTTCATCACCTTCACACCAGAACGGATATCCGGCTCTAAGGTATGCCGCAAGTTGTCAATCATCACGGCACGCTCGTCGCCCTGCAACTGTACGATATCAAGTTGATAGTTATAGACACGCGTCACAATATTCTGCGGCATATCATCAGCAAACACACCCACGCGCTTCACCGATGCGGCTACCTGGTTGTCTTTCAAAGAAGAATAGTCTGGGATGATGCCCGCTCTGCTACCGATTTGCTGCACATAACGAGGACTGTCCGGACGGAAATCAAACCCCATCCAATCAATGCCCAATGCGGCCACTTCGCGAATATTATCGGCATCGCGCATGCCACAAATCTTGATAATCATACATTATATCAACGCATGTACGCAAGAAATATTTCGTTGATAAAAAAATATTTCATCAGGATATAATAAATTGAAGAAGTATGCGTTTAATATACAGACAATTCCATTGAAAAGATTATTCACCCAAAAAATTCCGCGCCTATGCAGTATTTTACTTCCGAAGAAAACCCATCAGAGAAAACATTGAACATCATTCGACAGATTGCCCATACCTATCGGGTTGTCGGAAACAACGGGAGCACCTATTCCTATTGTCTGAACTGATGGAAACACCAATATCTTAGTACCGGAACGCTCATGAAAACACTGGTATCACCTTCTTTGCTTTCAGCTGACTTCACGAATCTGAAAGCAGACATCGACATGATTAACCGCAGCGAGGCTGACTGGCTGCATCTGGATGTTATGGACGGCACCTTCGTGCCCAATATATCCTTTGGATTCTCTGTATTGGAGCCTGTTGCTGAGATTTGCAAGAAACCGCTCGATGTGCATTTTATGACCGTCAAGCCTGAACAGTGGATTGCGAAAACCGCCAAACTGGGTGCGATGATGATGAATGTACACTATGAAGCTTGTCCACACTTGAACCGCACCATTCAGGCGATTCACGATGCTGGCATGAAGGCTGGTGTCACTTTGAATCCCGCCACACCTGTCTGTCTGCTGGAAGACATCGTCAAAGAGGTAGATATGGTGTTGCTGATGAGTGTAAACCCAGGATTTGGTGGACAGAAATTCATTGAGAACACAATCGACAAGGTGATTGCTTTGCGGCGACTCATTCAAGAAAAAGACAGCAATGCCATGATTGAAATCGACGGTGGTGTACAAAACGAAACAGCACCACGACTAGTAAAAGCGGGTGCTGATGTATTGGTAAGCGGCAGTTATATCTTTAAATCCAAAGACCCGTTAGCCACCATCCATGATCTAAAAGAACTGGGAGAAACGGTTTCTTTGTAACGTGATCTGACAGTACGAAATAACGTAATATCGAAATGACGACAGCACGAAATAACGTTTATGCCAACTGCAACTGGATATTGTGCTGTTTAGCCATACGGCGCAAGTTCAGGATAGCATACCGCATGCGTCCTAAACTGGTATTGATACTGACACCCGTCATTTCGGAAATCTCCTTGAAAGACAGATCCTGATAAAAACGCATGAACACTACCTCACGCTGCGGTGCAGGCAGGTTGTTCATCATCTTCTTCACATCAGCCATTACCTGCATGTTCACAAACTGACTCTCGATGCTTCCGTCGAGCAGGTCGTCTTTGTGTCCCACGTTTGACAGGTCGTTTTCGCGCGGAGCCTCAACAATCTTGTCGGAACGCTGCTCGCGATACCAGTCCATAATGACATTATGGGCAATGCGCATAATCCACGCACTGAACTTGCCACTGGTGGTATATTTTCCTTGTTGCATACGAGTGACAACTTTCACGAATGTTTCCTGAAAGATGTCATCAGCCACATCGCGGTCTCTGACCACGAAGAGAATGTAAGAGAACAATTTCGATTGGTTGCGCGAGAGCAACAAATCAAAAGCCCTGTTGTTTCCATTTACATAAGACAACGCCAACTGTTCGTCGGTCATCTCATTCAGATTATTCATTCCTTAAATTCCAATTGATTCTAAGTAATGCTGTTCCGATAGGCTTTTGTTTTGTTGTTTTAAAGTTACTTTTTGTTAGAATTCGCGACAAAGTTACACACTTTTATCTTTTTGTGCAAATTTTTAACACAAAAAGTAAGAAATTTACCGCAAAAACATCCTAATGACTGCAAATCAATCAACTAATTCCCAAGCGCTAACCTCTTTGATGCCAGTTAATCCCAGGTAAGTTGTACGTATTCCGAATACCTTAACTTTACGAAGATATTTATCGGGATTATCATCCAGATTAAGGGCTTTTCTGATATTTGAACCAGACTTTAAAGAGATGGAAACTGTTTTTTCAACGTCACGTTCATCTTTACTATCAGCTAATAAGATTGCTGATGACCATTTAAATGGAGGGTCAAAATCCGCATTCTTTTTGTTTTGGGCGCAAGCAGCAACAATATATCCTACGACATAAACTTGCGGAAGCTTTTCTGCCTCAATAAATTCCTTAACCGTCAGTTCATCTCCAGATTTGTATCCACCAGTATTCTGATTGTTTCCATCTGTGACATTGGGGTCTTCATAAGGCGTATCGCCATCATAGTCAGAATCATCCCATTCCATTTCTTCATCGGGAACATCTGAATCGGAAGATTTTCCCCCACCCTGCTCTGTACTTTCTTCGATTTCTTCCTCGTACGGCGATTTCTCGCAACTGACAAAAGACAGTACGACGGCAAATAACAATAAGAAGATTCGTGCTTTCATATTGAAATCGTATTTATTGTGAATTGATAGATTATATGATGCTGCAAAAGTAAACAATTCTCCGATTAAAACCAAAAAATATGCTTCTTTTTTAGAAAAAAAGAGGTTGGCGCAGGAAGCTACCAACCTCACTCAGGAGAGATTTCGAAAATCTCGAAATCCAAAAAACATGGGGCAAAAATAGAACATTCATTTCATAAATGCAAATTTTTGCAAAGAAAAAAGCATTTTTTATATGTTTTCACCTATTATTATTAATATTTTCCGTACCTTTGTCGTCTAAAGACTATCAAACGAACAAATTATTAATCACAAAATACCCAAACAAATCATGCGAAAAATGAAATTGATGCTGCTCTG
>CADCPZ010000179.1 GCA_902803475.1 uncultured Prevotellaceae bacterium
GAGTCGTTGGTCGAGATATTCGATGGTCTTGATTTTCAAATCGAGATCACCATCGTGACCAGCCTCGTCGCTTGCTTCGACATGTACAAAGACAAAATCGTCGGTCTTCAATGCCTCAATAGCCGCCTGCGCCTTCCCTTCATAATTGGTATCGGCAAGTCCGGTGGCTCCTGGTACTTTGATAATGCGCAAGCCGGCATATTTTCCGATACCCTGAATCAGATCAACGGCAGAGATGACTGCTCCGCTTTTCACCTGCGGGTATTGTTCCATCAGAGTCTGCATAGAGGGGCGATAGCCACCAGACCAGGGCCAGATGCTGTTGGCTTGTCGTTCTCCACGTTTCGCCTTCTCCTGATTATATGGGTGTTTTGCCAGCAGTTCCTGTGATTTCAGAATCAGCTCGTTAAGCAACTCAGCTGTTTCAGTAGGGGAGAGGCGTGCTTGGGTTTCAAGATCTTCTTGATTGTATGGACGTTCTATATTCTCTGGTGATACCAACAGCGGTTGCCAATCTTCGTTGGGATGGTCGTGTGGCGGATTGCAAATGATGTGTTTGTTGCCCCCTTTGATGACAAGCAGATGCCTGTATTGGATACCGCAGATGAACTGAACGCGTCCTTCTCCATATTTCCTGACGATATCTGGGTCTTTGGCAAGATGTTCGTTCAGATAGTCGATAAGCACCCGTGCATCTTCCGTTTGCAGGTTTCCACCATTATGGGTAATAATACGTCCGTTTTCCAACGTGATGATGTTGCATCGAATCGCGAAATCATCCTCCGTCATCTCGTAGCCGATGCTGGCAGCCTCCAGGGGACCTCGTCCCTCATATACTTTGTTCAGGTCGTAGCCGAGGATGGCTGTGTTGGCAACTTCCGAGCCTGGAGGGAATCCTTCGGGAACAGTGATAAGCCGTCCGCATCGTCCTTCGCGAGCCAGTTTGTCCATTATGGGTTTGTTGGCATATTGCAAAGGGGTCTTCCCGTTTAATTGCTGAATTGGCAGGTCGGCCATTCCGTCGCCAAGAATAATGATATGTTTCATTGGGTTATATATTAGCAATACTCATAATATTCGCAAAGACGCCGGCTGCAGTAACGCTGGCACCAGCCCCATAGCCTTGTATCTGCATGGGGTATTCTTTGTAACGCTCAGTGGTCAGCAAAACAATGTTGTTAGAGCCTTCAAGATTGTAGAACGGATGGTTGCTGGCAACTTCCTGTAAGGAAACGCTGGTCTTAAAACCTGTTGCCGTTGTGCCGTCGTCGGCCTGTAGTCTTTCCATTTTCGCAACAAAACGCCAACGCTTGCCTTCACTCTCAAGTATCTTACGGCGTGCTTCGAAGTCGGCATCGAGGGCAGGCAGTTTTTTCCAAAAGTCATCAACGCTGCCATCAAAATATGCGTCTGGAACAAAAAGATGCTTCTCTACGTCTTCCTGTTCCACTTTATAACCAGCTTCACGAGTAAGGATGACCAGTTTACGGATGACATCCGTTCCGCTGAGGTCGATGCGTGGATCGGGTTCGGAATAGCCTTGTTCCTTGGCGCGGCGTACTGTCTCGGAGAAGGGTACATCGGCCGCAATCTCGTTAAAGATAAAGTTGAGTGTTCCTGAGAGCACAGCTTCGATCTTGAAAATCTGGTCACCAGAGTTACGCAGGTCGTTGATGGTACCGATAATCGGCAGTCCTGCACCTACATTCGTTTCGAAACGGAAGAATACGCCCTTGCGTAACGCTGTTTGTTTCAGCGCAAGATACTTATCGTATTTTGATGATGCAGCAATCTTGTTGGCTGCCACAACGGAAATATTGTGTTCGAGGAATGTCTGGTAGAGTGCTGCTACGTCTTTGGAAGCGGTACAATCGACGAATACCGAGTTGAAGATATTCATATTCAGCACGTCCTCGCGCAGTTTCTCAGGTGAGCTTGGTGCAGACGATTTCAGAGCTTCTCGGTAGTTTTCAAGGTTGATGCCATCACGGTCGAAGATTGCGTTTTTCGAACTGGCAATTCCGACGACATTCAGTTTCAAACCGTTGCGCCGTTTCAACTCTTCGTATTGTGCACGAATCTGTTCAATGAGTTTCCCGCCAACAGTACCCACACCGCAGATGAAGAGGTTTAGCACCTTGTATTCCGACAGGAAGAACGAATCGTGGAGCACATTCAGTGATTTGCGCAGGAATTTCGAATCAACAACAAATGAAATATTTGTTTCTGACGATCCCTGTGCACAAGCAATGACGCTGATACCGCTACGCCCCAGCGTTCCGAATAGCTTACCGGCAATACCTGGTGTATGTTTCATGTTTTCACCAACGATAGCGATGGTAGCCAAACCACTTTCTGCATGCATCGGGAACATTGCACCGGTACTGATTTCTTTGGCAAATTCCTCATTGAGTACGCGGACAGCTTCTTCTGCATCCTCGTCACGCACACCGATTGAGGTGGAGTTTTCCGATGAAGCCTGTGCCACCATAAACACACTGATGCCGTTCATGGCGAGTGCAGTAAAGATGCGCTGGTTCACACCGATGACGCCCACCATTGCCAAACCTGTAACGGTAATCAGCGTTGTACCCTTGATGCTGGAAATACCCTTGATGGGTTTGCGGTCATCATTGATTTTCTCCTTGATGAGTGTTCCTGGATGTTCAGGATTGAAGGTGTTCTTGACCTTAATAGGTATGTTCTTGATGCAGACGGGATAGATGGTTGGCGGATAGATGACCTTTGCACCGAAGTTACAGAGTTCCATCGCCTCCACATAGCTAAGTTCATTGATGGTATAAGCCGTCTTGATGACTCGCGGGTCGGCAGTCATGAAGCCGTCCACATCCGTCCAGATTTCCAATACTTCTGCATCGAGGGCTGCCGCGATGATGCTGGCGGTATAGTCGCTGCCGCCTCGTCCCAGATTCGTTGTTTCCATAGAATCTCGGTCGCGGGCAATAAAGCCGGGGACGACACTGACACGCGGCATATCAGCAAACTCTTCTTTGACCAGTTTGTATGTGAGGTCTGCATCTAATGAATGCTTGCCGTTTTTTCGTTCCGTGCGTATAAAGTCGCGAGAGTTGATACGTTTGGCTCCGCGAATCAGCGTTGCGACAATATTTGATGAGAGACGTTCACCGTAAGAGACAATAGCGTCTTGTGTCTTCTTGCTCAGGTCGTGAATCAGGAAAACACCAAAATAAATGGAACGCAGCTGTTCCAACAGTGCATCCACCTTATTAAATAAAATCTCTTGGTCGTGAGTGTCGGTGATGACGGCATCAATCATCTGATGGTGGCGTTCGATAATGGTCTCGAACTCGTTTTTCCATCGTTCATCACCTTTCTGTGCTAAGAAAGAAACTTCAATCAGTTTATCAGTAATACCACCTAAGGCGCTTACCACCACAATGACCGGTTGTTTCTTTGCTTCGTTCTCAACAATGCGCTTTACGCTTAAAATACTTTTCACGGAACCCACGGATGTTCCGCCGAATTTTAATACTTTCATTTTCGTTTTGTTATGAGGATTCGGTTTGCGCCTTCTGTCCTCGGGTTAATATTAATGCTGCCCCGAAACAAACGGGGAATCACACAACTTGGTTGCAAAAGTACAAAGTTTCTGTGAAACAGCCACATTTTTTATGAAAAAACTACATTACTGTCATGAAATAGAACTTTTTTCGTACCTTTGTACCGCAAACGACCAGATTACGAGGAGCAAGGAGCAAGGGGCGAGGTGCAATAAGTGACATTCCCAAACGACCAAACGACCAAAATATGATACAGGAATATCAATTACGTGTTCTGCCAGAACAGGCAGCAAATGAACAGACGATACGCGAATTTGTGGCACGAGAGAAAGGTTTCGATGCACGAACCATTCAGCATGTGCGAGTGTTGAAACGGTCGATAGATGCTCGGCAACGTACTATTTTCGTGAATTTAAAGGTTCGCGTATATATCAATGAAATGCCACAGGATGATTCGTACATCCGGACGGAATATCCCGATGTCAGCAATGGTCAGCAAGTGATTGTCGTGGGGGCAGGACCTGGTGGTTTGTTCGCAGCGTTGAAACTCATCGAACTGGGATTGAAACCTGTTGTGTTAGAACGCGGAAAAGATGTTCGTGAACGGAAGAAAGATTTGGCCCGTATCGCCAAAGAGCAACGTGTTGATGCTGAGAGTAACTATTGTTTCGGTGAAGGAGGTGCAGGAGCCTATTCTGACGGCAAACTCTATACGCGAAGCAAGAAACGTGGCAGCGTAGAGAGAATTCTGAATGTCTTCTGTCAACATGGGGCCTCTACCAATATCCTTGCTGATGCTCATCCGCATATCGGTACCGACAAATTGCCGCGCGTCATTGAAAATATGCGCAACACCATTCTGCGTTCTGGCGGAGAGGTGCATTTCCAAACAAAGATGACGCGCTTGATTTTACAAGGGAGCAAGGGTACGAATGAACGCGTGATTGGTGTCGAGGCAGTATATTCCCCAAACGACCCAACGACTAATTCCCTAATTTCCCAATATCTTGGACCAGTTATCCTTGCCACAGGACATAGTGCACGTGATGTGTATCGCTATCTGGCAGAAGCCAAAATTGAAATAGAGCCGAAAGGTATTGCCGTAGGCGTGCGTTTGGAACATCCAGCAATGCTCATCGACCGTATCCAGTATCATCGCAAAGACGGGCGCGGCAAGTATCTGCCGGCAGCAGAATATTCGTTTGTGACACAAGCAGACGGACGAGGTGTCTATTCTTTTTGTATGTGTCCAGGCGGCTTTGTGATTCCTGCCGCCACCGACAAAGAACAGATTGTGGTCAACGGAATGTCGCCGTCGAATCGTGGTACCCAATGGAGCAACAGCGGAATGGTTGTTGAAGTGCGACCAGAGGATATTGCCCAGGAGGGGGCTCTCAGCATGATGCATTTCCAGGAAGAACTGGAACGGATGACGTGGCAACAGGGAAATATGAAACAAACGGCCCCTGCTCAGCGAATGGCTGATTTCGTCAACAACCGTCTGTCGTATGATTTGCCGAAGAGTAGTTATGCGCCAGGCACCATTTCAAGTCCCTTGCATTTCTGGCTGCCACCAATGATTGCAAAGCGTTTGCAGGAAGGCTTCAAGACATTTGGCAGACAGGCTCACGGCTTCCTGACCAACGAGGCGGTGATGATAGCCGTTGAGACAAGGACGAGTGCTCCTGTCCGTATTGTCCGCGATGCAGAGACCTTGCAGCACATCCGTATTGACGGTTTGTTCCCTTGCGGCGAAGGTGCCGGCTATGCTGGCGGCATCGTCTCAGCAGGTGTCGATGGTGAGCGTTGTGCTGAAGCGTGCAAAGCCTATTTGACTTTATAACTGGCTTTCTGGAATGCCGAAGGTGGTTGTTTTCATGTTGCCTGTGTCGTAGCCGCGCTTCAACCACCGCATACGTTGTTCGCTGGTTCCGTGGGTGAAGGATTCTGGTTGCACGTAGCCCTGTGCCTGTTTTTGCAGGTAGTTGTCACCAATCTGATGAGCGCAGTTGATAGCTTCTTCCAAATCACCATCCTCCAACGAGCCAAATGCATCGTTTTCATAGTGTGCCCAAACACCGGCATAGTAGTCGGCAAGCAATTCTAATCGCACACTGGTTTTGTTGGCTTCCGTTTTGCTTTGTCGTTGCATCTGGGCATGTGCCTGTCCGAGCGACCCTAATAGGTTTTCTACATGATGTCCTACTTCATGGGCGATGACATAAGCACGGGCAAAATCGCCTTCAGCGCCCAACTGGTTCTCCATCTGTTTGAAGAACGACAGGTCGATGTATAATTTCTGGTCGCCAGAGCAATAGAACGGTCCAACGGCTGATGAAGCACTTCCGCAGGCACTCTGTACACTATTCGTAAACAGCACGAGCGTGGGCGGTGTATAGGTGCGCCCCATATCTTTGAATACATCTGCCCAGATGTCTTCTGTAGATGCAAGTACCTGGCGGCAGAATTTGGCTTGTTTCTGTTCTTCCTCTGTAAAGTTTTGTTCTACGCTTTCAGGCGTGGCTTCCTGCACTTGCGCCATTTGCTGTCCCACGTTATTGATGACATCGCCGATGTTTCCACCACTTAACAGGGTGATAATGCCAACCAATATCAAAGCTCCGATACCTCCGATGCCTGCTTTCGCACCACCGCTCATACCGCGTCTGTCTTCAAAATTATCACTTTCTCTTCTTCCGTCGAGTTTCATAGTTGTATAGGTATTAATTATGAATGATGAATGCAAAGGTAAATTGTTTTTTTGAATCGACCAAATTATTTCAGAATAACTGCGTGACACTATACATCAGAATGAGGTAGCGAAGGAACTTTCCGATGGTGATACTGGAAATGGAGATAAGGACATTCGCACGAGTGAATCCCAAGACAATGGTGATGGCACTACCCAATACCGGCAAGAAGGCGAAGAACCCCATCCAAGCACCACGACCCGCCATAAAGCGTTCTGCTTTTGCCATACTTTCACGGCTGACGTGTAGGTATTTTTCAATCCATTCCAGTTTTCCCATACGTCCTAAACCGTAGTTGAGCATTCCTCCTGCAACATTGCCGACGGTACCATAGATGACCAGTTGCCAAGCATCGAGTCCTGCCGCATTGAGAGCCACCATCACTACTTCGCTACTGAAGGGGAAAAAAGAACCAGCGAGGAAAGCAGCTACGAGCATACCCCAATAGCCCCAATCGATAAGAAGTTCTATGAAAGCATCCATAGGTTATAGATTGTGGTGGCAAAGAGTGATAACATGAGTAACTGGCTGACGATATTGGTCCATATCGTATGGGTAAGGGCAATGAAGTGGGCGATAAGTGGTGATGTGTTGACGATGATGATACCCATAAGAAGATGGATATGTTGAGGTTGTAAAATCAGAAACGCCCATGAAAGCAGGTCGATGATAATAAATGATTCATAAAGCATCTGCGTACGAATACGGTCGGTCTGACGGTTGCGCAGATAGTGAACAATACCAATGAACGATACGACAGCCAAATAGGATACGGTAATCAGTTGGGAGTGTGTCCACGACGAGATGTCGGCAAGTTCCCCAAATTGTTCTAATGGGGTGAAGTGATTCAGGAAAGTATGAAGGTCTTTGAAATAAATGCAATACGCAACATAGAACCAGTAGGGTGTGATGAGTGCGAGCAGAGAGGCCACAAACACGCGAAAGCTCATACTCTGCAGCTTCGCCGTTACAATATACCATAGAACAGGAACAAAGTAGAGTGCTTGTACCCAGAAAAAGCTGGCAACGCTTACTGCCAAAAATGCAAAATAAAGCCGTCCTTGCGCCATTCGGTTCTGGTAGGTCTGATATGCCTCGAAGTAGAATAGGGCAGAGCAGAGGATAATGAGAAAGGTATGCAAATTGCCAAAATTAAATACCATCATCGTGACCAACAGCAAAAAGGCTGTAGAAACCATGCGACTGTAGATACGAATGAGGGCATTGGTGTTGTTGAGTTCTACCATGAAATAGGTTGCAATGATGGTGCATACGAAAGGCAGCCACATCTCTTGATGAGTGACCAAGCCTGCAAGGAACCAGACGAGAGCTGCCCATAAGGCTCCCCATAACAACAACCAGCGATTTTCCGCTATCTTATTCTGTAACTTCAATCTTGTTTGCATTTATATTCTTTTCTTCATATTCTCTTCTAAAGGAGTTGAGAAGAAATACTTATTTCAAATCTTTTCCGATATCAGAACGGAAGTATTTATCTGTAAACAGGATCTTTTGGGCTTCCTGGAATGATTTTGCCAACGCTTCATCCTTATCTTTGCCATAAGATGAAACTGCAATCACGCGACCTCCATTCGTAACAACTTGTCCATCCTTCAGCGCCGTACCGCTGTGGAATACGATAGACCCCTCCACGTTTTCGATACCCATAATAGGATAACCCTTTTGATATGCTTGGGGATAACCTCCGCTGACCAGCATGACACAAACGGCAGCACGCTCATCAAAGACAACGGAACGCTGGTCCAGATCGCCTTTTGCCACACCTTCAAACAAATCAACGATATCGCTCTTCAGTCGTAACATTACACTTTCCGTTTCAGGATCTCCCATTCGACAGTTGTATTCAATCACCATCGGTTCACCCATGACATTGATGAGGCCGAAGAATATAAAACCTTTATAGTCGATGCCTTCAGCTGCCAAGCCGTCAACAGTCGGACGGATGATGCGGTCTTCTACTTTCTGCATCCATTCTTTCGTGGCAAATGGTACGGGTGTTACGCTACCCATTCCGCCTGTATTGAGACCCGTATCGCCTTCTCCGATACGTTTGTAGTCTTTTGCCTCAGGCAGCATCTGATAGTGTTTGCCGTCAGTCAGTACAAATACAGAACATTCGATGCCGCTGAGGAATTCTTCGATAACCACTTGTGAGGATGCATTGCCAAACATACCACCGAGCATTTCTTTCAGTTCTTTCTTTGCCTCTTCAAGCGTGGGAAGAATGAGTACGCCTTTGCCGGCACAAAGACCATCCGCTTTGAGGACGTACGGTGGTTGGAGTGTTTCCAGAAAGGATAATCCTTGTTGCAAATGCTCTCCATCAAACGTTTGGTAACGAGCAGTCGGGATGTTGTGACGTTGCATGAATCCTTTGGCAAAATCCTTGCTGCCTTCCAAGACGGCTCCCGATTTTGAAGGTCCGATGACAGGAATGTGTTTGGTACGCTCATCATTTTTGAAATCATCATAGATACCCTTTACCAATGGGTCTTCGGGACCTACGACAACCATGTTGATATCGTGTGTCACGCAAAAGGTTTTCAGCGCATCAAAGTCGTCTGCTTTGATGTTCACGTTCTCACCGCAATTGCTTGTTCCTGCATTGCCGGGCGCAATATACAACTGTTTGCATTTCTCACTTTGCGCTATTTTCCAAGCTAACGCATGCTCTCTACCACCACTTCCTAATAATAATATGTTCATGATTTTACCATTTTACAATTATACAATCTTTCTCCTTATTTCAGATAATCCTCAAAATACTGTGTGATTCGTTCATGCAGGTGAACGCTGGCATGTCCTCGCATGTTGTGTAGTTCACCAGGATAGACGAAGAAATCTGGCTGGGTTCCAGCTTCGATGCATGCTGCAAGAAATGCCAAACAGTGCTGTGGGACAACCGTATTATCGTTGTAGCCCGTGATAATTTGTAATTTTCCTTTCAGATTTTTGGCTTTACTGAGCAAACTGATTTTCTCATATCCTTCAGGATTGGTTTGAGGTGTATCCATATAGCGCTCACCATACATCACCTCATACCATTTCCAGTCGATAACGGGACCGCCGGCAACACCAACCTTAAATACATCAGGATAGTTCGTCATGAGGGAGATCGTCATAAAACCGCCGTAACTCCAGCCGTGAACACCCAGACGGTCTTTGTCCACGTAGGGCAGCGACTGTAGGAATTCGACTCCCTTCATCTGGTCTTGCATCTCGATTTGTCCCAACTGTCGGAAAGTTGCTTGTTCAAAATCACGTCCGCGATTCTCGCTTCCGCGGTTGTCAAGTACGAAGATGATATAGCCTTTCTGTGCCATATATGTTTCCCAAGAACGAGAGGCATAACGTATGCTTGCATCAACATTGTGGGCATGTGGACCACCATAGACATATATCACCGTTGGATATTTCTTCGCAGGATTGAAATCAGCAGGTTTTACCATTCTGTAATAGAGGTCAGTGGTTTCATCTGCTGCTTTGATCATACCACATTCGTATGTGGGAACCTGATAGTCTTTCCATTTGTCATCTGCTGTCAGGTAGTTGATATGGCTGCGCTTGTTGACGTTGATGATATCAATTACACGAGGCAGGGTAGGCTCAGAATATCTGTCAACAATGTATTGCCCTGATTCTGAGATGTTTCCGTTGTGGTATCCGCGTCCGTTGTCGAGCAAGGTGCGCTGACCTGTTGAAATGTTCACGGCATAGATATTCGATTGTATTGGACTTTTTTCATTAGAGAGGTAGATGACAGACTTCTGCTTTTGGTTGAAACCGATGACATCCATTACAACCCATTTGCCAGAGGTGAGCTGTTTAATCAATTTTCCATCCTGCTGATATAAATAGAGATGGTTGTAGCCATCACGCTGACTTTGCATAATAAACTTCGATGCGTCCCAAGGAAGAAACTGAATAGGATGGAGAGGTTCTACATATTTGTCGCTGGTCTCCTGATAGAGTTCACCTTTCTTCTGTCCTGTTTCAGCATCATAAGATGTCAGACGACAGTCGTTTTGGTCGCGATTTAGCTCGAACATATAGATGGTTTTGGAGTCGGGACTCCATGCTATATTCGTAAAATATCTATCCGTTGGATCTCCTGCTGCCAAATATACGGTCTTTCCCGTTGCCGTATGATAAACACCTACTGTTACTTTGTGGGATGTTTCGCCTGCCATTGGGTATTTGTCCGGTTCGTAAGTAGCCTCTCTCTGAAAGATATCTACCTGCGGATAGTCTGTCACCATACTCTGATCCATCCGGTAGAATGCCAAATGTTGGCCGTCAGGACTCCAAAACAACCCTTTTTCAATACCGAACTCATTACGGTGTACACTTTGTCCATAAACAATCTCGCGTGATCCGTCTGTGGTGAGCTGTTTTGCGTGACCTTGTGCATCAAGCATGATTAACTGGTTGTCTTTCAGATAGACGGTGTTTTTAGTAGTTGCATTCCACTCATGGGCAATATCTGATTCAGAGATACTGTCTTGCCAAACGATTTCTTTTGTTTGGAAGTCCAGCAAGATGATGGCCTTTCTGTTCCCCAACATCACCCAAGGTTTGTCGGCATAGGGGAAAGTGGCATTCATCAGGTGACGTACAAAAACGCTGTCATTGCTATGAATCCAATTGTTGACCTCATCAAGCGTAAAAAGTGTTTTCTCTTTTCCTGTATTAAGATCAATCGTGGAGCATTTTTCTACATCTGTACGAATCAACTGGTCACCCCACCAGGTTGTCCATTTGTTTTCTGGTCGTAGGTTGTAATAGTTTCTTCCTCCGGAATTCAGGTCTTCCAGAGAGAATAATTTCTGTTGAGCCATTGTTTGTTGGGAGCATACGATAAGAAGGAACGTTACTCTAACAATCCTTTTCAATATGCTGTTTTTGAGAGGGTTATTCTTCATTACCAAATCTTCTCTTTCGTTTTTCAAATTCACTATTGTTGCGTTTGTTGTTCCTGTCAAAGCGGTTACTTCGATTGGTATTTCTTTTGTCCCCTTTGTCAAACTTTCCAGCTCCTCTGTCAAAGCGTTTTCCGTCTCTACTGAATCTTTCTTCATTGCGAGGACGGCGTTCCTTTTTCTCGCGTAGTTCACCCCGATAGTTTATCTCGAAAGAGTGAAATTTAAAAGAGCGAATGTCGCCTGCTTCGTTCTCCTCTTCGTCGTCCAGACGTTGTTTGAATTCACGGTTTTTCTTAAAACGATGTTTTTGTGCCATCTCTTTCTTTTCTTCCTCAGTCTTGACGATTCCTCCTTCGGCGCGGAATTCCTTCATCTTGCCTTCAAACATGGCGTATTTGCGGAACTCGCATTCCAGACTTCCATTAAAGACGGGAATTTTTATGGAGGGTTTCAGGCCGATTTGATCGAAACATTCTTCACGATAACTTAATATCCAGGCATCGTTGCCGCCAAAAGCATGTTTCAGACGTTCGCCAATCATTTTGTAGGTATCCAACAGGTTGGGCGTTGATATACGTTCGCCATAAGGCGGATTGGTAATCATGATGCTCTTTTGTTGAGGTTTCGAGAAATCCTTGAAGTCCTGTTCCTCTACGGTAATGTCTTTTGTCAGTCCGGCTGCACGCACGTTCAGACGAGCCGTATTGACAGCTTTGATATTAATGTCGTAGCCGTAAATATGGTGGTTGAACTCTTTTTCCTGTGAGTCATCATTGTATATCATATCAAACAGGTCGGCATCAAAATCAGGCCATTTCTCGAAAGCAAACTCTTTGCGGAACACACCTGGTGAGATGTTGCGGGCGATGAGTGCGGCTTCAATCAATAATGTACCAGAGCCACACATGGGGTCGATGAAATCCGTTTCGCCCTTCCATCCTGTCATCAAAATCATACCGGCAGCCAGCACCTCGTTCAGTGGTGCTTCCACGCTTTCTTGACGATATCCGCGACGATGCAGGCTTTCTCCGCTGGAGTCGAGCGAGAGACTTGCCTCGTCTTCAGCGATATGGATGTGAAGACGGATGTCAGGATTGGTAACGCTGACATTCGGACGGTCACCTGTTTTTTCACGGAACTGATCCACAATAGCATCTTTTACCTTATAGGTAACAAAGCGAGAATTGCGGAACTCGTCAGAATAAACGACCGAATCAACGGAGAAAGTCTTTCCTTTCTCAATGTACAGGCTCCAGTCTATCTTTTTCACCTCATCATACATATCTTCAGCCGAACGTGCCTTGAAGGTTGCAATCGGTTTGAGAATGCGAATAGCGGTGTGTAATTGGAAATTAGCACGATACATCAGTTCTTTATTGCCAGAGAACGATACCATGCGTCTTCCTATCTGTATGTTGTTTGCTCCTAAAGCAATGAGTTCTTCTGCCAAAACACTCTCTAAACCCATGAATGTTTTGGCGATCATGTTAAATTCCTGTCCCATGATTAAATTCCATATCTAAATGATCAATCTTTTCTTTGTTGTATTTTCTTGTTTTAGGTTTCATGTCGCGAGTTACCCATACGTTGGCACCGATGACACAGCCCTTGCCGATTGTGATGCGTCCCAGAATGGTGGCATTGGCATAGATAATAACATTGTCTTCCAATATCGGATGGCGTGGGATACCCTTGATGGGATTGCCGTTCTCGTCGAGTGGGAAACTGATAGCTCCCAATGTGACACCCTGATATAGTTTTACGTTGTTGCCAATGACACAGGTAGCTCCAATAACGACACCTGTTCCGTGATCAATCGTGAAATAATCACCGATAGTTGCTGCAGGATGGATATCGATACCAGTTTCTGAATGTGCCATTTCCGTCATCATTCGCGGAATTAACGGGATGCCCAACAGATGCAGTTCGTGAGCAATTCGATAGTTGATAAGCGCCTTGATGATAGGGTAGCATGAGATAATCTCTCCGAAACTTGATGCTGCAGGGTCACCATTGTAGGCTGCTTCTACATCTGTAGCCAAAATGCGTCTGATTTCAGGCAGTCGTGCTATCAATTGTGCAGCTAAGTCTGAGGCATACTCTAAACATATCAGCGCATTTTTGCCTTGTGGATTACAGCCACAATCGTTTTCTTCAGGTCTTGCAAAGCACAGTCCTGCCAGAATTTGCTGGCTGAGCAGTTTGTGCAGTCTTTCAATGCTGACTCCAATTTGATATTTGACGGTTTGCAGTTTTACAGAAGAATGTCCGTAAAATCCTGGGAAAATAATAGCCCTCGTCAGTTCGATAATTTCTTCAAGTGCTTTTGCTGAGGGCAGCGGGTCACCATCACGGTGTTCGTGAAAAAGACCTTTCAGGGACTCTTTTCCTGACAGTTCATCCACCGTTTGGGTTAATAAGTGAGTTGTATTCTCGCTACTCATTTTTAATGTGTCAATAAAACAATGGTGCAAAATTACAGTTTTCTTCGAAATAAAACAAATTTCCCAATAAAATTTCTTCTTTTGATGGATAATAATATGTACCTTTGCAGCGAAATAAAAGAAATCGATGAAATATGCTATTTTAGCTGCAGGAGAAGGAAGCCGGCTTCACAAGGAAGGTGTAGAAGAACCCAAGCCGCTGGTGAAAATAGGTGGTGAATATCTCGTTGACCGCCTCTGCCGTATATTCCGTCAGAATGGAGCTAACGAGATAGCTGTCGTCTGCAACGACCGAACACCTCAGGTCTATGGTCATTTGAAGACATTGTCGCCGCTGCATGTACATGTGGAATCGACACCCAGCTCGATGCACAGCCTCTTTGCGCTGAGTCGCTGGCTGAAGAGTGAAGATCCCTTTTTGGTTACAACGGTAGATACTATTTTTGACGAGGTTGAGTTTGGCAGATATATCATGTCGTTTCAGTTGGCTGTGACAGAAGGCTATGATGCGATGATGGTGGTTACTGATTATATCGACGACGAGAAGCCCTTGTATGTTGATGTGGCAGATGACTTCACGATTCGAGGGTTCTTTGATACTGCTGACTATCCTGCAGATAAACGCTATGTGAGTGGAGGCATTTACGGACTGACTCCCCAGACATTGGAAGTGCTGGAACGCTGTATTCGTGATGGTGAATGCCGTATGCGAAACTTTCAACGTGCATTGGTGGCTGAGGGCTTGCGCCTGAAAGCCTATCCTTTTACGAAAGTGTTGGATATAGACCACAAGGGTGACATCCGGAAAGCAGAGGAATTTGTGAGGGAATTGCAAAAATGATATACGGAATCATACGGTCAGAACAGTTTTCGCCCCAATCGGTTGAAAAAGATCGGGCTATCCTTACAGCGGTCGTAGAGCGGCTACACGGTATATTGATACCAGAACAACAACTCTGTGAATCAGAGCTTACAGGTTGTGGAAATATCTTTTTGAATATGGGCCGACTGCCAAAGACGACAGCCTTTCTGAAACAAAAGGAAGATGAAGGGGCTGTTGTTCTGAACTCCGGTTATGGTGTAGAGATGTGTCAGCGAAGCCGGTTGGAGGCGCTCATGCGTGAGAAACATATCCCAATGCCACGCAAGACAGGTACAAACGGCTGGTGGGTGAAACGCGGTGATGCTGCGGCGCAATGCCACCAAGATGTGCTCTTCTGTAAAGATGATGAGGCTTTGGCAAAAGCGAAGGCTTCATTTGCAGAGCGAGGTGTTACCGATATTGTTGTTCAATCACATGTCTGTGGAGACCTGTTGAAATTCTATGGTGTAGAAGGAACCTCATTCTTTAGATATTTCTACCCAGGCGATGATGAGGAGAGCAAATTTGGCGATGAACGGATCAATGGGACTCCGCACCATTATTTCTTCCAGAAAGAGCATCTGCGTTCTACGGTAGAGATGCTGTCGCGACTGGTCTGTACTCCGATTTATGGCGGAGATGCCATCATCACACCAGATGGGGAGTTTAAGATTATCGACTTCAACGACTGGCCGAGTTTCTCCCGATGTAGAGAAGAGGCCGCAAATGCCATCGTGCAGTTGGTCGCTTATAAAATTCACAATTGAACAAACATCGTTCAATCGCTTTATGCGAAACGAAGAAACAAAATAATGATAGAAGATATAGAAAACAAGAAATTCAAACAACTGCTTCGCGAAACTATCAAGTCGAAGGATACGGAGGAATGGATTGACATCTATTTCACGCGTCCTATCGGGTTGATAATTGCGCTGCTATGTCGGAAACTGGGTATCCATCCGAACGGGGTCACCATCTTCTCCATCTTTGTGGGAGTAGCTGGCGGCTGTATGTTCTATTTTACCAGTTTCTGGTACAATCTGTTGGGCGTTTGCTTGCTGATGTTTGCTAATTTTCTGGATTCTGCCGATGGCCAACTGGCCCGGTTGACAGGTCAGAAGACCGCTATAGGACGATTCCTCGACGGCTTTGCAGAGAACATGTGGTTCTTGTTTATCTATCTGGCCATTGCCTTCAGGCTTTGGAACCAGTTCATTCCAGGTCTCGACGATGTATGGAGTATCTGGATTGTTGTGATGGCATTGCTGGCGATGCAAAGTCACTCCCTACAATGTTTGCTGGCTGACTACTATCGGCAGATTCACCTCTTCTTCCTCAAGGGAAAGAAAGGGGCAGAACTCGACAGCTACCAGCAGCAGCGTACCCTATATGAAGCGTTGCCCAAAGAAGCCTCCTTTGTTGACAGGTTCTTCTATTACAACTATGCGAACTATTGTCATCGTCAGGAGAAACGTACACCTGCCTTTCAGAAAATGATGGCTACCATCCTTGAGCGGTACGGAAGTGCTGATGCTCTTCCATCGGAGATACGTGAGGTATTCCTTCAGGGCAGTCGTCCGCTGATGCCGCTGACAAACATCCTAACTTTCAACGTGCGAGCAATCTGTTTGTATGTTACTTGTATGTTGAACTGTCCGTGGGTATATCTGCTGTTCGAAATAACAGTCATGAATGTACTCTACATCTATATGCAAAAACAGCATGAAAGGCTGTGTGAGTCGATAACAAAGGGAGGATTGGAGTAAAGGAATAAAGGCTGATGAAGATAAAAGGTGTGATTTTTGACTTCGGAGGAACGCTCGATACGGCTGGCTGTCATTGGGGCATGATGCTTTGGCGAGCCTACCAGATTCATCAGGTACCTGTTTCGGAACCGCAGTTCCGGGAGGCCTATGTATTTGGAGAGCGCACATTGGGTCAGAATCCTATTATCCAGGCTCACGACACATTTCGCAAAATGTTGGATGTGAAAATTAAAATCGAGATGGAATACCTGCGTGACAAAGGAATCTGGACGTGTGACGAGCAACTCTGCCGACAAAAGTACGATGCGATTTTAGACGACTTGTATGGGCAGGTTGTTTCAACTACGCGAAAGAGTAGGGAAGTGCTGCTGACGTTGAAGGATACGTTACCACTGGTGCTGGTAAGCAATTTCTATGGAAATATGTCTGTCGTACTGGAAGAATTTGGTATGAACGGTATCTTCTCGCAGATTATCGAATCGGCTGTAGTCGGTATTCGGAAACCTGATTCTCGCATTTTCCAAATGGGTGTAGAAGCAATGGGACTACAACCTGAAGAAGTACTGGTGGTTGGCGACAGTTTGGAGAAAGATATTGCTCCGGCTCAGCATATAGGATGTAAAACGGCGTGGTTGGAAGGCGAAGGTTGGGCACCCATAAGAGATGCTTCCATCGTTCCAGATTGGACCATTCATACAATAAAAGAAGTAAAAGCAACGTTATAAGAAATAAAAATAGAAATGAAAAAATCATTTGCAAAACCGGCTGACGGGAAATTAGGCATCATGATTGTAGGTTGTGGTGCAGTAGCAACGACTTTTATGACGGGCGTCTTGATGGCTCGCAAAGGTCTGGCTAAACCTGTTGGCTCAATGACACAATATGACAAAATCCGTGTGGGACGAGGCTCGGAGAAGCAGTATCTTCCCATGAAAGACATCGTTCCGTTAGCTGATTTGAATGATATCGTTTTTGGCACATGGGATTTGTATCCGCAGAATGCTTACCAAGCAGCTATGTATGCAGAGGTTTTGAAACCTCAGGACATTGAGCCTGTACGCGAGGAATTGGAACAGATTGTTCCCATGAAAGCCGCTTTTGATAAGAACTATGCCAAACGTCTTGACGGAGACAACGTGAAAACCGTAGGCGAGGCTATTCCTACACGCTGGCAGATGGTGGAGATACTGCGTGAGGATATCCGCCAGTTCAAGCAACAGAAGGGTTGTAGCCGTATCGTAGTGCTTTGGGCAGCGTCAACAGAAATCTATTTGCCTGTTGATATGCAGTATCACGGAACGTTGGAGTTGTTGGAATCAGCGATGAAAGCTGACGACCGCGAGCATATAGCACCCTCGATGTGTTACGCTTATGCAGCATTGTCGGAAGGTGCTCCGTTCATCATGGGTGCTCCCAATACGACTGTTGATATCCCTGCCATTTGGGAATTGGCAGAGAAGATGAAGATGCCGATTGCCGGCAAGGACTTCAAGACTGGTCAGACATTGGTAAAGAGTGGTTTTGCCCCCATCTTAGGAGTCAGGAACTTAGGATTGAATGGATGGTTCTCAACGAATATTCTGGGTAATCGCGATGGCTTGGTGTTGGATGAACCAGCTAATTTCCATACGAAGGAAGTGAGCAAATTGTCCACCTTGGAAACAATTCTCAAAGCAGAAGATCGTCCCGATCTCTATACTGACTATTATCATAAAGTACGTATCAACTATTATCCCCCTCGCAACGACAATAAGGAGAGTTGGGATAATATAGATATTTTCGGATGGATGGGTTATCCGATGCAAATCAAAATCAATTTCCTTTGTCGTGATTCCATCCTCGCTGCACCCGTCTGTCTTGATCTCTGCCTGCTTTCCGATTTGGCTGCCCGCTCAGGACGTTACGGTATTCTTCGTTTCCTGAGTTTCTTCCTGAAGAGTCCGATGCACGATTACACGAAGAATGAGGAACCGGTAAACAATCTGTATCAGCAATATACGATGCTGAAGAATGAAATTCGATTAATAGGCGGCTATGAGGCCGATGAAGAAATAGACTAAACAAAAATGAGGATAACATTGAGAGAACTAGTTTTAACTACATTATTCTGGCTGCTGGCTGTACAGGTCAACGGACAGATTAGAGGCTATGTGGTTGATTCTCAAACGGGCGACAGCATTCCCTATGTCTCTGCAACCTATAAAGGTCATCAGGTGGCGGTATCGGGCAATATGGCAGGCCGTTTTGAGATTATCCGCATGGAAGGCTGGACGCTGACCGTTTCAGCTGTGGGCTACAAGTCAAAGTCCATAAAGATTAACAGTAAAACCCCGCAGGAACTTCATATCAAACTTGTTTCCGACTCTAAGCAGTTGGGTGAGGTGGTCGTGAAGGCGAAGCGCAAGACTAAATACAGTCGCAAGAACAATCCTGCGGTTGACTTGATGCGTCGTGTGATTGCCAACAAGAGTCGCACCGATTTAGGCAATCATGATTTTTACAGCTTTGACAAATACCAAAAGCTCACAATGGCGATTAACAACCTAACGCCTACGGAATTGGAAGGGAAAATGTTCAAAAACTCCCCTTGGCTGCTGCAACAGGTTGAAGTATGTCCCTATAATCAGAAACTGATATTGCCTTTGTCGGTTGATGAGACGCTGACACGTAATATCTATCGGAAAGACCCGCATAAGGAGAAGGAAATTGTGTTGGGCCAAACGACGAAAGGTGTGAGCAAACTGATTCAGACGGGTGGTGCGCTGAACGAGATATTGAAGGATGTATTCCAGGATATCGACATTTACGACGACCATATCAGTCTCTTACAGAAACGATTCCCCAGTCCTATTGGTTCGACGGCAATCTCGTTCTATCATTTCTATATCGACGATACAGTGTTTGTGGACCATGAACGTTGCATTCGTCTGCAATTCCTTCCTGCCAACCAGCAGGATTTCGGTTTCCGAGGCGAACTGTATATTTTGGACGATTCTACGTTGCACGTCAAGAGATGCGATATGCAGCTACCTGCCAATACGGGTGTCAACTTTGTTGACGCCATGAAAATAGAACAGGAATATACGAAGCTGGCAAACGGCGACAGGGTGTTGACGACCGACAATATGGTGGTGGAATTGGAGCTGACCGATTTGTTCCGCCGCGTTATCGTGATTCGTACCACAAAGTTGTCAGACTATGCCTTCGACCCCATTCCTGATAAGGAGTTCAAGGGAAAGGCATCAACACGCTATGATGCTAATGCCAAGATGCGTGATGATGCCTACTGGGATGGCCACCGAACGGTTGATTTGACGAAGAGCGAGGCCTCAATGGATGACTTTATTAAGAATATGTCGCAAACCAAGCACTTCAAGTGGGTGATGATTGGCGTGAAGACCGTTTTGGAAAACTTCGTTGAGACGGGCACCAGCAAGACGCCCAGCAAGTTTGATATCGGTCCGCTAACCTCTGTCATCTCCACCAACTTCGTCGATGGTTTGCGTTTGAGAGCAGCAGGAAAGACGACCGCCAACCTCAGTCCTCATTGGTTTGCCGATGGTTACTACGCTTACGGTTTCAAGTCGAAACGGCATTATTATGGTGCTTCGCTGACCTATTCGTTCAATAAGAAAGAGTATCAGCCCCACGAGTTCCCTACGCAGACCATTACGTTTGAATCCTACTACGATGTGGAGTCGCCGGCCGATAAGTTCTTGTATCACAACAAGGATAATATTTTTATGGCTATCCGTCCGAAGAAGGTTCAGGATATGTATTTCTATCATCGCCACAAATTATCGTTCAATTGGGAAACCGATTGGGGTATGAATTCATCCGTTGCGTTGAAGTCGGAAAGTGATGAGCCTACAGGTTCTCTTGAATACAAGAAGATGGACGGCACGATCGTATCGAAAATTCGTATGACCGATATGAAGATTGCTTTCGAATATCGACCAGGCCAAAGCTATATCAACACCAAGCAAGGACGCATTATGGTCAACAAGGATGCGCCTGAATACAAATTGACCCACACGATGGCCTTTCAACATTTCTTGGGAGGAAACTTCAGCTATCACCTGACAGAGGCCTCAGTGTATAAGCGCTTTTGGTTGGGTTCCTGGGGTAAGTTTGATGTGCGCCTGATGGCTGGTGCCCAATGGAGCAAGGTGCCTTATCCGCTGTTGATCATGCCTCCGGTCAATACCTCTTATATGGAACATCAGGGGTCGTTCAACTTGATGGAAAATATGGAGTTCATGAACGACCGCTATGCGTTGTTCAATCTTGCTTGGGACCTGAATGGAAAATTGTTCAACCGCATCCCGTTGCTGAAGAAGCTGAAGTGGCGCGAGTATATTTCTCTGAAAGGTATGTGGGGACATCTGACTGACAAGAACAACCCCCGATTGCCACAGAATGCGAACGATGATGTGCTCTATCAGTTCCCTGAACATACCCGTATGATGACCAACGACCCATATATGGAGTTTGTTGTGGGCATCCATAATATTCTGAAGTGTCTGGAGATAGATTATGTGCGCCGTCTTACGTACAACCATTTTGATGGTGTGAGCAAGAATGGTGTGCGCTTTGGTTTCCACCTCAGTTTTTAATCAGGCGTAGAATAGGGAGTTCAATTGAGCGCGAAAATGCTATAATATAATAAGGTATGAGAAAAATCAAAAATCCTTGGTTGCAGAAAGAAGGTTATCATTGTTTCGGCTGTTGCCCTGATAACCCGGCAGGCGTACACATGGAGTTCTTTGAAGACGGCGATGAGGTTGTGTGCTTCTGGTTGCCCCAAGCCAACTTTCAGGGTTGGGTAGATACGTTGCACGGTGGCATCCAGTCAACGTTGATTGACGAGATTGCTTCGTGGGTTGTCTTTCGCAAACTGCAGACAACTGGTGTGACCAATAAGTTGGAGGTGAAGTTCATGAAACCCATTATGACAACCGAAAACCAGATAACTCTTCGTGCCCGTCTGGTGGAGATGAAGCGCCAGGTGGCATTCATCGAGGTGAAGGTGTATAATTCCCAAGAGGAGTTGTGTACAGAAGGGAAAGCTGTCTATTTCACAGCCAATCAGGAGAAAGCGCGTGAAATGGGGTTCTCTACATGTGAGTTGGAAGGAGAGGAACTGTTGTTCTGATTTAAGAGGAAGTTAATTTGCTTCGCTCATAGACATAAAAAAAGGATTAGGACTGTTTCACAACAATTCTAATCCTGAATTTTCTAACTAACTTATTATCAACTATTCATTACTCATTAGATTCTGCTGCAAAGATAATTGTTTTTTATACATTTATATCGTTTAGCAACAAAAAAAATGAAAAAAATAACGTAAACGTTTGCGTTCTACTATATTTTATATACCTTTGCAAAAGCAATTGTTCATTATTTATTAGATTCAATGCAATGAAACAACGCAGGATATCGTTGAAAGACCTCGCAACTCGGCTGAATGTGAGTATTGCAACCGTATCGAGAGCTTTACGAAATAGTCACGAGGTGAGTGAAGATATGCGTAAGCGTGTGCAGGATTTGGCGCGTGAATTGAATTATCGTCCCAACCCATTTGCACAGAGTTTGCGAAAAGAAGCACCGCGCGTCATCGGTGTGGTTGTGCCCAACCTTGTTACCCATTATTATTCAGGCGCGCTCGACGGCATCGAGGACTATGCCCGTCAGAAAGGCTATTCTGTTTTCAGTTCGAACAGTCATGAAGACTATGAGGCCGAGGAGCGTGCCATTGATTCTTTTATCAGCCTGCATGTAGAAGGCATCATTGCTTGTCTGGCACAAGATACCACCGACTATTCACACTATAAGGAAATTCATGAGATGGGTATTCCGCTCGTGTTCTTTGCCCGCACCTGTCTGCCTGAATTGTTCTCCCATGTGGTGGCAAACGGTGATGAGGCTGCTCAGCAGGCCACCCAACATCTGATTGATACAGGAAGCCGCAGGATTGCTTTCATTGGCGGTCCTAATCATTTGGATATGGTGCGTCGCCGCAAACACGGATATCTGCAGGCGCTTCGTGACAGCAGGCGGCCGATTGACCGCGATTTGATTGTCTGCGACAAGATTGACTTCGAGGTGGCTCGTAACGCTACGGGGAAGCTGCTGGAACGTGAAGACAGGCCAGATGCCATCATTGCGTTCAACGATATCATTACCTATGCGGCTTTCGAAGCTATCAAGGAGCATGGTTTACGTATTCCTGAGGATGTGGCGATTATCGGTTTCACCGATAGTGAAACGGCATTGTATGTCACACCGAAACTTTCAGTTATCGCTGACCAGGCTTACGAACAGGGACGAAAAGCTTGTGAATTGTTACTTCGCAATATCAACGGTGACAAGAACATCTATCAGGAAATCGTTCCGATGCAGCTGATTATCAGGGAGAGTAGCGTAAAGAACCATTAACCTTCATCCTTCAACCTTCATCCATCGATTCCTCCATATCCTTATCCAACTGATTGCGCCACAGGTATTTGCGCGTTTCATGAACGATGATACCATTCAGGAATAGCAGCGACAGCAGGTTGGGTATAGCCATCAGCGCGTTCATACAGTCGGCAATGTTCCAGACGATCGTCAGGTTCATGATGCTACCCACGAATACGGCTATAATATAAATGGTACGGTAGCCGTAAGCCAGTTTTTTGCCGCTCAGGTATTCCACAGCTCTTTCTCCGTAGTAACACCAGCCCAGGATGGTGCTGAAGGCAAAGGTGAGCAAACCGAATGTCAGCAGGGGACCACCCACGTAGGGTATCTTGTCGAAGGCCAGATGGGTGAGTTTGGCGCCATCCTGAGATGATATCTCAGGATAGGCGATGATGGAGCTGACGATGACCAGTCCTGTGAGTGCACAGATAACAACGGTGTCCCAAAAGGTGCCGCTACTTGATACCAATGCCTGTCGAACGGGATTGCGTGTTTGTGCGGCTGCTGCGACGATGGGTGCCGATCCTAATCCAGACTCGTTAGAGAATAATCCGCGTGAAATACCGAATCGTGCAGCCATCATGACGGTAGAGCCGAGAAAGCCTCCGCCTGCTGCTTGGGGGGTGAATGCCGATTTGCAGATAACCTGTATGGCTGGCCATAGATATTCGGCATTGACAAATAGAATGTAGATACAGCCTGCCATATAGAAGAATGCCATGAAAGGTACGAGCATACTGCAGGCACGGGCGATGCTTTTCACGCCGCCTAAGATAACGGCTGCAGCCAACAGACATACGAATGCACCTGTGATGTAGGGTGAGATGTTGTAGGAACTTTCGGTCAACGTGGCAATGGCGTTCGCTTGTACGGTACAGCCGATGCCCAGCGATGCACAAGTGGCGAAGATGGCGAAGAGCACCGCCATCCATTTCCATCCTAATCCCCGTTCCAGCGCATACATCGGGCCACCCAGCATCCTGCCGTCTTTCGATTTCACGCGGTATTTGATGGCCAGCAGTCCTTCGGCATATTTTGTCGAGATGCCGAACACACCCGTGAGCCAGCACCACAGCACGGCCCCAGGTCCGCCCAATGCGACGGCGGTAGCCACACCGATGATATTGCCTGTTCCGATGGTGGCGGCGAGCGCTGTTGCTAATGCTCCAAACTGGCTGACATCGCCAGTAGAGCCTTTGTCGCGTTGCAACGACAACCGTATTGCTGTGAAAATCTTCCGTTGAGGGAAGCGTAGTCTAATGGTCAGAAACAGGTGTGTCCCCAACAACAGGATAATCATTGGCCAGCCCCATAGGAACGAACTGATTTCAGATAATATTTCATTCATAATTCAAAATCAATCTTTATTTTCTCAAACCCCATCGACCGCAGCAGTTGTGTGAATTGAACCTTTGCGTTCGCTTGGGCAATCTGGATGTTTTCTTTCGTCATACAGCGAGCTATCATCTTGTCATAAGCCCGTTGGTAGAGTTGTTCACGAGCCTCATGGCTCCATTTGCCGGACTCGAAGAAAGAGCGTGTGCGTGTCTCATCGATGAAGTTCCGGTCGAGTAGGGTGATGGGTGGCAGCTCAACCAACAACGAGTCGCCTTGTTGCCGTATCCAATGGGGCTTTGCTTGATGCAGGTCGATGCCCAGACGCACGGTGCCGTAGTAGATGCGTATCAACTCGTCGTCGCTGAAGAATCCGCGGCTTACGGTATCGACCAGCTCCTCGTCGCTGATGGCGAGAAACTCCCATTGACCGATATTCTGTATGGCAACGATTTGTGCCGGTGTGATGTCTATCTTCCTGTCGGCCGAAATCTCCATGCTGTTGTCTTTGTTGAGCCACACCAGCAACCATACGGTGCCGACAACCAGCAGCACCATCCCTATTATATATAATAAGGTGTGCTGAACATTTGCTGCGAGCTGGCGAAATATGTTGGAAAGAAAACGCTTCATCATGTACAATTTACGATTAATGGTTGAATAGTTTTATTTTTCAAGTTCTATTCTCACTCCCAGTTCCTTGCCCCTTGCTCCTTGCCCCTTGCTCTTTGCTCCCAGCTCCTTGCTAAACTCCACCGTGATATCACTCTGCTTGAATCCCATCATCGTGACCATCGGAATAATCACGTGGGCAGCACTTGCACGGGCATTTTCCAGCAGTCCTGTCTGCGGTATGGCGTTTACGATACTGGCGCGACCCTGCTGTTCGTAGTCGGCAAGTTCCTCGTCGCTGAAGTTCTCACGCAGCAGCGCCACAGACTGCTTGATGTCCTGGTGGTTGATTTTCGTGCCTGTCACCTCGATGACAGGATCGGGCAGGATGATGGTGATTTTCTGTCCTTCGCGACGAATGTTCTTTTCCGAGAAACCAGCGAAGTCGATATACGCCTTCAGCGTGGCATCTATCGGTATGGCCACCTTGCGCTTGCCTGCAGGCAGGGTGATTTCGAAGTCCTGCTTCATGAATGACCCCTTCAGCTGCAGCTCGTCGTCATGGGTGATAATCTTATGCACCCGATATTCCGATGTATATAGTTTGCTGGTTTTCTGAATCTGCGTCACCAACTGCGGAATCGTGTCGATGGTCATTCCTGCCTGCTGTTCGCCCTGACTATTCGAGCAGGAAAACAACAGCAATGCTGATAAAATGCAAAAAAACAATCTTTTTCTCATACCTTTTTGTTGGAAATACCGCGCAAATTTACTATTTTTTTCCGTCTTTGCGTGCAGTTTTGGAAAAAAGTTGTATCTTTGCCATCATTAAAAAATAATAAAATGAAACAAATCCTGTCATTTATCCTGCTGGGAACGTTGCTGTTGGGCATCTCTTCCTGCAAAGATACTAAGCAATCAGACAATATCATTATCTCAAAACCTGAAAAAGAAGTCGTGCCGACAGATACCGTCGAGATGCCGACCATCACCCCTGAAGCCACCACCGTTACGTGGCAAACGGGCGACTATACCATAGCCATTCGCCGCTATGCCGATACATCGCTGCCTATCGTGCAAGACGAGTCGGGCAGGAAGTACTACGACAACAAGATTGACTTGAAAATCAGTCGCGCCGACGGCAGCGTCTTCATGGACAAGACGTTCCAGAAGACAGACTTCAACAGTTTTCTCGACGACAACACCAAGAAAAATGGTGCCCTCCTGGGGCTGCCGTTCGTAGAGGTGGAAGGCAACAACCTCGTCTTTTCTGCCAGCGTAGGCTCACCCAACGAGATGAGTGATGAGTTCATACCGATGAAGGTCAAGATTTCCCGCATGGGCGACATTCATATCGAGCTTGACAACGACCTCGACACCACCAACCAAAATGCGGCTCCCAACCCTCAAACGAATGAGGACGACGGGGTGTAACCTCAATACCCCCTAAGTTAGGGGGCAGGGGGGCTGAACAATAGGACTTGCACGAACTCCTAAGTCAGGTCAGGACGATTGCGAAGGTCTTAAAAATCTTTTCATATCCTTTTCTGTTTCTGAAAAACTTATTATATTTGCAAGCGAAAAATCGCAATAATGTGATAAAATAACAAGATGTAGAACCATTTAATCAAACAAGCTTATGGTATAAATTGTAACTAAAGACATATAGATAAGAAGCGTTAGCTTTATTCTTGTTTCTCCGAATTCGCCAAATTTAAGAAGCAATCAAGAGTAGAAGTTAATGCTCGCGTCAGCTAATGGCGTGGGCTTTTACTCGGATATGATTGCAAAGGTGTTTGGCGATACCAGGAGAAACGTAGACGAAGTGATTAGTCCACGTTTCTTTTTTCTGTCTCAACTCAAACCTTGGACTAAAAAACTTAAACATATTATTAACACGTCTGCTTGCAAGCAGACACAAAAAAGAAAGACAATGAAAACAAGGTGGTTTATCTATTTAGTAGTTGCATTATTCAGTTTTAGTTTCGTAGCATGCGGCGATGATGATGAAGGAGGAACCAGAGATAATCCTTCGACAGCATCGGATCCTGCAGGAACGATTATTGCAAACCTCGCAAATAATAATTGGGTTAATTTACCAGGAGGAGGTTCAATTAGATTAAACACTTCCAACAACCTTGAGGTGTATAATAATGGTAGTCAAGAGATTGTCTCTGTTGGGAGTGTGAACGGACTTTCTTCCATTAATAAAGTTCCAGAAAATGGTTGGTCGAGAGAAGTGTCTGCGATTCCTGGCTATGGATATATAATTAGATGTGTAAAGTCTTCTTCATACGATGAATCTAGTAAAACTAGGATTTATACATATGGCTATACACGCCTTTATGTAGTTGACTGGATGACAAGTACAACTGGTGGTATTATGGGATGTACCGTTAAATGCCAAGAATGGACTCCTGCAAATAAATAATTTATCCTTCCATCCTGCACCTAAACTGATTATCAACGGCTTAGGTGCAGTTTTTATGAATTTATCCTGCACCTAAGTCTGCTTTTTATCCTGCACCCAACGCTCTTTTTATTTCTTTTTGGGTGAAAATCGTTTTACTTTTTGGTGATAATAAACTTTTCTTTTATCTTGATAACGCTCCAATCGCCGTATTATTGTCCTAATGAGATGTTATTTAATTTGAATTGCAAAGTTATTTAATTTGAATTACAAAGTTATTTAATCTGAATTACAAAGTTATTTAATTTGAATTATTATTCGAAAGGATTGCGTTTAGCTAACAAGAAAGATGTAATAACAATAAAAAAGGGAATGTCGATGATGGACACTCCCTTTTATTGATTATTGTTCGTTGTATTAGAACTTCGCCATTTTGATGGCATCGATGGCACATTCATCGCCTTTGTTGCCCAGACAGCCGCCGGCACGGTCTTTGGCCTGCTGCATGTCGTTGGTTGTGAGCAAGCCGAAGATAACGGGAATCTCGCTCTTGGCATTCAGTCGGGCGATACCGTAGGTGACTCCCTGACAGATGTAGTCGAAATGGGGAGTATCGCCGCGGATGACGCAGCCGAGGATGATGATGGCGTCGTAGCCGTCGTTGAGTGTCATCTGGTGTGCGCCGTAGATGAGTTCGAAGCTGCCTGGAACAGTCTTCACGTGGATGTTTTCAGGCAGTGCGCCATGCTTCTCCAGCGTTTTAACGGCTCCATCGAGCAAAGCTCCGGTAATCTCCGGATTCCACTCTGAAACCACGATGCCGAAGTTCATGTTGCTGGCATCGGGAATGCTGGTGGGGTCGTACTCGGACAAGTTGTGAAATGCAGTAGCCATTGCTATTTGACAATTGGACGATTTACGATTTACAATTACTTCGTGCGTTCGATATACTTGTCGATTTCCTGGTAAGCAGGTGAAGCTACGTAGGTCTTCTTGATGTTTACGTAGATTTCGTTAGCTTCGGCTTTCTTGCCTTGCTTCTCCAGAATGACACCTGCTTCAATCAGGGCACGTGGAGCAATGCTGTTGTTGACACCTTCTGCCTGATTGTCAGCGAGTTCAGCAGCTTTCTTGAATGCGTTCACAGCCTCGTCTAACTGGTCGTTGTTGGCATAGGCGTTACCCAAAGCGAACTGTGAGAAGGCGCCGATGAGAGATTCCTTGGCGGGTTCGTATTCCTTCAAATACTGTAATGCCTGCTTCCAGTCGGGTTTCTCCTGACGAGCATAGCACAAACCTGCATAGAGGTTGGCAAGGTTGCCTGCATCGGTACCGCTATAGTCGCTGGCTACTTTCACAAAGCCGATGCAACCAGCGCCGTCGCCCTTGAGGGCTTTGTCGTATTGCTGCATCATCATATACTGTTCGGCCTTTGCCAAAACGGTGCTTGCCTCAGCCTCGCGGGGTTTTACCACATACTGCTTCCACAGCATGAAACCTGCGACGATGACGATGATTGCTACGATGGTAATGATGATAGCTTTCTTGTACTTGATGAAGAAAGCTTCTGATTTACTGATAGTCTCGTTGATGTCAGCGGGACTTGTTTGTTCAAATTTTTTAGCCATTATTTCTTGATTTTTATTTATGTGCAAATTTTAGCGCAGCAAAATTACACATATTCTCGGATATATTGAAATTTATTCATGACTTTTTTCGTTTTTCATGAATAAAAGGTGTAACTTTGCTACGTTTTTAACGAATACGGCAGCATGATTCTCAAGAAACTGAATATTATCCACTATAAAAATATCAAGGAGGCAACGCTCGATTTGTCGCCGAAAATGAATTGCCTGATAGGGCACAACGGGGTGGGGAAGACCAATCTGCTGGATGCTATCTACTACCTGTCGTTCTGCCGAAGTGCCAACAATCCCGTCGATTCACAGGTGATTACCCACAATGAGGACTTCTTTGTGCTGGAAGGAACCTACGAGAACGAGCAGGGAGAGACGGAGCTGATATACTGCGGCATGAAGCGCGGCACGAAGAAACATTTTAAGCGCAACAAGAAGGAATACAAACGGCTGTCACAACATATCGGGCTGATTCCGCTGGTGTATGTGTCGCCTGCCGACACCATTCTCATCGAGGGTGGCAGCGAGGAACGGCGCCGTCTGATGGATGTGGTCATCGCACAATACGACCACAGCTATATCGAGGCGCTGACGAATTACAATAAAGCTTTGCAGCAACGCAATACGCTACTGAAGATGGAGGAAGAGCCAGACGCCACGCTCATGGAACTCTGGGAACAGCAGATGGCCGAAACGGGCGAGGCCGTCTATCGGAAGCGCGACGAATTTGTGCGCCAGCTGGTGCCCGTCTTTCAGGACATCTATCATCATATCTCGCAAGAGCAGGAACAGGTGTCGTTGCGATATATCTCGCACGGACAGCGAGGGCCGTTGCTGGACATTATCCAGCGCGACCGCTTCAAGGACCGCGCAGTAGGCTATTCGTTGCACGGCATTCATCGCGACGACTTGGAGATGACGCTGGGCGGCTATCCGATGAAGCGCGAAGGCAGTCAGGGACAGAACAAAACGTTTGTGCTGGCGTTGAAACTGGCGCAGTTCCGATTCCTCAAACAGATGGCGGCAAAAACAACACCGTTGCTGTTGCTCGATGATATCTTCGACAAACTGGATGCCCAGCGTGTAGAACAAATCGTAAAACTGGTAGCAGGCGAGGATTTCGGTCAGATTTTTATCACCGATACCAATCGCGAACACCTCGACAGCATCCTCCAAAACAGCGCTTTCGAATACAAGTTGTTTGAAATCCCATTACTCCCATAACTCCCATCAGTTCCCATAACTCCCATCAGTTCCCATAACTCCCATCAGTTCCCATAACTCCCATCAATTCCCATGCAAAAAACCCAAATCCGACAACACATCCGCATGCTGAAAGGTATGTTCACCGAACAGCAACTCAAGGAATCCTCTGAGGCGATCATTCAGCGGCTGCTCGCAAGTCCCGCCATCCATCGGGCAAAGACCATTTTGATGTACTATTCGCTGTCTGATGAAGTCGATACCCATCACGTTCTCGACCTGTTGGTTGAGAAAGGAAAGACGGTCCTGTTGCCTGCCGTGTTGAACGATACCGACATCGAACTGCGCCGATACACATCGCCAGCCGACCTGCAGGGCGGTTTCTTTGACATCATGGAGCCTATTGGCGAGGTGTTCACCCACGAAGAAGAAATAGAAGTGGCTGTGGTGCCAGGAATGGGGTTCGATGGGCGCGGCAATCGTTTGGGGCGCGGCAAAGGGTATTATGACCGATTGCTCGCCCGACTGCCGCATACTTATAAAATAGGTGTGTGTTTCGATTTCCAGAAAATGCCCGGCATCCCTGCCGATGAGCACGACATCAAAATGGACGTCATTATATAATTGATAATTGAGAATTATGCATTATGCATTATGAATTAATACACCCTCACTTCTGCAATCACCATACTCTTTACGGCTTCATTCAGGCGCTTTACCAGTTGGGTGCGCATCATGTTCAGGTCCTGACGCAAAGCTGGATTGTTGATTTTCACAAACAGCGTCTGGTTCTTGATGAACTTCTCCGTTGTGTAGCGTACTACCGTTTTGCCAGTCACCTCGTCCCATGCATCAATCAGACGCTTTTGCAACAAAGGTGTCTCCAGTCCTTCCTGGCGCAAAAACTGATTCACCAGGGCGTCTAATGGCTGTACTTCGCGTTTGAACATGTTAGAGGCTTGGTATCGTTTGATTCATTCTGATAATCTCCAATGCCGCACGGATGGTGGGGTCGTCGAGGTTCATATACTCATTCCACGCCTGTTCGTCCAGCATATTATAGATGATGCGGCTATCGATGTAGCGTTCAAGCAGGTTGTGCGACTTCATAATCAGCAGGTTGCGACGCTTCAGACCGTTCTTGTCGGCAAAAACGGCAAAACGCTCCACCAGATTCTGTTTCTTCAGGTAGCTGGCCAATGTCCTCATCGTCTTGTAGGAATTCAGCAACGGCCTGTTGTCATCGGTATAGTTGAAGGCAAACTGCAGAATCAATCCGCTCATCGCCGCCTCCTTATAATAAGAAGTCATGTTGACGGTATCTTCAGGAATAAAAATATCCGGCGTGATACCACCGCCGCCATATACCACACGTCCGATGTGGGTCTTGTAGGCTGGGCCGGTGTGCTTGATGCTGTCCTGAGAGAAATACTCTCCGTGCTCATAGCGGGTGAGCAGATCCATTTCGTAATCCTTGCTGTCGCCGGCCTCATAAGGCTTCTGGATGCAACGGCCGGAAGGGGTGTAGTAGCGGGCAACAGTCAGACGAATCAGACTGCCGTCAGAGAATGGTATCTGTTGTTGTACCAGTCCCTTGCCAAACGAACGGCGGCCGATGATGGTGGCGCGGTCGTTGTCTTGCATCGCACCTGCAAAAATCTCGGAAGCAGAAGCTGAACCTTCGTTGATGAGCACCACCAGCGGGATGTCCTGATAGACACCGTGTCCGTCGCTGTAGTAGTTGGAACGAGGTGATTTGCGTCCCTCGGTATATACGATCAGCCGGTCTTTCGGCAGAAATTCGTTGCATATCTGAACGGCTTTGTCGAGATAGCCGCCGGTATTGTCGCGCAGGTCGATAATCAGATTCTTGGCACCATCAGAAGAAAGGGTACTCAAGGATGCCAGCATCTCAGCGTAGGTCTTGTCGCCGAAATTCTTGATGCGGATATAGCCTGTGCTGTCGTTAATCATATAGGTGGCGGTGATACTCTTCATCGGAATATCCCCGCGAGTAATGGTAAAGACACGCTCTTTCTTCTCCCGATAGCGAAGGATGCCGATTTTCACCTGTGAGTCTTTGGGACCTTTGAGGCGATGCATCGCTTCCTCGTTGGTTACTTCCTTGCCCACAAACGGCTTACCGTTAATGCTCACAATCTTATCACCAGCCAGCAATCCAACTTTCTCTGACGGACCGTTTTTGATAACATTCTGAATATGGACGGTGTCGTCGCGAATCACAAACTCAATACCCACACCAGAGAACGAACCCTTCAGGTCGTCGGTGGCGTTCTGTGCCTCCTTGGAACTGATATATACAGAGTGGGGGTCGAGTTCGGCCAATATCTGCGGCATCGCTTTCTCTACAAGATTGTCGATGTTGACGGAATCCACATACAGGTCGTCGATGATATGCAGCAGGTTTGTAAGCCGACTGCCGCCGCTGTTGATGATGTTCAACCGATTGCCGGAAAAGTGATTGGCATAAAAGGTGCCAATGATGACTCCGATGACCACACACAAGGCCATCAGTAACGGGATGTATCGATTTGATTTGTTCATTCTCTTACTCCTTTTCTCCTTACTCCTTACTCCTTTCAACTCTGCTCCTTACTTCGGAGCCTCTCCCACCGAGGGGAGACTTAAATAAATCACTTCTATTCCTGCTCGTTTCAGCAGGTTGATGCCGTCTTCCAAACGGTATTTTTCACCATAGACAACACGTTTGATGCCTGCCTGAATGATGAGCTTTGCACATTCGATGCAGGGAGAGGCGGTGACGTAGAGCGTGCTGCCGTCAGAGTTGTTGGAACTGCGAGCCAGCTTCGTAATAGCATTGGCCTCAGCATGCAGCACGTAGGGCTTGGTGAGGTTGTTCTCGTCCTCACAGATATTCTCGAAACCACTTGGCGTTCCGTTGTAGCCGTCGCTGATAATCATCTTGTCTTTGACGACTAAGGCGCCTACTTGTCGGCGCTGACAGTAGGAATTCTCTGCCCAAATGCGAGCCATTCGCAAATAACGGAGGTCAAGCTTATTTTGTTTGTCGTCCATATTTCTTTTAATATTCTTCTAGTCTTTCTAGTTTTCCTAGTCTTCCTAGTCTTCCAAGTTCTCCTCGCTCTTCTTTATCCCATTTCTCTCTAAAAGCGCATCGATGGTGGGTTCGCAGCCGCGGAAACGTTTGTAGAGTGTCATTGGATGCTCTGTGCCACCTTTCGAAAGAATGCAGTCACGGAAACGTTGAGCGGTTTCCTGATTGAAGATACCCTCCTTCTTAAATACGCTGAACGCATCGGCATCGAGCACTTCTGCCCATTTATAACTATAGTAGCCGGCTGCATAGCCGCCCGCCATGATGTGTGAGAACTGGGTGGTCATACAGGTATCAGCGCGTTGCTTGCCAAGAATAGCTTTCTCCCAGGCTTTCTTCTCAAAGGGGATGATATCAGCGGTAAACTCCTCTTTCTGCGTGTAGTAAGCCATATCCAACAATCCAAAAGAAACCTGTCGCAGACAGCCAATCGCTGCTTGGAAGTTGCGGCTGGCAATAATGCGGTCGATAAGCTCATCGGGCATCGGCTCCCCTGTTTCATAGTGGAAGGCGAAAGTGCGCAGGAAATCTTTCTCTACAGCGAAGTTTTCCATCAGCTGTGAGGGCAGTTCCACAAAGTCCCACCACACATTCGTACCGCTGAGACTTTCATAATGGGTGTTGGCGAAGATGCCGTGCAGAGAGTGACCGAACTCATGGAGGAACGTCTCCACTTCGCTCAGTCGTAGTAATGCCGGTTTGTCATCGGTGGGCTTGCTCAGATTCATGACCAAACTCACATGAGGACGTACGTTTTCACCGCTGTGCTCAATCCATTGTCCCTGAAACTCAGTCATCCAAGCACCATCGCGTTTTCCTTTGCGAGGATGGAAATCAACATAGAGTACAGCCAGGAAACTGCCGTCTTTGTCAAACACTTCAAATGGTTTTACGTCAGGGTGATAGACGGGAATGCTCTTGTTTTCCTTGAAGGAGATGCCATAGAGCTTAGTGGCTAATCCGAAGACACCCTTGATGACATTTCCCAACTCCAGATAGGGGCGTAGCATCTCAGGGTCGAGGTTGTATTTCTGCAGTTTCAGCTGTTGCGAATAGTAGGCGGTGTCCCAAGGCTCCATCTTGAAATCGTCGCCTTCCATTTCTTTGGCAAGGGCTTTCAGTTCTGCCCGTTCTGCCTCGGCAGTAGGCTTATAGGCATCGATAAGGTTGTAGAGTAATTGATATACCTGCTCAACGTTCGATGCCATACGGTGCTTCAACACATAATCGGCAAAAGTATCATAGCCTAACAGCTGTGCCAGTTCCCTTCGAAGGTTGATAAGACGCTTGCAGATGTCGAGATTGTTCTCAGTATTTTCCTTGATACACAGCGTGTTGCGTGCCATATACAATTGTCTGCGCAACTCCCGTTGGGTGCTGTACATCATAAACGGACCATAGCTGGGGGCATCAAGTGTGAACACCCAGCCGTCCTTTTCAAGTTCCTTCGCCGCCTCAGCAGCCATCTGAAGGGCTGTTTCGGGCAGTCCCTCCAACTGTTTTTCGTCGGTGATATGCAGAATGAAGGCTTTGTTTTCCTTCAACAGATTCTGAGAGAATTGCAATGACAGCATACTCGCTTCTTCCGTCAGCGCACGCAAACGTTGTTTGCCATCCTCGTCGAGCAAGGCACCGCTACGTACAAAACCATCGTAAGCGTTGTTGAGTAGCATCTCTTCTTCTGCGGTCAGCTTCCTAAGAGATGTCTTACAGTTGTCGCCAGCAGTATCTGAGTTGTCTTTAAGACAGGAATCCGTGTTGTGGTATTGATCATAGACGTGCTTGATACGCTTGAATACCTCAGGGTTGAGGCTGATGTCGTTAGCGTGTTTCGTCAAAATGGGACTCATCTTCTGCGCCAATGCATCCATCTCATCGTTGGTTTCTGCACTCAACATATTGAAGAACACGCTGTTTACCCTTCCCAACAGGTCGTAATAATGCTTGTCGCCGTCCTTCTCATCCTCACGGTCTAACGTGTTTTCGAAAGTCGGCTCATCAGTTTCTGCCAGCATCATCGCTATCTGTTCATCCTCGCGGCGAATGCCCTCAAGCATAGCCTCCTCGTAATCTGAAAGCGTAATATCGGGAAATGGAATGGTATTGTGAATCGTCTGATATGGCTGCAGAAACGGATTCACGTGTTGCTGTTCTCCTGTTTTCAAATCATTCATGCTTCTCTTTCTCTATAAACAGGCGACAAAGTTACGTATTTTCTACGTAACAACCAACATTTTTATAATTATTAATGTAATACCCTTCAAAAAGCCTTCCTCCATAGAGAAGGTTGCAGAGGTTTCCTTATACCGTAATCTCTCCTGCCAAACTGCGGTTCATCATTTCTCTGATTATATGATGGTCCTGGTATCGTGCTTGTAAATGCATGAGTTTTGTGACGGCAGCCTCGACGGTGCTGTCGTAGCCTGATACAACACCTGCCTCTTTCAGTTGGAAACCGGTATCATAGCGGTTCATCTCCACACTGCCGTTGATACATTGACTGATGTTTACCACGATGACGCCGCGGCTGCTGGCTTCTTTCAGCAACTTCAGCAACCACGGACGCTGTGGCGCGTTGCCGCTGCCAAACGAACGCATGATGATGCCTCGTAATTCAGGTGCATCCAAAACATGATGGACAATGTTCTCTTGTAAACCGGGGAATAAACTGAATACCACCACATTGGCATCTAAATCAGGGTGAGGTACCATCGGTTTATGAAAGTCGGGTTTCAGGATGTGGTGATTGTGAAAGGTGAAGCTGACGCCAGCATCGCACAAGTGGGGATAGTTGAAGGTATCGAAAGCATTAAACCCTTCTGCATTATGTTTGGTGGCGCGGTTGCCACGTAGAAGGCGCCCGCTGAAATAAATACACACTTCAGGAACGATAGCCGTGCCGTCATCATGGTGGGCTGATGCCAACTCAATGCTGGTAATCAGGTTCTCCTTTCCATCGGTACGCAACTGTCCGATAGGAAGCTGGCTTCCTGTCAGGATGACGGGTTTCGTCAAATTCTCCAACATAAACGAAAGGGCTGAGGCGGTATAGGCCATTGTGTCGGTTCCGTGCAGAATGACAAAGCCGTCGTAATCATTATATTTTTGATGAATAATGCTTACAAGTTGTGCCCACATATCCGGATTCATATCACTGGAATCGATGGGCGGCATAAACTGTTGTACATCGATAGCTGTCGGCACCTGCTTGAATTCGGGTACGTGATGTATCAGATGATGGAAATCCAAAGGCTCAAGTGCGTTTGTCTTCAGGTTTTTCCCCATTCCGATCGTGCCGCCGGTATAAATCAACAATACTTTTTCTGTCCGTTTCATGATGGTATTTGTATCTTTTGTGGTCTCGTATTGATTCTACGACATCGTTTACGTAAATTTTCATGCAAATATACTTTAAAAATCCACTTGTTCCAAAAAAATGCATTATTTTTGCAAAAAAAATAAACGGCATTTCAACCATCATAACATATTCTATGGTGTTCGATTTGCTTATTTTGTCAACAAACTAATAAAACAAATAACAAAAACACTAAACCGATTATGAAAAAGTTTATGGACGAAAACTTCCTGTTGGACACGAAAGTGGCACAGGAATTGTATCACAACCATGCGGCAAAGATGCCGATTATCGATTATCATTGTCACCTGATTCCTGAAATGGTAGCCAGTGACCATAAGTTTAGGAGCATCACAGAGCTTTGGTTAGGAGGCGACCACTATAAGTGGCGTGCGATGCGTACCAACGGCATCGACGAGAAATATTGTACAGGTAAGGATACTTCCGATTGGGAGAAATTCGAGAAATGGGCAGAGACCGTTCCCTATACCTTCCGCAATCCACTCTATCACTGGACACATCTGGAGTTGAAGACGGCTTTTGGTATCAACAAACTGCTGTCGCCGAAGACTGCTCGCGAGATTTTCGATGAGTGTAACGAAAAACTTCAGCAGCCTGAATATACTGCCCGTGGTTTTATGCGCCGCTACAACGTTGAGTGTGTATGTACCACCGACGATCCCGTTGATGATCTGCGTTGGCACAAGGCTACCAAGGAGAGTGGTTTTGAAATCAAGATGATTCCTGCATGGCGTCCTGATAAGGCAATGAACATCGAGAAACCTGAGTTTGCTGCTTATGTCAACAAACTGGCTGAGGTTGCGAACGTTTCTATCACGAAGTTTGCAGATATGATTGATGCATTGCAGAAGCGTCACGACTTCTTCCACGAGAACGGATGTCGTCTGTCTGATCATGGTATCGAGGAGTTCTACGATGAGCCATATACCGATTCTCAGATTGAAACCATCTTTGAGAAGGCGATGCGCGGTCAGCAACTCTCTCAGCTTGAAATCCGTCAGTACAAACATGCGTTCCTCCGTGTTTGCGCAGAGCAGGACTATGATGCCAACTGGACACAGCAGTTCCACTATGGTGCTATCCGCGACAACAACACGCTGATGCATGACAAGTTGGGTGTTGACACAGGATTCGACTCTATCGGTGAATTCACAACTGCTCAGGCTATGAGTCACTTCCTCAATGAATTGAATACTGCTGGTAAGCTTACGCGTACCATTTTATATACATTGAATCCTTGCGCTAATGAGGTGATTGCAACGATGCTCGGTAATTTCCAGGATGGTAGCTGCCCAGGTAAGATTCAATTCGGCTCTGGCTGGTGGTTCAACGATCAGCTTGATGGTATGACGCGACAGATGAATGCATTGTCTGTGCTGGGTCTGCTGAGCCGTTTCGTTGGTATGCTGACCGACAGTCGCTCGTTCCTGAGCTATCCGCGTCATGAGTACTTCCGTCGTCTGCTTTGTAATCTGCTGGGCGATGATGTAGAGAAGGGGCTTCTTCCTTACGACATGGAGAGCCTGTCTCGTATGGTTGAAGATATCTCTTACAACAACGCAAGGAACTATTTCAAGTTCTATTAATCAGCGTAACCCTATCAACAAATAAAAACCTTCCTGACTGGGAAGGTTTTTATTTTATTGCTTTACACCAGAATGATTATCTTTTATTGCTTCACTTTCAAATAGATGCCGTCGAAAGCGGAATTGGCACCAAAACAATCAAGTGACTCACGGTCGGTAATGGTTGTCAGCTTCACAAACTTGGGATAGAACGTAGCACGGAATCCGTAACCACACTCATTGACGTTCAGATAGTCAAACGTGTTGCCGTTGAGCACAGCAGGACGCCCTTCCTTACTACTGCCTTCAGCGATGTTGTGCACCACATTGGCACAGTCGAAATACACTTTGTTCTTGCCTGCCGCACGGAAGGTGATGTTGCCGCCCATATAGCAATCATATCCCTGTCGCCATATCTGGAAAGAATACTCGCGACCGATATTATTAGGGTCTTCTGGAGTCAGGAGCGATTTCGTAAACCAACGGGGTGCCTCACGGCTGGAGATGATGTCGGTAAGTTGGTACTCCTTTTCTGTCTTGGGATTCGTCCAAGTGCCTTCAACTTTATCGTCCCATCTGTCTGTAGCCTGATGCTGGATGCTGATGGTGCCGCTGATTTTGCCGTCTGCCTGATATTCATTAAAATAGTAATAGTTGATGCCTTCATACTGACTGACACTACCAGCTATCAAGATGGGGGCTGGATGCTTGGCATTGGGATAATAGATATAACCTGCTACGATACTGTCGCTGTTCTGTTGGAAAGCGATGATGACGGGGGTGCGACCATCAAGCTTGGCATCGAATCGTTGCAGGGGCAGATTGAGTAAGCCGTCGAAAATCAACAGATCGTCATCACCGGCAATCGACCACGTGTTCTCAAGATATCTCTGGAGCTTGTGCCCTTGCCAACGGTAATAGGTAGTGACACGATCATCGGGTCCGGCACTGAGGGTGGTAAAGATATATTTTTTCTCTGGATCGAATTGAGGCTCTCCAATACCGCTGTATCCCTCTGGTTGTATGAAGCAGTGCTGCTGTTGATCCCACAGGAGCGCCTCGTGCTGGGTGTTGTTGGCAAAACCGCCCCAATAACCCAAATAGATATCTACATCTGGATAGCCGTCAAAGTTGATATCTGTTTCCGAGATGGTTCCGATGGTCTCTGCCATTTCTTCCGACACGGTAGCATCCAACTGAAAGAAGTATTCTTTAATCAGTTTGTTCCCTACATAGGTACCGAGCGTCACTTCCGAAATCTCACCGTCGGCATTCTTCATTTTAGTAATTTTGAAAGTGAAGTCGTTACGTTCATACTGGGTTTGTGCCTGAAGGGTTGTCAGGCAGCAGAGACATAGTGTTACGATGGCTGTAATTCTTTTCATCTGATTCATTTGTTTAATGCTCAATCATTCCGGATGCAAATATACACAAAATCGTCAATCTGGATGGATATGGTCGTATTTTTTTGTAAAAAAAACAATTTCGTTTGTACATATCAAAAAATAGTAGTAATTTTGCAGCGATTTTAACAAGATTTTTCCCAAGATATGAAAAAATTACTTTTATGTTCAGTTTTAGCGGTCATGCTCACGGTGATGATGACAGGCTGTAAGTCGTACAAGAAAGTGGCTTATTTCCAGAATATTGATTCTATCAGTTTGGCCGCATCCAAAGGTTTGTATGATGCGAGAATCATGCCGAAGGATGAGCTGACCATTACTGTTAGCACAACTGACCCGAAAGCAGCTGTTCCTTTCAACTTAGCTGTCTCACAGGTGCTGAATCCGACAGGAAATATCTCGTCCAGTGGTGCAGGTTCTCTGTTGCCATATCTGGTTGACAACGACGGATATATTGACTTCCCGGTTGTTGGTCGCCTGCATGTACAGGGATTGACGAAAGGTCAGTGTGAGGATTTGATCAAGTCAAAGATTCGTCCTTATCTCGCAGCATCAGAGAATCCGGTTGTCACTGTACGGATGTCCAGCTTCCGTGTGACTGTACAGGGTGAGGTGAAGGCTCCGAAGGTAGTCCCTGTCAGCCAGGAGAAGATGAGTATCTTGGAAGCAATTACAGCAGCAGGTGACTTGACCATCTATGGTAAGCGTGATAATGTGTTGCTGATTCGTGAGGATGCCACAGGTGAAAAGCATGCCGTTCGTCTGAATCTGAACGATGCCAACCTCATCAATTCACCTTATTATTATGTGCAACAGAACGACTATATCTATGTAGAGCCGAACGCAACGGCATCGAAGAACTCGGAAATCGGTCAGAGCACCACGCTTTGGTTCTCTGCAACAAGTATTCTGATTTCTATTGCATCGCTGCTCGTGACAATATTTAGATAAACGAATAGAGATTGAGATTCATTTCTCAATCTCTTTTTCTATGATGATATAAACAACCACAAACACAAATACAACTATGTGCGGAATCGTAGGATATTTAGGACACAAAGAGGCATATCCCATTCTGATAAAAGGACTCAAACGTCTGGAGTATCGGGGATATGACAGCGCAGGCGTGGCTTTGCGAAACGACAACGGTAATCTGAACGTGTACAAAGCCAAAGGAAAAGTGTCAGATTTGGAAAACTATTGTGCGGATAAAGACATCACAGGACATGTAGGTATTGCTCATACACGATGGGCTACGCATGGTGAACCGTCATCGAAGAATGCGCATCCGCATTATTCTGAATCCAAGAATCTGGCCATCATCCACAATGGTATCATCGAGAACTATGCCGAAATCAAGAAAAACCTGATGGAAAAAGGGGTGACGTTCCGTTCTGATACGGATACGGAGGTGCTGGTGCAACTGGTGGAGTATATCCAGAACAAGAAGAATCTCGACCTGCTCACAGCCGTACAGGTTGCGCTGTACCAAGTAATCGGTGCCTATGCGATCGCCATTCTCGACAAGAATGATCCTCATCAGATTATTGCAGCTCGTAAACAGAGTCCGCTGGTCGTAGGCATTGGCGAGGACGAGTTCTTCTTAGGGTCTGACGCCAGTCCGATTATCGAATATACCGACAAAGTGGTGTATCTCGATGACGAAAACATCGCCATCATTCGGCTGGGTGAGGAACTCAAAGTGGTCAGTATCTTGAATGAAGAGCAACAGCTGGAAATCAAAAAGGTCGATATCGACTTGGGACAGATTGAGAAGGGCGGTTATCCACATTTCATGCTGAAGGAAATCTTTGAGCAGCCGGAATGTCTGAGAAACTGTATGCGTGGACGTGTGAATGTAGAAGCTGATCACGTGACACTCTCGGCACTTATCGACTACCGTCAGCAACTGCTCAATGCCAAACGCATCATCATTGTTGCTTGTGGAACCAGTTGGCATGCGGGTTTGATAGGTAAACAGATTTTTGAAACCTTATGCCGTATTCCGGTAGAGGTGGAATATGCATCTGAGTTCCGCTACCGCAATCCTGTGGTAACGGAGGATGATGTGGTCATTGCCATCTCCCAGAGTGGTGAAACTGCCGACACACTGGCGGCTGTCCAACTGGCGAAAGAAAAAGGTGCATTTATCTATGGTGTATGCAATGCCATCGGTAGCAGTATTCCCCGTGCCACTGATACGGGAACATATATCCACGTAGGTCCGGAGATTGGTGTTGCCTCAACGAAGGCTTTCACTGGTCAGGTAACTGTCCTCACGATGATTGCCCTCGCGCTGGCAGATGCAAAAGGTACTGTCAACAGAGAGGAATATCTCGCTATTGTCAAACAGCTGAGTGAGATTCCAGAGAAAATCAAAGAGGTGCTGGCGCTGAACGAACAGGTGGCCGATTTAGCCCGTACGTTCACCTATGCCCGCAACTTCCTCTATTTAGGTCGTGGCTTTAGTTATCCGGTTGCCTTAGAGGGGGCACTGAAACTGAAGGAAATTTCCTATATCCATGCAGAAGGCTATCCTGCAGCAGAGATGAAGCACGGTCCGATTGCGCTGATTGATTCTGATATGCCTGTTGTGGTGATAGCTACGCACAACGCAATGTATGAGAAAGTACTTTCTAATATACAGGAAATTAAGGCTCGTCAAGGTCGCGTCATCGCATTGGTGACGAAAGGAGATAGTACGATTTCGAAGATTGCTGATAGAGTCATCGAGTTGCCTGACTGTATGGAATGTCTTGAACCATTGGTTGCTACAATCCCACTGCAGCTGTTGGCTTATCACATTGCTGTCTGCAAAGGTAAGGATGTTGACCAACCACGTAACTTGGCGAAGTCGGTTACTGTCGAATAACTATTGGGCGAGTCGTTTGTCGGCTCGCCTTTTTTATAAATATGTACAGGATAAAAACAGATTATAACAAACAACATCAATGAAGAAGGTAACTTTAAGATTGAGTGACGGAACTGAATTCCACGGGGAATCGTTTGGATACGAGGCTCCTGTGGTGGGGGAGGTCGTTTTCAATACTGCCATGATGGGCTACCCGGAGTCGTTGACAGACCCCTCATACGCTGGACAGCTGATGGTGCTGACATATCCCTTGGTGGGTAACTACGGTGTGCCACCCTTTACTTTCGAGGATAACGGACTGCCCACATTCATGGAGAGTGACAAGATCTATGCTTCTGCTATCATCGTGAGCGACTATAGCGAAAAGTATAGTCATTGGAACGGAAAAGAAAGTCTGGGCGACTGGCTGAAACGCGAAAAGGTTCCTGGCGTAACAGGTATCGATACCCGAGCGCTGACAAAACTGCTTCGCACACATGGTGTGATGATGGGACAGCTACTGTTTGAAAGCGCAGCTTCTGTATGTAGCGATTCCCTCGATAGTTCTGTCTGTTGCGATACTATCGCAACCACCCCCTACAGCGACATCAACTGGGTGGCTCGTGTTTCCTGTAAGGATATCATCCGCTATAACGAAGGTGCCGGAAAGAAAGTGGTTCTTGTGGATTGCGGAGTGAAAGCAAACATCATTCGCTGTCTGATCAACCGAGGGGTAGAGGTGATTCGTGTTCCTTGGAACTATGATTACACCGATATGGATTTCGACGGACTTTTCCTGGCAAATGGTCCTGGTGATCCTGATACCTGCGTGGAGGCGGTAGAAGTGCTGAAGAAACAGATGTCAATGTCGCGTAAACCGATTTGTGGTATTTGCATGGGAAACCAACTACTGGCGAAAGCCGGTGGTGCACGTATCTATAAACTGAAATATGGTCATCGTAGTCATAACCAACCGGTACGTGAGGTGGGCACAAATCGTTGTTATGTCACCTCGCAGAATCACGGTTATGCGGTCGATGCTGCCACACTCGGTCGCGACTGGCGTGAGCTGTTTGTTAATATGAATGACGGCTCCAACGAGGGAATCCGTCATACGGTGAATCCCTGGTTCTCCAGTCAGTTCCATCCGGAGGCATGTTCCGGTCCTGTAGATACAGAGTTTATGTTTGACCGTTTCATAGCAACTCTCTAATTATACAAACTCATTTAACTCCCTAATTGATAAAAAATGAAATACGATCATATTAAAAAGGTATTACTCCTCGGTTCCGGTGCGTTGAAGATTGGTGAAGCAGGCGAATTTGACTATTCTGGTAGTCAGGCGTTAAAGGCGCTTCGGGAAGAGGGTATTCGCACAGTGCTCATCAATCCGAATATTGCAACCGTTCAGACGTCGGAAGGGGTGGCTGATGAAATATACTTCCTACCAGTACAGCCTTATTTTGTCGAACGCGTCATCGAGAAAGAACGTCCTGATGGTATCTCGTTGGCATTCGGCGGACAGACTGCTTTGAACTGCGGTGTGGAACTTTATAAGAGCGGGGTTCTGAAGAAATATGGTGTAGAGGTATTGGGAACACCTGTGCAGGCGATTATCGATACCGAAGACCGCGAGCTGTTTGTGGAGAAACTCAATGAGATTGATGTGAAAACCATCAAGAGTGAAGCTTGCGAGACGATGGAACAGGCTCGTAATGCTGCTCGTGAACTGGGGTATCCTGTTATCCTGCGTGCTGCCTATGCGCTTGGAGGCCTGGGTTCTGGATTTTGCAACAACGAAGAGGAATTGAACAAACTGGCTGAAAAGGCTTTCTCTTTCTCCCCGCAGGTGTTGGTGGAAAAATCGCTGAAAGGATGGAAGGAAATTGAATATGAGGTGGTGCGCGACCGTTACGACAACTGTATCACAGTATGTAACATGGAGAACTTTGATCCGCTCGGTATCCATACGGGTGAATCCATCGTTGTGGCTCCTTCGCAGACATTGACCAATTCGGAATACCACAAACTGCGTGCACTCGCCATCCGGATTATCCGACATATCGGTATCGTTGGTGAATGTAATGTTCAATATGCATTTGATCCGCAATCAGAGGACTATCGCGTTATTGAGGTGAATGCCCGTCTGAGCCGTTCTTCTGCTTTGGCATCAAAGGCAACAGGTTATCCGCTTGCCTTCGTAGCTGCAAAGTTAGGCTTGGTCTATGGTCTCTTTGAACTGAAAAACTCGGTGACGACAACTACGAGTGCTTTCTTTGAGCCGGCTCTCGACTATGTCGTTTGTAAGATACCACGTTGGGACTTGTCGAAGTTCAGAGGGGTTGACAAGGAACTGGGTTCTTCGATGAAGTCTGTCGGTGAGGTGATGGCGATAGGTCGAACCTTCGAGGAGGCTATTCAGAAAGGTCTTCGTATGATAGGGCAGGGCATGCATGGATTCGTGGAAAATAAAGAACTGGAGATTCCTGATGTCGATGCAGCCTTGCGTGAACCGACAGATAAACGTGTGTTCGTCATCTCCAAGGCGATGCACTTGCCACAATATGATTTGGAAACCATCCACCAGTTGACGAAAATAGATCGTTGGTTCTTAGAGAAGCTGAAACATATCATTGATATTGATGAGGCATTGAAGCAAGAAACAGTCGATACGCTTTCTTCTGATCTTTTGCGCAAAGCGAAAATCTATGGATTTACAGATTTCCAGATTGCCCGTGCTGTGGGATTGGAGCAGCAGATGGGTACGATGCATCAGGCATCGCTGAGAATCCGACAACTTCGTTTGGAAAATGGAATCACCCCAGTTGTCAAACAGATAGATACGTTGGCTGCGGAATATCCGGCTCAAACCAATTATCTCTACCTGACCTATCAGGGCACAGCATGTTGCGGTCCTGCTGAATCGGGTCGCGTGTGTTGCGGTTCTGCCGCAACATATCACGACATTGCATACGAGAACGACGGCAAGAGCGTGATCGTATTAGGTTCAGGAGCCTACCGTATCGGTTCTTCTGTGGAGTTCGACTGGTGTGGTGTGCAAGCGTTGAACACCATTCGACAGCAGGGCTATCGCTCGGTGATGATCAACTATAATCCTGAAACGGTTTCTACCGATTATGATATGTGTGACCGCCTGTATTTCGACGAGCTGACTTTCGAACGGGTGATGGATATCATTGAACTGGAGAATCCGCATGGCGTCGTCGTCTCTACAGGCGGACAGATTCCCAATAACCTGGCGATGTACCTCGATGAACAGCAGGTTCCGATTCTGGGTACACAGGCAAAGGATATTGATGGAGCAGAGGATCGTGCGAAATTCTCACAGATGCTCACGGAAAATGGTATCAACCAACCAGAATGGAGTGCGCTGACAAGTATGGAAGACATCGACAACTTTGTCGATAGGGTAGGCTTCCCAGTGCTGGTGCGCCCTTCGTATGTATTGAGTGGTGCTGCAATGAATGTATGCTCTAACAGAGATGA
>CADCPZ010000180.1 GCA_902803475.1 uncultured Prevotellaceae bacterium
ATGGCATGCCTTGCCATCAAGCAAGGAAATGTGGACGAGGCCACCGAATATCTGAATAGGGTGAACGACTGTCCTGAGCGTACGATGAACGAAGGTCTCGTGGCCTATTTGCAAGGCAACTTCAAAGAGGCTGTCCGTCTGGTAGATCTGGCCCGTCAGCAAGGTGTGCAACAGGCTGCCCTCCAACTCGAAGAATTCAAAAAACTAACTAAAAAACAAAAATAACTTTTTATGACTAATTCTAATTCTAACAAGTCCATTTATGCATTACTGCTGGCTGTAGCAGCACTCTTCGGTTGCAGCCAGAGTGAGGACATCGTGTCTAATTCACAGAGTGAAGAACATGATAACGTTGGTGTCGTTTTCCGCCTTCAGACGGATGTGAGCTCACCAACAACGCGTAGTGCCGAAGACAGTTATACTCATGTACAAGGAGTACCCGATGAGTATAAGGTATCTTCAGCACGTATCTATCTGTTTGATGCCCCCACCAAGTTGTTTGTCAAGAGCATTTTGCTTACAGACATTAAGCGCACGGGTACTGATACCGCTGGCAATATCGTTTACGAAACCGAGCGCGTGTCGGTGGCACAGGGCACTTACGACATCTTTGTCACGGCAAATACTAGCCGGCTAATCAAAAAGAATACTGAGGATGAGTTCCTGGCCGATATTGATAGCCTGACGTATATAAGGGGCTTGATTAGCGACATCTCCGGCGGCATCGTGATGACCAACCGTGCTTCCGACAATGCGGGAACCGTTCTTGCTGACAAGAGTGATAACAGCGATAACGTTATCAACATCTCGCTTGAGCGTGTGCTGGCTCGCCTCGATATTGGCAAGGGTGCTGAGTCGTTCCAGCTGACCGATGACAATAGTAAGCTGTATGCCACAGTGACTCTTGACGGCTACTATATTGTCAACTTGCCTAAATACTATTACTCCTACCGCCATACTGCAGTGCTTACGTCTATGACTGAGCCCACCTGGAGCCTCAGCGAGAACTTCGGCAATGTGAAGGACGTAAACGGCTATGTCATTGATCCTTATTTCTTTAATAAGACTATTGATGCCAGCTCCTTCACAAATGGTGACAAATATTATGAGCATTATTTTGGCGACTACAGCAATCCCAAATCCGTGACTTGGACAGCGTTTAAGCCTGTTGCGCAGTATAATACATCATATAGCTTGGAAAACTGCACGCTGGCACCAGCCTCGAAGAACGGATATAGCACCGGTGTGATGTTCAGGGCCAAGTTTGAGCCAAACAACAATGTGTACCACCTTTCTTCAAGCGGCTCTCTGGAAGTTATTACCGACAAGACGAAGTACCCCGAAGTGCTCTATTACTATAACTATAACTTCTACGACTCGGCTGAGGCATTGGCATCAGCCATAGGCATTGCCTCAGTATCTACCGATAATCTGGATTTGTATAAGGCACGCAAGTTTGAGAAGACCGATGACGGTTACCGCTGTTACTATACCTACTGGATTCGTCATTTGGATAATTACAAGGCCACGGTTATGGGTGTAATGGAGTTTGGTATTGTACGTAACAACCTCTACAGTATGCTTATTACCAATGTGTCAGACTTAGGCTATCAGGATCCGATAATTTCACCTGACACTCCCGACGAGGGCGAAACATATTTGAAGATGGTTCTTAATGTTAAGCCATGGATTGTAAGAGATTTAACCAATATAGTGCTTTGAAGAAGTTTCTGTCCATAGTATGCTTGATGGCAGTGATGTCCTGCACCTGGGTGAAGGACGACAACGATGACTGCCCCTACGGTTTCTGGCTTCAGCTTCATTACTCCTATAATATACTGGATGTGGAAGCTGCCCCGAAATACGTGACGGATGCCTACGTCTATGTCTATGATGCCGACGGAAAGTATGTCAAGCGTATCTATGCCGACAAGAATGCTCTTATGTCATCCAACTATCGTGTCAGGGTTGAAGGCCTGACTGAGGGTGACTATCAGTTTGTGGTGTGGAGCGGCCTGGGTAGCAGCCAGTATGCTGTGTCGGGTGACGGACAGACCATGGGCGATTTCCGCCTCTCACTTGCTGTTTATGGTACCCAGTGCTCTGAGAACCTGTCAGCCCTCTATCATGGCAGTTTGTCTCTCACACACTATGATGACTCCTATGCCGTGCACGATGTGGAACTGATGAAGAACACCAATCAGTTGTCATGTCTCGTCGTTCCGGAAACGAGCGGAATCACATTAGATCCTGCCGACTTCAATATGAGCATAGTATCGGCCAATGGTATTATGAATGTGTACAATCAGTTGGTAGCTGACAGCGCGACGACTTATCTGCCTTTTGAAAAGACTGCGATTACTGTCAATGATGGCAAAAAAGGTACGCTCAGTGGAATCCGTTTCAATATCTCTACGTTGCGCCTTACGAGCGACACCGACTGCCTCATAAAACTTGAGCGGGTGAGCACAGGAGCGACATTGTTCGACAAAATTTCCCTTTCTGAGCAATTAGGAAAGGTTGGCACGCTCTACACGAACCTAGATCGTCCGCTCACTGTTCCGGAATATCTGGACCGACAAGACTTCTATACCATCGTGTTTATACTGTCGGACGACCTTCAGATGCTCATGGATATTAATGTAACCAGCTGGCGAGTCAGGGCAGAAAATCACTTGAAAATCAATTGAAAATATGAAAGCATTGAGACTACAAAGTACATTTCTTGTCATATTCATCTTGATGTCATGCGTCAACGACAACGATGAGGCAGACACGGCTGTTTCGATGGTCGGTGTGGGTGACCCTGTTCCCGCTTTTTCGCTCTTCGGCTCCGACGGCAGTTCTGCTTCTTCCTCATCGCTAATGGGGCAGACCTATATCCTCAATTTCTTTGATACGTCATGCTCCGACTGTCAGAAAGAGCTACAGGTGCTGCAGCGCATACATAGCAAATATGGTGCCAAGGTGCCTGTGCTCAACGTGCCGCGTAGTCAGACCAAGCAGGAAGTTTCGTCTTATTGGCAGCAGACAGGTCTTTCCATGCCTTTCCATGAGTCTGGCGACCAGAGGCTCTATTATAAGTTTGCCACGAAGATAATCCCGCGTACCTATGTTGTCGATGGCAGTGGAAAGGTGGTTGCCGCCTTCTCTGATAAGCCTGTAGCCGACTTTGACACACTCGATGCCCTGCTGCAGCAGATGGTTGGCGATGCTGTTCCTGCTGATGGCGAGGTGAGACTGTCGTTCCGCATCAGGGTGCCGTCGCTTGGCAGTGATATAGAAGAGTATTATTTCCACAACGAATATATAATCAGCCGTCTGGAAGTATGGTTCTTCGATGCCGACACAAAGAAATACGTCACCAAAGGCATTCTCACTGGGCTTACAAAGGAAGAAACACTTTACGATGCCAAGTATGACATCACCTATCTGTGTGAGGATATTGGAATAAAGACTGGCTTGTACGACATCTTTATCATTGCTAATTACGACCATTCCCCTGAGAAGGTTGAAGAAGAGTCGGAATTTCTTGATTTGATTGATGACAAAACCTACAGAACGGGTATTGAGGCAAACATGCCATACAACGGACCTGTCATGACCAATCGCGCCACATCGTTGCTGGCTGTCGATCTGAGACCTTGGGCCAACAAGCACTATGTGCTGGAAATGGAGTTGGAACGCGTCATGGCCAAGTTGCAGATTGGCGTTTTGAAGAACTCGTTTGCTTTGAAACACAATGAACGTAAGTATGCTGAGATCAATATCACTAACTATAAACTGGTGAACATGAATCGATGCTACTATCTCTTCCAGCACAAGGACGTGATGTCTGAATTCAAGGAAAAGCCAGTGTTCACGATGCCAGACAATTTCACAGAATATGTTGACGATGGCGATGAGTATGTCGTTGACCCGCATTTCTATGTAAAGACGACTAATAGTTCAGATCTTGTCAAGTGCGGATCGTATTACAACTCGTGGTTTGGCGACTTCACTACAGAAGGCTTTGCCTCCATGCCGTCGGCTGAAAATTATGGCTATGCCTACATTCTCGAGAACACCTCGTTCAAGACATGTCAGAAGAACGGCTATTCGCCAGGCATCGTGTTCAAGGCGGCTGTGAATCCGGTATTTGTTTACCTCTACGATTCCAGTCGTATGGACCTGAAGGATGAATACCGTCCCGAATATTGGCCCAGGACCCTCTATCTCTACAAATACAACTTCTATGGTTCCCTGCATGCTGTCAATATTGCCAGTGGACTCTCTCTCGACGAGCTGGTAACCTATACAGATGCGCAGTTGAAGACATACGGCATCAAGCAGTGTAAATTCAACATGGGTGCCTATGAGACCTATTACACTTATTGGATACGCCATCGTCTCAGTATTTCTGATACTATGGGTCCGATGGTGTACGGCATTGTCAGAAACACTTACTATAAGATGCTGGTGACAGATATCAGTGGCTTGGGAAACAGCGTCATCACTCCCGATATTGCGCGCGACAACTATCCTAACACCTATACTGACATAGTCATCAATTAGGAGTCAAGCATTCAACTTTCTTAGGCTCACAAGTAAATACCTCTGTTTGCACGCAGATTGTTATAAAAAAAACAAGAAAAACACTTTTTGATGTTTGAAGCTCCTGCAGAGCTTCTGTGATAAGGGCTATGCCTTTGTCTTTAAGAGCAAGCTCTTACGCCAAAGTCACATTCCTTATCACATAACTTCGTTATTACACACATCAAAAAGAAATAACATCGGCTTTTCAAGCCTAAAAAACCGTTGCTCATCAATAGACTTAAACATCTATTTCAAACTAGAACATATACTAATCTCTGTTTTTAGATTGTGATAACAATCGGTGTTTTTGTGAAAAAATATACGCAGGGTTTTACTAGTGAGCCGAAAAAGAACCGTTTTTGTAAATAACAGAGACTTAAATATATTATATTTACGGAATTGCTTGGCAGTTCCGTTTTTTTGTTTTATCTTTGCAACGTGTTATTCTTTTTCAGGTAATAATGTGAATAATTGAACAATCTATCAATTTTTTAAATAATAGCTATTATGAAGAAATCATTTTTACTTAAAACAATGCTCCTGCTATGGGCCCTGATAGTGGGAAGTTTGAGCGTGTGGGCAGACAATGTGACTTTAGTCTCGGGTTCTGGCTCTTCTGGATATGCGATTCCTGATGGTTGGACTTCCACTGGAACTGTAGAAGGAGGCTCATATCTTAAACTTGATAATGGAACTATAACCTCTCCTGAGTTTGCTCCCCATACAGGACTATCATTTACTTATTCAGTAGCAACCTTTGGCAGTGGAACAAATCATCCTTTGACGATACGCATTCTTAATGCTTCAACGAATGCCGTCATAGTTGAAAAAAATACAAGTACACCGAGCTCGTCAAATTACATTTCCACAGACTCTCCATTGTCTTTAGGTGATGTTGATGTGGCATTTAAGATTCAGATGTATGCTCCTACAGGAAAAGGTATTCGCCTACGTAACTATTCTGTCACAGGTACCCCTGCAGGTAGCAGTTTAGAACATGATGACTGCGACCTTGCTTTGACTGGCGCTCCTATAACTCTCAACTTCGATCTTTATAACAACGCTTCTGCACAGGTAATCAATTATACGACTTCAAGCACAGGTGCCGTGGCGATTGATGATAGCGACTATGCAGAATTTGACATTGATGAGGAGAATAAGACTATCACCGTTACTCCGACAGCTGTAACTCCAAGCGCTCAGACAATTACTGTCAACCAGGCTGCTGATGATAACTACGAAGCTGGCTCTACTACATTTACACTAAATATTACTGATAGTACTCCTATTCCCACGTATACAGCCACATTCTCTGTAAATGGTGTTACCACCTCACAGAACTATGAAGAAGGTGCAGCTATTGTATTCCCTGATGATCCTGCTGATATTGGTGAAAAGACTTTCGTGGGATGGACGACCACTGCTATCAATGGCACTACTAATGATGTTCCGACCTTCGTGACCTCAGCTACAATGGGCCAGACAGATTTGACTTATTATGCAGTGTTTGCTCTTCTGACAAAGGGGAGCCAAGTAATGGTTACAGATGAGCTTGATTGTGAATGGACTGGTGTGTCTGGCACAAGCTATACGGATTGGTCTGGCAAGATTGCTACATCCTCTGCTGTCTATGCAGGTAATACCGCGGGAGGTTATAGCTCAATTCAATTGAGAACCAGTGGCAGCCCAAGTGGCATCGTATCCACCACATCAGGTGGTAGAGTTGCAAAAGTTATCGTTGAGTGGAACTCTAACACTGCGAATGGTCGTCAGATTGATATATATGGTAGTAATACGGTCTATGAAAATGCGTCTGATCTCCATAATTCGAAGAAACAAGGCACAAAATTAGGAACTATACTTAAAGGTGAAACTGAATTAACTGTCGCTGGTGATTATGAATACATAGGTATTCGTTCGTTCAATAACGCTCTCTACATATCTAAATTGTCAATTGTTTGGGAGACGGGTACTCCTGATACATACAGTGACTACTGCACGACAGTTGTTGCACCTACTGTAGAAAAGCCTGTTATCAGTGTAACTTCTCCTTTCACTTTCTCAACAGAGGTGACGATTAGTTGTGGGACTGATGACGCATCGATTTACTACACGCTTGACGGGTCTGATCCAACAGTAGAGAGTACTGAATACACAGCTCCAATCAACATCAACGCTACAACAACTATTAAGGCTATTGCCATCAAGGATGCCAATGTAAGTAGCATAGCTTCCGTTACTGCTACTAAGAACCTGGCTACGCCCACTGTTGCCATCAGCGGGAACCTTGTTCTTGACCTTAATGGAGAGACGAATGTAAATGCTGGCACATTGAATGCTAACGTTACCTACAATGAGGCAACGGTAGTAGGTGCTGAGGTAACTTGGAGTAGCAATAACGAGGATATCGCTACAATCAACGAATACACTGGCGCCGTTACCATCAAGAATCGTGGTACTGTGACATTCACCGCTACTTATGCAGCCAACAGCGATTATGAAGAGGCAACTGCCACAATCACTGTCACTGTTACCGATAGTAAGGCTCCCGGTAGCTTGGCAAATCCTTATAAGGTTTCCGATATCACAGCGGTTGAGGATGGCGTATATGTTCAGGGTATCATCTCTTCGATTACTGAGGTGAGCACACAATATAAGAATGCTACTTATAAGATTTCGGAAGATGGAACAACGACAAACGAGTTTACTGTTTTCCGTGGTAAGTATCTGGACAACGCAGATTTTACAAATACAAATCAGATTTCTGTAGGAGATTCAGTCGTTATCTATGGTAACATTGGTACTTATCAAGAACAATTACAGCTTAATCAAAACAACTATCTTGTAAAACTCATTCGCAAGGTCGCTACTCCGGCCTTCGATCCTGAGTCAGGTGAAGTGATGGCTGGCTCTACAGTAACTATCAGCACCGCAACCGAGGATGCAACCATTTACTATACAACAAATGGCGATGATCCTACAACTGAAAGCACAGTATATACTAAGCCTATCACCATCAATGCAGACATGACTATCAAGGCTATCGCTGTTAAGGATGGTATGCTCAATAGTAAGATGGCTACAGCAACCTATACCATCAACCTCACTCCTTCCATCACTGTTGCTGAGTTTGCCATCGATGCTCCTGCTGAGGGTAAGGACGGCACTATCACCGTTACCTACAATAACATCACAGATGTTGCATCAGAGGTGTACTTCTGTGACGCAGAAGGTAATGCTGCTACCTACGACTGGGTTGTTGCAAAAATTAACAATGAGAATAATATAGAATATATCATCGAGGCTAATGCAAGCACTGAAGTTCGCACAGCCTACATGAAGGTTTATGCACTTGATGACAATGCCGAGGATGTATATTCTGAACTCATCACAATCACGCAGGCAGGTGCTCCCATCAAGCCTGCTGTGGCAGGTGTTGGCGCTTTCGTTAAGGTAACCAGCACTGAAGACATCACCGCTGGCAACTACCTCATTGTAGCTGAAGACTATAACGTTGCTTTCAACGGAGGACTTGAGACACTGGATGCCGAGCACAATGTTATTGCCGTGGATATTGTGGAAGGTAAGATTCCTGCCACGACTGCTACTGTTGCAGCTACATTCACCATTCAGCTGAGTGGTTCACTGAAGAGCGCTTCGGGTGTATTTATTGGTAAGAGTGCAAACTCCAATGGTCTTGACACTGACGAAGAGGCTTTATCTAACACTTTCAAAATCGATGATGACTACAACGCTGTGATTACTGCTGATGGTAGCTGCACACTGAGATACAACAAGGCCAGCAATCAGGATCGTTTCCGCTACTACAAGAGTGGTCAGCAGCCCATCCAGATCTACAAGTACGTCGAAACAGCTCAGCCATTTGCTGTCGTGAAGTTGGCAGAGGCTTGCACTGATGATGAAGGCAACTACTACGGCACATACAGCAATGCAAGTGCATTTGTAGTTCCCGAGGGACTGACTGTAGCAGAGGTTGGCATCGTGGATAACAAGTTGTATGTAGAGGAATACGCAACTGGCACCGTTGTTCCTGCAAACACAGGTGTGATGGTATCGTCAACGACAGCAGGAGTTCACAGCGTTGACCTCACCTCTGATGCTGGCACTTCTGTCCTTGATGATGACAACCGCCTGCGTGCTACAGGCAATGAGGGCATTACAGCAACAGCAATGGAAGAAGCAGCTCCTGACTGTGTATATTATCGCCTGACCATGCATAACGGTACAGACCTTGGCTTCTACTGGGGAGCCGCCGATGGCGCAGCTTTCGACGTTGAAGCAAATAAGGCATATCTGGCTGTTCCTGAGAGTGCAGGCGCACGTATTCAGGGCTTCAGCTTCGAAGATGGCGTAATCACTGGCATCAGAAACATCACCCCAGCCCTCTCCGAAG
>CADCPZ010000181.1 GCA_902803475.1 uncultured Prevotellaceae bacterium
AGCACGTTACGGCGGAAATGATAGTTCTCATTCAGGAACGACTCTACGCAGAGTGCTCCCATCATCTTGGCACTATGTGCCTTCTCATTTGTAATTGTTTTCTCCATAGCATAAAGCATTTAATGGTTAATAAATAAGTTTGTGTTGGGAAATAATTGTTTAGCTTGTCAACAAAGGTGATATCCTGTGTCTTCCATAGCATCACGTCTATACGGTTACACCTCATTGAAGGCCTCATCCCAATAAAAAGGCGATGCAAAGATACAAAAAAAATATGAGATTAACAACTTTTTCGGGTTTATTTTACACTTATTGTTGTAAGTTCTCTCTAAGTATTTGACTGTCAGTGTGTTAACCATTTCTTATTTACAATTATTGATGCTTAAAAGAGAAAAGCGAGCTAAGTAGTTACCATATTTATGAAGGTACAACTTTGGTACAACTTAGGTACATGTTTGGACAACATGTACCTAATGGGAAGCCCTTTATACATTGGGATTCCAGACGTTTTAGGTACAAGGTACATGTTGCACCAAAAGGGCAAAATTAACATCAAAAATCAAAAGCTATCCTTTTGGTCGGCAAAAGGTGCCCTTTTGATGAGTGAAAGGTGCCCTTTTGGAGTGCAAAACCTATCCTTTTGGAGGGTAAAAGGTATGCTTTTACCTTGCCGTAAGAAGTCATTTCGCCGACAATGGTATTTTTACATCGAAATACACCAAAAACACAACAAAAACGACCTCATTACTCGAGATTTGGTCATCAAGGTTCTATTTGTCAGAAAATATATGTCTTTGCGGCGGAAAATCGTTGGAAAAGTGTATCTTTGCATCATGCAACAAGACAATTACGATTCTTCGACCTCTGGCTATATCGTGGATTCGTTTGAGGGAATCAGCCGCGAGTTTACGGATGTGGAGATATTGAGCACATCCGAAGTAAACATCGTGGCAAAAGGGAAACGGTATGGACGATGGTGGCTGTTGAAGGGCGAAGGAGAACAATCTGATGGCGAAAGGGAAGCCTTGCGCCAGCGATTGCGTAAGGAATTGGAGATACTGATGCTGTTGCAACACCCTCATGTGGTGACACCAGTCGGACTGGAGGAGGTGGAGAGTTTGGGAGCGTGCATCGTGATGGAGTATGTGGATGGGACGACCCTGAAGGAGTGGCTGCTGGGGAAGCACAGCCTGAAAGAACGACGGCGAGTGGCCGATGAACTGACAAATGCCATTGGCTATATCCACAGCAAAGGTATTGTGCACCGCGACCTGAAACCAGAGAACATCATGGTGACGAGAAACGGTGAGAATGTAAAGCTGATTGACTTCGGACTGGCTGATACGGATAGTCATGCTGTGCTGAAACAACCGGCAGGAACACTTCAATATATGTCACCTGAACAGCAACAAACGGCTGTGGCCGATGTGCGCAACGATATCTATAGTCTTGGTGTGATCTTCCAGCAGATGGACTTGGGTTACAGGTCTATTATAAAGAAATGTCTGTTACCAATCAGTCAGCGATACCAGCATGTGGCAGCGCTTCGCAACGATATGGCGAAGAGAAACAAACGGGGATGGCACATCGCTGTATGGAGCATCATCGCGGCCTTTGTCGTCTTGCTGCTGTCGGTAGTGGGACTGGCCATCAGGCAGAAGATGCTTAACCAAACGATAGACTCTCAATACCAGACGATAGATACTCAGCAGAAGGAAATCAGGAGTCAGCAGGCAGCAATCAAAGACCAGCATGCAGAATTGGGAGATTTGAGGCAACATGCTCAGGAAAACCGGCAGGAATTGGAGACGCAGAAGGGAAACATTCAGGTTCTGGAGAATGACAAGATGGTGCAGCAGGAACAGGAACGCGAGCAACAACGACAAAAGGAACTGCAGCGTGAGAACGAGCGCCGCAAACAACAGTATGTGGCGTGCTGGATGGCTGGTAGTGACTGCTTGAACAAAGCGGTCAATACAGCAGGTAGTCCTAACGAAAGGTATGAGAGAGGAATGCGCGCCATCCAAAAGTTTATGTCTTCAGAGACAGCGAACCTGAATGCCAGCGAAAAGCAGCGTTTGGAAAGGAATCTTAAAGCAATACTGAATAGTTTGATTGAAAGATAATGATGGAAAGACTGAAAAATGACATAGAGACAGCTCTTGGGAAGCGTATGGTCACTCCGAAGGATTTTGAATTCTTGCGTGAGCGCATCTATGCACGACTGCATGTTTATGTCAGTCGTACCACGCTTATGCGTATCTGGGGATATGTGGAAGAAGGGGTAGAACCCAGAAAAAGCACAATGGATATCCTGTCGCGATTCTTAGGCTACAAAGACTGGAGCGAATACCAGCAAAACGCACTGCTGCCCAAAGAACAACAGAGCGATCCTGTGATGAGCCGACGTATCAGTGTGGTGGAAGACTTGCACTGTGGCGATGGCGTGCGACTGGTCTGGCAACCAGACAGGGTTTGCGAAGTGGAGTATCTGGGGGATCTGCAGTTTAGGGTCATCGCATCGGAGAAGACCAGACTTCGTGTAGGTGACACCTTCCAGTGTAGTATGATCGTAGAGGGGGAGCCGCTCTATTTGGACAACCTCCGCCAAGACGGTCGCCCACCTATCGCTTATGTCTGTGGTAAAAAGACGGGTGTATGGTTTGAATACCTCTAAATATTTCCTGAAACCGGCAGACATGCTGGTGATGAAGGAATGACAACAAGCAATGCGGGCGTTCTCAACATCGTTGAAAACGCCCGCTTCATTATCCTATTTATTAACTTTTTCTTGTGAAAGACTGGCCTCACGGCTGGTCATTCGCTCCTGAAACAATCTTTACATCTTACCTTTTAACTAAAAACCTAATTGATAAACTAAAAAACAAACCTAATAACTAACCTAAAACCTATATTACTAACAAAACTTTATTCAAATCTATATTTATTGCATCAATAATCTCTCAAACAATCTTTTATCTGCTAAAACCTATTCAAATCGAATGCCTCGACAATTTAAATCAATCTGTCTTTGACAATTCTTATTATCCTGTGAACACCGCTTGTGTCCTTTTGACGGTGCAAAGATACGACTGTTTGCGCACACAATCCAAATATTTGTTCGATTTTTCTTTGAAAATATGCATTTTCTTGATTTTAATCAAGAGATGTGTGCGAACACAATGTTAAAAAAGAGGGTTTAAATGATCTTCAACCACCGTCCACGATAGAGGCGGATGAGGAAGAGGATGCCGCGAACGGTGAGTTCTACTGCCATCGCAAACCACACTCCCTGTAAGCCGTAGGTGGTGGCCAATAATGCTGCTAAGGTCAATCGGATGGCCCACATGCTGAACAGGTTGATGACGGCTGGCTTCAACGTGTCGCCGGCACCAACAAACACCTGATAGGCTACGATGCTAGCTGCAAACATCGGTTCTGCAAAGGCCTCGATGCGCAGACAGTCGGTACCCAGCGAGCGAATGGCTTCTACGGGTGTCATCACCGCCATGAGATTGGGGGCTGCGATATACATGATGATACCCATGAGTGTCATCACGATCATACCTGTGATAACGGCCATGTTGGCAAAGCTGCGGCACAGGTCGCGACGGACGGCTCCAACACTTTGACCTACCAGCGTGGTGGCTGCTTCACCGATGCCATAGCCTGGCATATAACAAAGACTCTCGGCAGTGATGGCAAAGGTGTGGGCAGCTATCGCAAAGTTGCCTAACGGAGCCACAATCATGGTGCTGACAATCTGGGCACCACTCATCAGTACAGACTGACAGGCAATGGGGATGCTGATTTTCATGGCATTACGGATATATGATGCCTGGAAAACCATTTTCGTTTTCAGTCGGATGACACCTAATACTTCTGAATGGTAAAAGGCAAACCAGCACTGTATCAGCATCACGATAGCGAAAGCCAACGTGGTGCCCAAGGCAGCACCTGTGACGCCGAGTCCTAATCCTGGTATATACCATTCGGTACCCAACAGGGTGATGTGTCTGGAGGGAAAGATGAAAAGGAAGTTGAAAAGCATATCCAACGCACAGAGGGATACGCTCAAGGCGCTGGAGATGCGCATTTTGCCTTCGCATTTCAGCATCGCCGCCGAGAGGTTGTTCATCTGCATCAGGGGGATGCTGAACGCAAAAATCATGAAATAGGTGCCTGCATCATCGATGATATCATCGCCTCCACCCAACCAAACGGGGAGGGAACGCGATATCAGGGCAGCGACGGTCATCATCGTCAAACTGAAAGCCAGACAACAGACGATACCGTGACGCACTACTTGTCTGGCTTTGACGAAATCGTTGGCACCGATGAAATGAGACGCTTGCACGGAGAAGCCCAGCGAGAAAGCACTCGACAGACCGCCAAAGAGCCAGATGGTGGATTCTACCAGTCCGATAGAAGCGGGTGCTTCGGCTCCCAAGCTGCCCACCATTGCCTGATCGATGAGGAACATTACCACATTGGTCATCTGCGCCAGGATGGAGGGAATGCTCAACAGCCAGATGAGGTTGAGCTTCTCGCCACCAGTCATGCTGATGCCGTCACGAATCTTGGAAAGAAGGTAATCGCTCTTCGCCGATGTGAACATGTGTTCTTATTTCATTTCCGGCACCTCACCGTCGGCACGCCAATAGGCTATGAGTCTGATGTCGAAAATCAGGGTAGAGTAGGCAGGAATGTTGATGACACCAGTTGTTAAATTCGTGTTTGTGGTGCCATATCCTAATGTGTAGGGAATATACACCTCCCAATGGTCGCCGATATGCATCTGCATCAGGGCTGTTGCCCAACCGGTAATGGTACCATTGACAGACAGGTCGGATGGTTTCGACGATTGTGCGTTATAGCTACCGTTCCATGAGGAGTCGAAGACGTATCCTTCGGGATAGCTTGTTGACGGCAACAGACGACCGCTATAGTGTACGCGTGTATAATCGGAAAACATCGGGCAACCGCTGCCTGTGCCTTCTTCCAATACGTGTACCACGATGAAGTCGGTGGGTTTGGTTGCTGCGTCAGGAACCAGTGCCCATGAACGGAAAATCTTCCACGAGGTGTCGCCGGCAGCAATCTTCTGCTTGGCGGTGTTGTAGATTTCAGTGAAATACGTATCGTTCTTTTTTTGCCAATCTACATACTCCTCAACGGTGTCGTCTTCCTCTGAGCAGGAGGTGAGCAGCGGACATGAAACGAGGAGGAAGAATGGCAGTACGATTGCCATTCTTCTCACCTTATTATATAGATAGGAGATGTTCATGCTTATAATTTCTTCAACAGACTGGTGATGCTGACTTTGTCTTCGATGATGTTGCGCAATTCGCTGATGGGCACACGGCGCTGCTCCATCGTATCGCGATGACGCAGCGTTACCATGTTGTCGTTCAGGGTGTCGTGGTCAACGGTTACACAATACGGTGTACCGATGGCATCCTGACGGCGATAGCGCTTGCCGATAGAGTCTTTCTCCTCGTAGTGGGTGTTGAAGTGGAAACGCAGGTCGTTGACAATCTCGCGTGCCTTTTCTGGCAGACCGTCTTTCTTGACCAACGGCAGTACGGCGCACTTCACAGGTGCCAATGCCTCTGGCAACTTCAGTACGACGCGTGTTTCGCCATTCTCCAGTTTCTCTTCCTGATAGCTGTGGCACATGATGGAGAGGAACATACGATCGACACCGATACTGGTCTCGATGACATACGGTGTGTAGCTCTCGCCGCTCTGCGGGTCGAAGTACTTGATGCTCTTTCCGCTGTATTTCTCGTGCTGCGACAGGTCGAAGTTGGTACGGCTGTGGATGCCTTCCACCTCTTTGAAACCAAACGGCATACGGAACTCGATGTCGGTAGCGGCATTGGCATAGTGAGCCAGTTTTTCGTGATCGTGGAAACGGTAGTTCTCTGCACCGAAGCCTAATGCCTGATGCCACTTCATACGTGTTTCCTTCCACTTTGGGAACCAGTCGAGTTCTGTGCCTGG
>CADCPZ010000182.1 GCA_902803475.1 uncultured Prevotellaceae bacterium
GCAATCGGGATGTAGCGCAGTTGGTAGCGCACTACGTTCGGGACGTAGGGGTCGGGCGTTCGAGTCGCCTCATCCCGACAGGAAAAAGAGACGTTGTTCACGTCTCTTTTTTTGTATTATATTTGGTTGGCATTGAGATTTTTCCTACATTTGCAACATCATATAATCTATTCGTGTCATTCACCAAGTGAACCTTATGAACTTTTTTAGAAATCTTTTCTTTATCGGAGCAAACGACAGGAAGGTATATGTCTTTCTCATCATCGTTGCCTTATTAGGGATAGGAGGAGCGTTTCTGCTCGACCAACAACAGATGACCACAAAGATGACGACAGCAGATTCCACATCAATCGTACAGACACCATCATTCAGGACCGCCAACGGAACAAAGGTAAGCTATCAGCAACTGGACGGCAGAACCGTAGAACGATTCCCATTTGACCCCAACACCGCCGATAGTGCACAACTGGCAAGACTGGGATTTGCTCCCTGGCAGATTCGCAACATCTATAAATATCGCTCTAAGGGCGGCGTCTATCGTCATGCAGAAGACTTCAGCAGACTATATGGAATGACGGTGGAGCAATACCAGTCGCTGGAACCCTATATCCGCATTAGCGGCGACTACCGTCCTGCTACCGCCATTACGGGTGGCCGTATTGCTTACGACAATTACGACCGCGACACCTTGCTTTATCCCATCAAACTGCATCCTGGTGAACATATCGTATTGAATACAGCGGATACCACCGCCCTGAAGAAGGTTCCTGGAATCGGTAGCGGCTGGGCACGAATGATTGTGGCCTATGGTAAGAAATTAGGAGGTTATGTGGCTGTAGAACAACTGCGTGAGATAGAAGGATTTCCAGAAGATGCACTTGCATATTTCATTGTCAGCAATCCGCATCCTGAGCGTATGAATCTCAACGAGCTGACATTGAGTCAATTGAGGCAGCATCCATATCTCAACTACTATCAGGCACGCGCCATCATCGACTACAGGCGCCTGAAAGGAAACATACAAAGTTTAGACCAGCTGAGTTTGCTGAACGATTTTCCACCGTATGTCATCGAACGCCTGAAACCCTATGTGATGTTTTAACCTTCAACCACCAACCTTAAAACACGCCCAGCTGGTGCAGGAAAATAGCCAGAATAGCTATCGGGCAGACAAATCGAATAAGGAACAGGAATATGCCAAACAAACGATTCTTCAGTGTTCCCCAATTGGTAAACTCGTCTTTTACCAACTGTTTGGGCACATACCATCCTAAGAAAAGACACGTGAAGAATCCACCCAACGGCAGGAAAATCTGTCCTGTGATAAAGTCGAACAACGAGAACAGATTCATCGACCCTACCGACAGGAATTCCCAGTCGCCCAACGACAGCGAACAGAAGGCGCCGATGACAGAACACGTCACCGTAACAATCGTTGCCGCTTTGTTGCGAGAGATATGCATTTCCTCCTGGAAGAAAGCCGTGCTGACCTCATGCAGGGAGATCAACGATGTCAATGCTGCCAACGACAATAGTGCATAGAATGCCAGTGAGATAATATACCCTACGACAGCCATCCCAGAGAAAGCCTCTTCAAAAACGTTTGGCAGCGTAATGAATATCAGCGAAGGACCACTATCTGGGCTCACGCCAACGGAGAATGCGGCAGGGAATATCATGAGTCCTGCGAGAATAGCCACAAGCGTATCGATGACGCCAATCTGTATGGCACTACCTGTAAGGTTGGTTTGTCGCGAGAAATAGGAAGCATAGGTGCAGATACAGCCCATACCGATACTCATAGAATAGAACGACTGTCCCAAGGCGCCAAGAAACACGTCCGAATTGACTTTTGAGAAGTCGGGGTTCAGCAAGAACGCGACACCCTTTTCAGCATTCGGCAACAGGCAGGAAGCCGTCACAATCACCAGCAATAATATAAATAAGGTAGGCATCAGGATTTTCGATGCCCGTTCGATACCGTTTCTTACCCCGCGGATAATCACGAAATGGGTAATCAACAGGAAGAGTACTGCCCATACGATCGGTTTCCACGGGTTGGTAGAGAATTCTGCAAAATAGTTCTTGAAATAATCAGGGCTTCCATGCAGACCGTCAATCGCTGACTCTGCCATATACTGCAGACACCAGCCTGAAACAACAGAGTAATAACTGGTAATTAGGAATCCTGTGAGCAGACCCATATAACCGATATACTTCCAAGCGGTACCATTCGACAGTTTTGTATAGGCACGTGCCGAATTTGATGCAGCATGCCTTCCGATAATAAACTCACTGATCATACAGGGCAGACCAATCACAACCACACAAGCGATATAAATCAGGATAAACGCTGCACCACCGTTTTCACCTGCCATATAGGGAAAACGCCATACATTTCCCAATCCCACAGCACCGCCTGCCGTAGCGAGGATGATACCCAACTTGCTTCCAAAACTTGCTCTTTCCGGATGTGACATATCTATTTTACCACATTATACTTACAAAACTTTGCAAAAGTATAAAATAATATTTATATTTGCATCAAAATAACGGGTTAAACATGAAATTTCTAATCAAAATCATTAAAAAATACCCGCTGAGCAGCCTGCTGATTGTAGCAATCTGGATCTTATGTGTCATTCCTATTCCAGAAACACCGCTCAGTCATGTGAGTATGTCAGACAAATGGACACACATGGTGATGTATTTCGTTCTGACGATGTGTGTGAGGTATGAGTTGGTCAAAAACAAACAAACATCCACCAGACAGTTCTTCTGCTACGCTTGGCTGATGCCTGTATTGATGGGAGGACTCCTGGAACTGGTACAAGCCTACTGTACTGGCGGTTGCCGAAGTGGAGAATGGCTCGATTTCTTCGCAGATGCCATAGGCAGCACCGTCGCCTTTCTTATCGGTATTCTTCTGGTAAGGTGTCGCGCCAAGCGCTAAACGGATTTCTACGCATATTGCGGTTGTAGAAACGGGCATCACCCGTTACTTCCAAACCAATGAAATCCGGCAAAGCGATCTCTTCCCTTTCGTCTTCAAGTTCCACTTCCGCCATCACCAATCCGTCGTTGGCACCTAAGAATTCGTCAACCTCAAAGGTGTGTCCCTCAAAAGGAATCAGGTAACGGTATTTATCGATGATGGGCGGCTCACAGAGTTTCAGCAGCTGCAATGCCTCATCGGTAGATATTTCCTTTTCAAACTCATAACGCGACAATCCTCCGTTGACACTCTTTCCCTTAATGGTGAGGAAAGCTTTCTCATCGCGGATACGAATGCGAACAGTATTGACAGCAGCCATATATCCTTGCTGTATATGGCTGCTGCTGACGGCAAGTTCCTTCCAGTTTTTTTGTTTGTGAACCAGATACTTGCGCTCAATTTCCATTCCGCTCATCAGCTCATGATCAAGATGGTCCATACGGCGAAGATAATGGCCAGCACGACCAGCACGCCGAAAATCCAATTGACAACCTTACGGCCTTGTTCCTCTTGTTTCTTCTGATAAGCTACTCGCTTTACATTTCCTTTTTTACTCATGATATTAAAATTTTAATGATTACTCTTCTCCTCCAAACATCATCAGATAGGATTTGATGAAGCCGTCGAGTTTACCGTCCATGACTCCATCAACATCTGATGTCTGATAATTGGTACGATGGTCTTTCACACGCCGGTCGTCGAAGACATACGAGCGGATTTGACTTCCCCACTCTATCTTTTTCTTGCCGGCTTCAATCTTCGCCTGCGCCTCCATGCGTTTCTTCATGGCACGATCGTAGAGTTGTGACTTCAACAGCAGCAACGCCTTCTCCTTGTTCTTCGGCTGGTCGCGTGTTTCCGTATTCTCAATGAGGATTTCCTCTTCCTCCCCCGTATCAGGATCGGTGTACCAATAGCGCAGGCGCACTCCCGATTCCACCTTGTTGACGTTCTGACCGCCTGCTCCACTGCTTCGGAAGGTATCCCACGACAGTTTGGCAGGATCGACAAACACCTCTATCGTGTCATCCACCAACGGTGTGACAAACACGCTGGCAAAGGACGTCATTCGCTTTCCCTGTGCATTGAACGGACTGACACGCACCAAACGGTGGACACCATTTTCGCTCTTCAAGTATCCATAGGCAAATTCGCCTCCTTCTATCTCCATCGTCACCGTCTTGATACCTGCTTCATCACCATCCTGCAGGTTGCTGATGGTGACCTTATATCCATGTGCCTCTGCCCACCGCATATACATTCGCATGAGCATCGAGGCCCAATCCTGACTCTCTGTACCACCTGCGCCAGAATTGATTTTCAACACAGCATCCATCGGGTCTTCTTCCTGACGAAGCATATTCTTCAGTTCGAGGTCTTCAATCGCTTTGATGGCCTTCTCATAGTCGGCATCCACCTCCTCTTCTGTCACCATCTCATCGTGATAGAAGTCGAAAGCCAACTGCAGTTCATCAGCAAACATGCGCACATCCTGATAGCCGGTGAGCCATTTCTCGATAGACTTCACCTTTTTCATTTGCGCCTGTGCACGCGCAGGGTCGTCCCAGAAGTCTGGGGCTTGAGTGCGGAGTTGTTCTTCTTCGAACTCCACCTTTTTCTTATCTATGTCGAGGTAACGGTACAGAGCTTCTGCCCGCTCCAATACATCCTTCAGTTGATCTTGTGTTATCACTTTACACTCCTTATTTCTTTACTCCTTACTCCTTCTCTCCTTACTCCTCTACATACATCTCGTCAATCAAATTCTTGTAGTTCTTGATGATCACGTTGCGTCTCAGCTTCAGCGTGTTCGTCAGTTCACCATTCTCCATCGAGAAATGGTGGGGCATCAAGGTGAAGCGTTTGATCTTCTCATAGCTGGCCATCTGCTGCTGGAGCGTATCGATGCGGTCGGCCATCATCTTCATGATGCGCTCGTCTTTACAAAGTTCCTCACGGTTGTTGAAAGCGATATCATGTTTACGGGCATACTCTTCCAATACTTGATATTCGGGCACAATCAGCGCAGACACGAACTTACGTTCATCGGCGATAACCGCAATCTGCTCCACAAAACGGTCAACCAGTAATTTCGACTCCAAAGCCTGTGGCGCAATATACTTTCCGTTCGAGGTTTTGAACAAATCTTTGATACGCTCCTTGAGGAACAGTTCTCCATTCTTCAGATAGCCGGCATCACCCGTATGGAAGAAACCATCTTTGTCGAAAGCTTCTGCATTGAGAGCCTCACGGTGGTAATAGCCTTTCGTAATGGTCTTTCCTCGCAACAAGATCTCATCGTTCTCACCAATCTTCACCTCTACGTCATCGAGCGGACGACCAACGGAACCGATAGTATAGGGTTGTCCCAAGCGGTCGCAGCTAACGGTAGCCAGACTCTCTGTGAGTCCGTAGCCCACAATCATATTCAGACCGATGGCATGTACAAACTCCTCTACCTCTGGGGACACCGTAGCACCAGCCGTTGGGAAGAAGTGAGCCTGCTCCAGTCCTAACTGCTTGCGCACCAGTGACAGGATACTCTTATTAAATAAGGTGTATTCTGCTGCCAGATAGATTGGCGGACGCTTGCCTCGGCTCAGGTATTCGATATTGTATTTCTTGCCGACAGCCAATGCACGCTCAAACAGTTTCCGCTGAATGCCTCCAGCATCTTCAATCTTCGCCTTGACAGCCACATAGACCTTCTCCCAGAAACGGGGAACAGACGACATACAGGTAGGATGTGTCTCTCGCATCGCCTCCTGAATCTCACGCGGATTGGTGTTGATGATGAGCTGTGCACCTTTCGTCAATGCCAGATAAGCCCATCCGCGTTCGAAGATATGGGTAAATGGCAGGAAGTTGATGACACGGTCGTTCTCTCCTACTGGCACATACTTGTCGTTGGCGATCATCGCTGCATGATACTGTCCGTAGGTAAGCATCACACCCTTTGAGTCGCCTGTAGTACCACTCGTATAGAGAATATTACACAAGTCATCCTCATTGGCTTGCTCCCACAGTTCTTCCACCTCCGACTGTCTTGGCAGATTGGCCTCGATGCGCTCCAGATCAGAAGCATCGGCAACCTCCTCAGCATTGCCCTGTCCCAATTTCAGGAAGTCTTCAAAATAGATGGCATTCGGATCATGCGTGCTGATACGTACACTCGGATCATAGACGACGATGCGGTCGAGCGTCGGACACAACGGGAAAATGCGGTGGGCCTTGTCATACTGCTCCTGTTCGCCAACAAACAGCACCTTTACGCCAGCATCATGAATCATGTACTGAATCTGCTGCTCTGAGCTGGTAGCGTAGAAAGGAATGGATATGACTCGCACACCATAGGCTCCAAAATCTGTGTACAGATACTGGATGCAGTTCTGGGAGAAAACGGCAATAGACTCCTGCGGTTTCAGGCCCATATTGAGCAAAGCATTGGAAACCTGCTTTACGCGTACAGAGAACTGGTTCCACGATACACTACTCCATTTCTTACTACCAAAATGGCGGAAGGTCAATGCCGGACGGGAACCGTATTTCTTCGCCTGTTCATGAATCAGCACGGAAAGGTGACATCTTGTTTGCATAAGCCAATCATTTTTTTGAATACTGCAAAAGTACGGAATTATCATCAAATTACGAAATAATTTGGTAATTAAATTATGATTTCGTATTTTTGCACCATCTATCACACCTATTATGACGCTGCAAGCATACACCACTGAGGCCGTGAGCCTCCTGAAAAGACTGATTGCCATTCCGTCTGTCAGCCGCGATGAGAAACTGGCTGCTGACGAGTTGGAGAATACCATTCGCAACTATGGTTTTGAGCCGCATCGTGAAGGAAACAACGTTTGGGTTGTCTGTCCGGATTTCCAGGCAGACCGTCCCACAATACTGCTCAATGCCCATATCGATACGGTACGGCCCGTTGCCTCATGGACACGCAACCCCCATTCACCCGTCATCGAAGGCGACAGCCTCTATGGATTAGGTGCCAACGACTGTGGCGGCGGCTTGGTCAGTCTGCTGCAAGTCTTCCGCATCTTAACCTCCCAACCCTCAGCCCTCAACCCTCAGCCCTCAGCCTTCAACCTTATCTATCTCGCTTCCTGCGAAGAAGAAGTTTCAGGCAAAGACGGCATCGTCAAAGCACTTCCCCTGTTGCCCCAAATCGATGTGGCCATCGTTGGCGAACCGACGGGTATGCAGCCTGCTGTAGCAGAAAAGGGGTTGATGGTGCTCGACATCACGGCACACGGCAAATCAGGTCATGCTGCTCGCAACGAAGGCGTCAATGCCATCTATGAAGCACTCGACGACCTGGAGTGGCTGCGCCATTATCAGTTTGAGCGAGTGAGTCCGTTCTTAGGAGCTACACAGATGCAGGCAACCGTTATCCAGGCAGGCACCCAGCACAATGTTGTTCCTGACGAATGCCTCATCACCGTTGACGTGCGCACCAACGAATGTTACACCAACGAGGAGGTCTTCGACATCATCCGCCATCATGTAAATAGTGAAGTGCAAGCACGCTCGTTCCGTTTGCATTCTTCTCATATCGGCTTAGACCATCCGCTCATTCGCCGATGCGTCGAATTAGGTATGACACCCTTTGGCTCGCCTACCCTCAGCGACCAGGCTTTGATGCCGTTCCCATCGTTCAAACTCGGTCCTGGCGACTCTGCCCGTTCCCATAGTGCCGACGAATACATCTGCATCAGCGAAATCCACCATGCTATCAGAACCTATTGTCAATTGCTGACGCAAACAACTTAATTTTCATCTTTTCAAGTTTCATTTCACTCAACTTTTTGAATTTTTACCTTCACCTTCACTTTTTACGTGTAATATCCTGTTATACTGAACGTTATACGAGTGAATGTGAACACATTCACCTTCACCTCACCTTCACTCTACCCGCTTGCGTTATTGTCTGGTTGAGGAGAGGGGCTGCCATGATGACCAATCCGGCCCGGATTGGTTTGTAAAAGCGATGCTTTTGGTCGATAAAATGTACCCTATTGAAAACCAATCCGGCCCGGATTGGTCGTTCGGAGAGGAGAGAAACTATCGTAAAGGTAGGGGGAAGTGAATTGAAGTGAAGGTGAAGTGAAGGAAAAGTGAAGGTGGAGTGAAGGTGAACGTGTTCACCTTCACTCAGTTAACTCACTTTAAATCAGGTTATTATAAAAGAAAAGTGAAGGTGAAGGTGATTTTTTAAAAAACATGTTGAAATGTTCAGCAAAGAGGGTGCTTAGAACGGAATCTCCAACTGTCCGTCGCCCAAGAGGTTGAAACTCTTCCGATGGTAAGGAGTAAGACCAAATTCGCGGATGGCAGCACGATGTTTCTTGGTGGGATAGCCCTTGTTGCTGAGCCAGTCGTACTGGGGATATTCCTCAGCCAGACGGTTCATATAGTCATCACGATAGGTCTTTGCCAGAATGCTGGCAGCTGCAATAGAAAGATACTTCCCATCACCTTTCACGATACAGGTATGGGGAAGGAAGACCCCTCCTAGCCTCCCCTGTTTAGGGGAGGAACTTGGTTGAGGGTTGAGGGTTGAGGGTTGAGGACAATAGGGTTTGAAACGGTTGCCGTCAACGATGATGGCTTCAGGACGAACGGTCAGCTGGTCAAGGGCACGATGCATCGCAAGGATAGAGGCATTGAGGATATTGATTTGATCGATCTCCTCTGGTGTAACAACACCTACCGCCCACGCAACGGCATCGCGTTCGATTTGTTCACGCAGCAGGTACCGTTTCTTCTCAGACAACTGCTTGGAGTCGTTGAGTGTCTCGTTCTGGTAGTCTTTCGGCAAGATAACGGCTGCCGCATAGACGCTGCCAGCCAAACAACCACGTCCAGCCTCATCACAACCAGCTTCTATCTTGTTCTCGTAATAATGATTCAGCAACATATTCTTCCTTTGTTCAGACCTCCTCTAACCCCTCCTAACTTAGGAGGGGAATTAAAACATTTGAGAAACACGCTTCACACCAGCGACCAACACATCGACCTCTTCTTTCGTGTTATACAAGGCAAATGAAGCACGCACGGTGCCAGCAATACCCAAACGGTCCATCAGCGGTTGTGCACAGTGGTGACCTGTACGGACGGCTATACCCAGTCGATCAAGCAGCGTACCCATATCCAAATGGTGGATGGCACCAACATTAAAACTTACGACTGCATCTCTTATTAGTTGTTTGGGTGTTTGGTCGTTTGGTCGTTTAGGTGTTTGGCCGTTTGGTCGTTTGGGTGTTTGGTCGTTTAGTCGTTTAGGATATCCCCCCTCCCCTTGGGAGGGTTGGGGTGGGGTCATGTCGTTTGGCCCATAAACCATCAGTTCTGGAATCGTTTGCAACTGTTCGATGCAATAACGGGTGAGTGCTCGCTCATGTGCTTCGATATGCTCAAAGCCTATCGACTGGATGTAGTTGATGGCTGTTTCCAAACCATGCGTTGCGATATAGTCAGGTGTTCCTGCCTCAAACTTAAACGGCAGACGCTCGAAGACCGTTTTCTCAAAGGTCACACTTTCAATCATCTCACCTCCACCTTGATAAGGTGGCATGCGGTCGAGCCATTCTTCCTTGCCGTAGAGTACGCCAATACCCGTAGGACCATACATCTTATGGCCACTGAAAGCAAAGAAGTCGCAATCCAACTCCTGTACATCGACTTTGAAATGTGGCGTACTCTGTGCGCCGTCAATCAATACAGGTACGCCGTGTTCA
>CADCPZ010000183.1 GCA_902803475.1 uncultured Prevotellaceae bacterium
AGGTGGCGGAATTGGTAGACGCGCTACTTTGAGGGGGTAGTGTCAATTGCGACGTGGGAGTTCGAGTCTCCTCCTCTTCACATTATTATTTATTGAACTTCTGAAAGAAACGGCGGATTTCTTGTGCAAGCCGAACGCAGAAAACTGGTTTTATGCTGAGGCGCCGCCAAGAAACCCGATTATTTCGAAGAAATAAGCGGAAATAGCTCAGTTGGTAGAGCACAACCTTGCCAAGGTTGGGGTCGCGGGTCCGAGTCCCGTTTTCCGCTCTTTTGTTTAAGAGCTTCCCTCACATTCTAAGTAGGCATTAATTTTTTATAGAAAAACATTCATTGTTACATGAACCTATATTTAAGATATTTCGAAAATGAGACATTAGTTCATAATGTCGATGATGCATTGGATTTTCTTGCTTCTTTATCTGAGATAAACTTGGATGCTGCGCTTGCAGAGGATATTCGTCATTATGCAGAAAGTGATGTGCGCTATCCGAAAAGATACAAGGTGCGTCCACATGTTTATTTTATCATTATCAAGACTGAGGCAGAAACGATGCTTGATTTCAAGCAGAAGAAGGCTGTTCGTCCTGCAGGTGAAGTTGATGAGCGTCGTGAGAGTCCTGTTATTCAAAATCTGAATATGGAAAATCCTGGCTGGTATGAAGGATCGTTGGATTTCAAACGTGTTGTGATGATACCGACTACAGGTAAATGCGAATATCGTGATACCCGTTTCGTTGTACAGTGCAAGGCTAATTCCGGTATCGATTGTTATAATCGAATGGTGGAACACTTGCGCGAAAGGGTTGATTCCCGCAGTCAGTTTCCTTCAGCTAAAGGAAAGAACTTCAAGTTCAAGTATTTGGGAATGTGGAAGTAGGAACCCCTCGTTTTCTCTTTATGGAGAAGATGGGAGTTTGAGAATATCAAAGAAAGGAGATGATATGAATAAAGCAATGCTGATTGGAAATGTCGGTAAAGAACCAGACATTCATTATTACGACCAAGACCAATGTGTGGCGCAGGTGAGACTGGCTACAACCGAGCGTGGTTATACACTCCAGAATGGCACACAGGTACCAGACCAAACTGATTGGCACAACCTTGTGTTCTACAAAGGACTTGCCAAAGTGGTGGAGAAATACGTGCATAAAGGTGATAAACTTTATGTTGAAGGTCGTATTCGTGGTCGTTCTTATGACGACAAGAAAGGCATTCAGCGTTTTATAACAGAAATTTATGTAGATAATATGGAGATGCTTTCTCCACGTTCGACACAATCAAACCAAGGTTCGCTGGTTTCTGAACCTATAGGGCAACAGCCTACAGGAAATACAGCCTCTGTGTCGGACGATGACGATCAAGAGATTCCGTTCTAAATGGAAATACCAGATTTATTTTTAAACATCCATAATGCCGTCGAATTCTATTCGCTTTCGACGGGTGTAGTTATAGCAGCCGTACTGGCTGCTATACTGCTTTTTCTATCGGGCTATGCCAGTGGTTCTGAAATTGCCTTTTTCAATTTGTCACCCAATGATTTGAATGAACTTGATCCAGAGAAGAATCCTGCAGACAAGCACATTCAAATGCTACGGGAAGATAGTGAGCGTACACTTGCAACCATATTGATTACCAACAATTTCGTCAATGTTACAATTATTATGTTGTGTAATTATGTAATCAATAGTTTGGTTCACTTTACAGAACCTTGGTTGGAGATACTGATCACCACGGTTTTGTTGACATTCATACTGCTGCTTTTTGGTGAAATTATGCCAAAAGTATATACTCGTCAGAATTCATTGGCTTTTTGCCGAAGGGCTGTTGGCGGTATTCTCATTGCACGCAAGTTGTTTTGGCCGATAGAGAATATTCTGTTGAGTAGCAGCGAATTGGCAGAGAAGGTGGTGCAGAAAGAGAATCGTCAGTTGAGTGTTGATGATTTGGAGCAGGCTTTGGAACTGACAGACAAAGAAGATTTGAAAGACGAACAAAGCATGTTGCAAGGTATTATCCGCTTTGGAGACGAAACGGCAAAGGAGGTGATGACATCACGAAAGGACATCGTTGCATTAGATATCACTTGCAGCTATACCGAAGTTTTGCAATGTATTGTCGAGAACAACTATTCCCGTATTCCCGTCTATCAGGTCAATGACGACAACATTCGTGGTGTGCTGTATATTAAAGATTTACTGCCGCATCTTTCTAAACCGGCAACATTCCGTTGGCAGAGTTTGATTCGTCATCCGTATTTCGTTCCAGAGACAAAGAAAATTGACGACTTGTTGCGTGAGTTCCAAGAAAACAAAGTTCACATCGCTATTGTTGTTGATGAATTTGGTGGAACCAGCGGTTTGGTAACGCTGGAAGATATTCTCGAAGAGATTGTGGGTGAAATCAATGATGAGTACGATGATGAAGAGAAAAACTATTCTAAAATCAACTACAATACGTATATCTTTGAGGGTAAGACTTTGCTCACCGATTTCTGTCGCATCATCGGTGCCGACGATGAGGAATTTGATGAAGTGGCAGGCGATGCCGATACCCTTGCCGGATTGTTGTTAGAGCTGAAGGGTGACTTCCCCAGCATTCACGAGAAAATGGAGTTCCATCATTTCACTTTCGAGATTCTTGCTCTTGACGAGCGCCGCATCAGTAGGGTGAAAGTGGTGGTGAATAATGCGTAATGTTGGTTTCCGTAGAACATATTGCTGACGATGTGCTACTGGGATTGTGGCAGATAGACGTCGATAATGCTCTTTCTCCTCGCAAGAACGAGCAACGGGCCGTGCAACAGTTGTTGACGGCGATGACAGGCGGTGATGCGGTGGAAATCACACACGAGGAAAGTGGTAAGCCCGTGTTGGACGGCTGGCACATAAGTATCAGTCATACGAAGGGTTATGCAGCCGTATTGCTTTCTAAGAACCATGAGGTGGGCATCGATATCGAATACGTTAGCGAGCGTGTCAAGCGTATCGCCGACCGCTTCCTGCGACCAGACGAACAGGCTGAGAATACTATTGATTTGCTGCTCCATTGGTGTGCAAAAGAGGCTATTTATAAGCTCTATTCAGAGCAGGATTTAACGTTTCAGCAGATGAAAATCGTGGATTTGCAGCCTCAATCCGACTTTTTTCATGTAGAAAACGAGTCCAAAAATGGATTGGTTTCCGTCACAAAAGTGTTCTATCGCATCCATCAAGACTATGTTTTAACCTATGCTTGGCTGTAGATTTTGCAACCGAACCGCTTTTCGTGTAAATATATTTCATTGTTGTTTTAAAAGGCTGCGTTTTATGTTTTAAAAGCTATGGTTTTGCTGCTCAAAAGGTCACGTTTTGTTGTCCGAAAGCTATGCTTTTGTTTGTCGAAACCATTGGTTCAATCACGCGTTCCGATGTATTTCGAATTTGTTTTTAAGTCGCTCATTTTGAGATTCTTACACATCCGTCTGTTTTTGGTTCTCTTCTCTTTTGCTTTTTCTGATAAATTATAAACGTAAAAATATTTTGCCGAAAGCGTTGCAGCGTTGCAGTTGTTGCAGTTAGATTATGGTTAATCAAATCCTCAAAATTAAGGTCTATATCTATATATAATATATTTATATATTATATATAGATATAGAACACTTTTTAAGGTATGTGTAAGCCTAAAAACAACTGCAACAACTGCAACGCTGCAACGCTTCGGTACGGACGTGGGCTGAAATTTCAGCTCACGAACCTGACGCAGGCTTTATCGTAGGTATAATGTAAGGAAAGTGGAAAAATCACAATATTTTTCTTAGAAAAATAGGGTATGCTTTGTTTTATCAATTATTTTTTGTACCTTTGTACCAAATAGAAAGAATACATTATAAACACTAGACAATCTATAGAAATGACGAAGACAATCACAAGAATATGGATGCTGATAGCGCTACTGTTGTGCTCAGTAAGCATGAACGCTCAGACGGGAACGATGGAGCGTTGGGGTTCAAAGATGAAGTATACCCTGTCAGGAGGTGTGGTAACGAAGAAGGAAAAGCCGTATATCGGCAGTTTGCTGAACAGGGATATGTTGGTTACCATTGAGGGAGAAGTGAAAGAAGGTGCCACTTTCAGCGCTTCTTGCACGAAGGTAGCCGGTCCCAAGAGCAAACCGAAGCATTATTGGATGGATGGCGAGAAGGAAGAACTTGAAATGGAATTCTACTGCAAGGATTCCCAAGGAAAGGACATGAAGCTGCTGAACGTCAGGGAGAAGAATGCGGATGGCACGAAATCGGTTTCCTTCACTGTTCCTCAGGGTGCAAAAATGATTTCCGTTGACATGAAATACAATACCCAGCGTACCATTTTCCATGTGGAAACAGAATGGACGGTGGTCAAGGAAATCAGTGAGCCGAAAGCTGTGGCAGAGAGCGGTGCCAAGGCTGCGAGCGGCAAGGTTCAGAAAAAAGACAAGAGTGACAAGAGATCGACAAGCTATCTGAGCTATACGGTCAGGGGAGGAAAAGTCACGGAGCATCGCGCCGAGTATAACAGTATGGTTCATTTCGTTGACCTTGATGTGACAGAAGGCACTACCGTCAGCGCAGCGTTCAACGGTCATAACGGAGGCGATTATGATACCCAGAAATATCCGATGACATTGGTCCTGTTAGCCACAGGACGTGATGAAAAGGGTAATTATGTGGAAAAGGCATACGAGAAGCTGAGCAACCCGACGGGCATCACCAAGAGCTATACGATTCCGAAGGGGGTTAGTACGGTAAAAATGAAAGCCAGCTTTTTGGGATACGAGTGTGACGTGACCTGGGATGTTGAATCAAGCGGAACGACCCAGAAGACCACCACTTCGACAACATCCAATACTGGAATCAAATGGGATGACGTGGCATCCGACAACTTCTGTGCGACCTGTAAGAAACAAGCCAGCCTTTATACGTTCCTCTCTACAGACGCCACTGGAGCACAAGTGGTAGGTGGTTCGGGACGGATAGGATGCAGCCAACTGTCAACAAAACGATTCGGACAGTGTTGTCTGAACACGCCTATCTATCCCGGTGATGGAATCTATTCGCTTGATCATGAATTGATTATCGGAACAGAAGACAACATCAACATGCTGAGGGTAGAAGAGAATTCAAAGATTCTCTTTGTCGGAAAGGTTGATGGCCGTGACCGCTGGCGCGTGTTGAAAGGCAAGCTTATCGGTGAGAATCTGGTCAAGGTGGAGCGTAAGCAGCAGATACAGATGACCAACTGTGTGCTGGACATCAACGGCACCATCTATGTGGCAGTAGATGACGGCAAGACATCACGTGTGTACCTCTTGGACGGTTCTATCGATGTAACCAGTACCAAGACCAAGAAGAAATACACCATGAAGCCCGGACAGGTTGTTACTGTCAGCAACACAGGAAAGATGGAAGCGAAGAAATTCGATGTGGCTGCCTGTGCCAAGAAATACAACATCTCGGAATCGCACATCAAGGATGTTCCCGTCACAACCACGACGACCACAACAACTACTTCAACCAATAAGAATACCGACAACAACAAAAAGAAGAACTCAGGAAGTACGACTACCTCGACAGACAAGCGCTATCAGGTGAAGACGGGCGTCATCAAGTACAAATATGCGGTTGGCAACAAGCAAGGCACGATGGTTCGTACGTTTGATGATTACGGACATCTGGAGCGTCAGACGCTCAAGATGGATGGCGCCTCCACCCGTACGCTGACCATTCAGAGGGGCAGTACGCAGTATAGTGTGGACGAAAAGAACAAGACCGTCACAAAGAAAGCTGGCAACAGCAAAAACTTCCTGACGATGACTGACGCGAAGAATAAGAAGCTGAACCTCACGAAGAAGGGTACGGCGACCATTGCCGGCAAGACGTGTACGGTATATACAGGCAACAACGAAGAATATTATATCTGGAATGGTATTGTGCTGAAGAAAAAGTCGAAGTCGAAGAGCGGCACCGTGATCTATGAGGCTACGTCGATAGAACAGCCGTCGTCGGTTGACGAGAATAACTTCAAAGTCCCCAGTAGCTATACCATGAAGTGATTTTCCTGAAATACAATAAATCACGCGAATCGGGGTTAATATATAAAATCTCGGCATCGTGAAAAGTATTGTGATAGCAGTTGTGTTATGGTGTGCTGGAGCCTTTGCGGTGTTAGCACAAGACTTTGCCAACGGGGTTCCCCTGTCGGCAACAGAGTTGTTGCAATACGAACGCACCAAGACATCGGGTAGGGGAGGCATTCCTCCGTTTAAGAAATACCAGTTTGAGAGAAAGCGTGCCACAAAATTTATTACCGAGGCCGATTCCGTACAGTTGTGGGGGTATCACATCGCTGCTAATTTGGAATACGACAGGACAAAGTCGCCTCTTTATCGTGTTTTCAAGAAAAAGGATATGAAGGCGATGGCTGTTATCGACCATTTCGGTGGTGAACATAAATCATGTGACATCATCTTTTGGCACAAACAAATCTACCGCCGCTATGCCACACAATTGCGACGCGCAGGTTTCGAGCTTCGGCAGAGCGAAAAATACACGAATGTGCTGGAGTTTCGCAAGCCTGATGTTTCCGTGGGTGTCGATATGGAAATCTGGAACGATATCTATATCATGCATGTGAAGTTATTGTGATTTCTTCTCTCCCCAACACGTCTTCATCCAGTTGTTGAGTTTTTCTTCGGCAGCGCTGTGCTGACCGAACCAGAAACGTGTGTCCTGCAGTTGATCGGGTAGGTATTGTTGTTCTGTGAAATGTCCAGGATAGTCGTGCGGATAACGATAGCCGTCACTGTAGCCTAAACTTTTCATCATCTTTGTGGGAGCGTTACGAAGATGAAGAGGTACAGGTAAGTTTCCGCTGTTACGTACTTCCGCAAGGGCTGCATCGATACCTAAATAGGCTGAGTTACTCTTTGGACTTGTAGCCAGATAGACAGCACACTCAGCCAGTGGGATTCGACCTTCTGGCCATCCAATTTTCATGACGGCATCAAAGGCTGCATTTGCCAACAGCAGGGCATTGGGATTGGCTAATCCGATATCTTCTGCAGCACTGATGACCAGTCGGCGTGCGATAAATTCCGGCTGTTCTCCCCCCTCAATCATACGTGCCATCCAGTAAAGGGCTGCATCGGGGTCGCTTCCACGAATACTCTTGATGAAAGCAGAGATAATATCGTAATGCATTTCACCGTCTTTGTCGTATGCCAGTGGGTTCTGTTGCAGACAGTTGACAACCATTTCATCGGTGATGATGATATGATCGCCGTCTGCAGATTCTACGACCAGTTCCAAGATGTTCAACAGTTTGCGTGCATCGCCTGCTCCATAACGAATCATCGCCCCTTTTTCTTTCAATTCGATATTTTTTTTCGACAATACCACATCTTGGGTTATTGCTCTTTCCAAAAGTTGTAAGAGGTCGTCTTCTTCCAGCGGTTTCAATACATAAAGTTGACAACGTGACAATAAGGGGCGGATGACCTCAAACGAAGGGTTTTCCGTTGTCGCCCCGATAAGGGTGACAATTCCTTTTTCCACCGCTCCCAGCAATGAGTCCTGTTGTGATTTCGAGAAACGGTGTATTTCGTCTATAAATAAAATAGGTGATGCCGATGAGAAAAATTTCCCACTACGGGCACGTTCAATAACGTCGCGCACATCCTTGACACCGCTCGTTACAGCACTCAGCGTGTAAAACGGCACTTCCAGTTTGTGGGCGATAATCTGTGCCAATGTAGTCTTACCTACGCCTGGGGGGCCCCATAGAATAAACGAGGCAATATGTCCTGACTCAATCATTTTGCGCAGGACAGCTCCCTCACCGACCAAATGTTTCTGACCAATATAATCATCCAGAGAACGTGGTCGCATTCTCTCTGCTAATGGTTCACTCATCTTCTTTGTTTTTATCTTTGGCAAAGATAGTGCAAATTTTTGATTAAGCGAAGAGAATGAAAATAAAAAAGAAATTTATAGAAGAAAAATTTGCGCATTCAGAGTAAAGTATATACTTTTGCAGCATATCTGATATTCAAAAACAAATATGGCAGTAAATAATAAGAAAGCAATAACGCTGAAAACGTTGAATAAGAGCAACGTATGGGATTTACAGGAAAACGATGTCTTCCGTATTTGGGAGTCTGTCGTCAAAGATGCTGATGCAAAAGAAAACACCCGTCGTTTCCTTGATATCGTTAAAACAGCTTTCGAACTGGAAGAAGTAAAGGTCGATAAACCAGAGGTTATCAAGAAGTATCAGGCACGTGATTTCAAAGTGGCACAGGTTCGTGTTGACGATGATTTGAAAATAAAATGGGCTGTGAAGAAAAAGCCTATTCTCCGCATCACAGACCTGACTTATGAGAATATTCATCATATTTCCGCAGTCAAACTGATTGAAGTGCTGGAACGAAACTTTGGTGGTGGCTGGGAAAGTATTTCCCAAAGTATCCGGGATATCATTGAAAGTGGTTTCGATATCAGCACGACGACTCTTCCACAAGACCGATTGAAGAAAAAGGGCAGCATGTACGACAAGAAGATTGCAGACGGATTCGAAGTGTTGGAAATCCCGAAAGGCACTTGGGTTGAAGCAATCTTCGCCAAGGAGAAACCTGAGGCAGAGAAACCACACTTCAAAATCGAAGAAGATGACGATGATGAACTCATGAACAATTCATACGATGACGATGAGAATGACGAGGAGCTTCCGGAAATCGATGACCACTACAATGAGTTGGATGAAGATGAAGACGAATACGATGAGGATAAGCTGACCGAAGAGAGTTATCGTACAACTTTCGATGCTGATCCGGAAGATTTAGGTCTTGATGTTGCCGACGAAAGTGGCGATGACGATGAGTATTGACAAATAAATAATCAATAAAAAAAAGGGGATTTGCATTGCAAATCCCTTTTTTATTCCCTTTAGGAAAGAACTTCATTTCCCTCCCCGAGGGGAGGATGGAAGGGTTCTCTTATGCCTCGATAGCAGCTACACCTGGGAGCACTTTACCTTCGATAGCTTCGAGCAGTGCACCACCGCCAGTAGAGATATAGCTAACCTTGTCGGCCAAACCAAACTTGTTTACACATGCCACAGAGTCACCACCACCAATCAGTGAGAATGCACCATTTGCGGTAGCCTCAGCAATAGCATCACCGATGGCACGGCTTCCTGGAGTAAATGTATCGCATTCGAAGACACCAGCAGGACCGTTCCATAAAATCGTCTTGGCTCCTTTGATTGCTTCTTTGAAAGCTTTCTGGCTCTCAGGACCAGCGTCAACACCTTCGAAACCGGCAGGAACTTTATTTGAAGGACAATTGATAATCTCAGCACCTGCCTTCACGGTCATCGTGCCGAAGTCCAGTCCGTTGGTAGCAGTACAATCAGTTCCAAGAACCAACTCTACGCCATTCTTCTTTGCTAGTTCCTCTACGCCGAGTGCAACATCCAGTTTGTCAAGCTCAACAATAGATTCACCAATCTCACCGTTGTGAGCTTTGGCAAACGTATAGGTCATACCACCACAGAGAATCAATTTGTCAACTTTACCTAGCAGGTTCTCGATGATGCCAATCTTAGAAGAAACCTTTGAACCACCCATGATGGCAACAAACGGACGTTTGATGTTACCCAAAACGGCATCAACAGCATTTACTTCTTTCTCCATCAGCAGACCCAACATGCGATTTTCCTTTGTGAAGAACTGGTCGATGACTGCAGTAGAAGCATGCTCGCGGTGAGCGGTGCCAAATGCATCCATCACGTAGCAGTCAGCATAGCTGGCCAAAGTCTTCGCAAATTCTTTCTGGCTTGCTTTCATGTCGGCTTTTGCCTGCTTGTATCCAGGGTCTTCCTTGTCGATTCCTACGGGTTTTCCTTCTTCTTCAGGATAGAAGCGAAGGTTTTCCAGCAACAATACCTCACCTGGCTTCAGCGCGTCAGCTTGTTCTTTTGCTTTTGCACAGTCAGGAGCAAACTGAACAGGTACACCAAGTGCTGCGCTGACAGCATCGACGATTTGTCCTAACGACATTTTCATATTAACCTTGCCCTTCGGCTTGCCCATGTGCGACATGATAATGAGCGCACCACCCTCGTTGAGGATTTTTTTCAGTGTAGGCAAAGCACCACGAATACGGGTGTCATCAGTAATCTTACCATTCTCATCCAGGGGTACGTTGAAGTCAACACGTACGATTGCCTTCTTTCCGGCAAAATTAAATTCATTGATTTTCATAATTGTATCTTTTTAGTGTGAATGTTATCTTGTTACGATTAGGCATCTTATCAGATCCTAGTAAATCGAATGCAAAGATACAAAAAAGTTTAGAGTAATCTTTCACCATTCAAGTCTTTTTTCGATTTTTTCATGTTTATGTCAACGGAATGTAAGGCTGACTTTGCAATTTATTTTTTCTCTTTGAACAATTTTCGCACGACTCAACGATTAAAAATAGTATTTTATTAGCTTTCACTTGTCAAAAATTTGGTTTTCCGCTTAGTTAATCGTACCTTTGCAAGCGAATAAAGAATATTTAAAACGTAATACCATGGCAGAAGAAAAGAAAAAACTGACTCCGACCCCACATATCGGGGCAGAGTACGGAGAGATTGCAAAGACAGTGATTATGGCAGGCGACCCCCTGAGAGCTAAGCTGATGGCAGAGCGTTTCCTGGAAAATCCTGTTCAGTTTAATAACGTACGCGGTATGCTTGGCTTCACAGGTACCTATCAAGGCAAACGCGTGAGTGTAATGGGACACGGAATGGGTATAGCATCTATCGGTATATATACCTATGAACTGTTCAACTTCTATGATGTTGATACGATTATCCGCGTGGGTTCGGCAGGTTCTATCCGCGAAGACCTGCATGTGGGCGACTTGTGTTTGGCTATGGGAGCCTGCACAAATTCGAATTACGGTGCTCAATATGAACTGCCGGGCACGTATGCACCTATTGCCGATTTTGACCTGTTGCGCAAAGCTTCTGATGCTTGCGACAAGTTTGGATATAATTATAAGGTGGGCAACGTGCTGTCGTCGGATATGTTCTATCACGACAACCCACATACAGACAGATGGATCAAGATGGGTGTGCTGTCGGTAGAAATGGAAGCTGCGGCGCTCTATATGAACGCAGCCCGTGCAGGCAAGCGCGCTTTGACCATTCTGACTATTTCCGACCATATCCTTACGGGTGAGGTGACAACAGCTGAAGAGCGCCAGAACACCTTCACACACATGATGGATGTGGCATTTACACTGATATGATAAAAGCTGCACTTTTTGATTTAGACGGAGTTGTGTTCGATACCGAGCCTCAGTACACTTTGTTCTGGGGTAACGAGTGTCGGCGCTACCATCCTGACAAGCCAGGATTGGAACATCGCATTAAAGGACAGACGCTGGTAGAAATTTATGACCAGTGTTTTTGCGGAGCGTTGGCAGGTGAACAGCCTGCCATCACGCAGCGTCTGAATGATTTTGAGGCACAGATGCAATTTGACTATGTGGCGGGCTTCGAGTCATTTGTTCATATATTACGTGAACAGGGTGTGAAGACTGCTGTGGTGACAAGCTCAAACAAGCAGAAAATGGAGAGTGTTTATCGTCAGCATCCTGAGTTCAAGTCTATTTTCGATGCCATCCTCACTTCCGAGGATTTCGATGAGAGTAAGCCTTCTCCTGATTGCTACATCAAAGGAGCCCATCGCTTCGGTGTCAAACCAGAGGACTGTATCGTTTTTGAAGATAGTTTCAACGGATTGAAAAGCGGACGGGCATCGGGCGCATTTGTGATAGGACTTGCCACGACCAATAGCCCAGAATCCATTGCTCCTTACGCAGATGTGGTAGTGAAGGATTTTCATGATCCAATTCTTTCTCAATACATAAAATAATAAACTCAAGATAAAAAGATGGCAGGATATTTAATTAAAGACAACAAGAAGATTACAACAAAAAAATTTCAGGAAATGAAGCAGCAGGGCGAGAAGATTGCCATGCTGACGGGTTACGACTACACGATGGCAAGCATCATGGATGCAGCTGGCGTGGACAGCGTTCTCATAGGAGACTCCGCATCGAACGTGATAATCGGAAATACAACCACGCTTCCGATTACGATGGATCAAATGATCTATCATGCCCGTTGCGTAACTAATGCGGTAAAAAGAGCGCTAGTTATTTGCGATATGCCGTTCGGAAGCTATCAAATATCACGAGAAGATGCCTTGCGTAACGCATGCCGCCTCATGAAAGAGAGTGGGGTGGATGCCCTGAAACTGGAAGGTGGCGTAGAGATTCTCGACACCATCAAAGGACTCATACAGGCAGGCATTCCCGTATGTGGTCACCTCGGTCTGACACCACAAAGCGTTCACCAGTTTGGCGGATTTGGATTGCGGGCTACGGAAGAGGCAGAAGCCAACAAACTCATCAGCGATGCTCAAGCACTTGACAAAGCCGGGTGTTTTGCCATCGTCTTGGAGAAAGTTCCTGCTGCGTTGGCAGCAAAGGTGACGAAGATGGTATCGTGCCCGACAATTGGCATCGGAGCTGGCAACGGCACCGACGGACAGGTATTGGTATCTGCCGATGCGATGGGTATGACAGTTGGGTTCAAACCCAAGTTCCTGCGCTATTTCGCACAAATAGGCGAAGCGATTACCGACGGCGTGGGCGACTATGTGCGTGCGGTGAAAGATTCCTCATTCCCGAACGAATCGGAAAGTTATTAAACGATAATCAAGATGGATACACAGAACACCCCAGTACACATGAAACTATGGCATCGTGGCTTTTGGTCGCTGTCCATAGCTAATATGCTATTGGCGATATCTGTATATATGTTGCTGCCCATCATCCCCATACAGATGATGTCTGAAGGGAACTCGCCGATGGGTGTTGGATTGTCGATGGGTATCTTTGGCTTAGGTGTCTTTGCATTCGGTTGTTTTATATCGTATTTGATTCAGCGTTACCGTCGAAACCATGTTTGCGAACTTGCAATTATCGGAGTCATTGGAACCATAGCCGTACTATACTACCTTGACGCTCCCGATACGATGATGCTTCCGCTGCCCGTTCATGTGCTAGTGCGTTTTATGCAGGGAGCCTTCTACGGCTTGGCGCAAATTATTCTGCTGAGTACGTTAATCAACGAGATGTGTGAGTCTGCACAGCGTACCGAAGCCGATTATGCAGCCACATGGTTTTCTCGTTTTGCTCTTTCGTTGGGACCTGTATTGGCGTTACTCATCAATCAGTATATCGGATTTGGTGTAACGTTACTGGTTGCTGGGGCCGTTGCTATCTTGGCATTACTACTGATTCATTTCGTAAAATTTCCCTTCCGTGCACCCGACGATACCATGCGACGCATCACTTTGGACCGATTCTTCCTTCCGCAAGGAGCATGGCTGTTCCTCAACTTGATGCTGATGACCACAATCGTAGGACTATTGTTGTCGGCTATCGGTGATGAACGGTTCTACGGTCTGTTGATGTTGGGATTTCTTTTCGCATTAGTGGCAGAACGTTTTGCTTTTATCAATGCTGAATTGAAGAGCGAAACCATCACCGGTTTGATTATGATTGGTGCTGCGGTGCTACTGATGTTGACACGCGAAATGCCTGTCGTAGATTTTATTGCGCCCGTCTTTATCGGTTTTGGAATCGGCATCATCGGTAGCCGTTTCCAGATGTTTTTTATCAAACTGGCTGACCATTGTCAGCGTGGCACTTCGCAGAGTACTTATTTCCTCGCATGGGAGTTGGGAATTAGCGTCGGACTCTATGTAGGATATGGTTTGCTACAATCAGATATTCATACTATTTTGTGGCTATCGCTTGCACTTGTTGTCTTCAACTTGGTGTTCTATAACTTCTTCGTTCACAATTGGTATTTACAACATAAGAATAGATGACATGAAAAGGATATTGGTATCAATAATCGTTTTGTTCACTTTAGCTTTCCAGGCTCATGCACAGTATGGTCAGCCTAAATATATGCGTGCTGGTATCTCGAAAAAGAAAGTGAAAGAGTGGGTGGTGCAAGGCACATGGCGACATGGATTCCAAAAAGCCAGTCCCGATAAGACGGTAAATCTGCAGGAGTTCTATGACCAGGTTCACCGTAATCCCGATCAATGGTCAGCCCTGTTCCAATGGCTTGCTAAAACCGACCTGCTGACTATTCCAAAGGGCAAACATCCCATCGAGGGTACCAACCTCGTGGCAAGCGTCGAAGACAGCGAGAACCAGCCGTTGGAAAAGCGCCGTACGGAGAGCCACTACAAGCACATCGACTTCCAATATGTCGTAAAGGGCACCGAGGGCTTCGCTTTGTTAGATCATGCTACCAGTACAGCCAATTGTGCTTACGATGCCCAAAAAGACGTCATCCGTTACGACTACCGGAAAGACAAAACCCATTTCTTTGACTCCACGCCCGGTCGTTTCGTCATCTTCTTCCCGTCAGACTGGCATATCGCGAAGGTTCAGACCAAAAAGAAAGATCAGAATATTCGTGTGATAGTCATCAAAGTCGATTATATGTAACAACAAAAGGCAACTATGAAGGTTGCCTTTTTGTTATATGTAATAGTAGAAATTCTTGTATTTTTAATCTCTTGAAGCTCTTAATCCTTCCATGTTGGTATAGCGGCGGAGCATCATACGGCGGTAGATGTTGCCAATCCAAAATTCGTTTGTGATGATGAAAGCAAGTCCGATTGCCGATAATATGCTATAGACAACAACATCGCTGAAGAACAAGTGTATCAAGCGGATGAAGAAAATAGGAACGAAGAACACGAACAATTGTATCACAATCTGCATCCAGTTATTCTCCATCGAACCTTTGCCGATGAACTTCGTGTTCAGCGGCATTGTTTGTTTGTTATATACCGCCATCTGAAGCAATAGAATGTGAAGCGGTCCAGCCGTAAACAAACCATAAGCAACGAGCGCGAAAACAGTACATTTATGAGTGAATACGGTTGGTATCAACAAAATGAATGTCACAAGTAGGAAACTGCCATAGAGGAAATATTTGGCCCGTAGCAGATGGAAGATATTGTTGTGATGTACCATTAGACAGTCAATGTAATTCCCTTCGTAACACATCACTTTGGAGAGAATCATCGCACCGAAGATAACGTAACAGTAGATTAGCCAGAAGCTAATGAAGAACGGATTGTCGTATATGCTGGTGAAACTGAGCAGCAATGCAAAGATAACCACCAGGATAATGGCAGATATAACGGATTTACGGATGTTCTTGCAACGGAAAATACTACGCAGTTCAATACGTATGTATTGTCCGATTTCGCCATATTTGTCGAGGAATGACAAACGGGCGTTCAACGTGGTTTTCTCAGTGTTCTCTCCGGTACTTTCCTGCCAGGTGGCAATGTATTGTACCTTTCGGTTTATCATAAAGAATGCCAACATCACCAATGGAATGCCGATAAATGCCCAAGAGGTGAGGATATGCTCGGCATAGAAATTGAAGAAATGTTCAAGACCAATATGTTTGCCCGTAAACATGGGAATGGCAATCATTCCATAAACCGCTAACGGCAACAGCCACCATGCATAGCTGATGTTTATCAGACTTCGTACGAGCAGATACCATTGACTGTTGATGACTTCAATCAGCCACATCGCCAATAGGAATGCCAATGTGATCCAGATGCCTTGATGAGGCAGAATAGACATGATGGAATAGGGAATGTAGAGCGCAAGCCATATCAAATTGCCGTTGCTCAACATAGAACTGACCAGATAGCAGTCGATACTGGTATGACGGGGAATGGGCAGCAGAAGATAGGGTTTTACTAACTGCGAGGGTGTCTGTTGTACCGCAAAACGAGTCAAGAAGTCAAATGCAAGGATGAACGGCAGGATTCCGCTGATCAGTTCTACACCTGTTATCCTTCGGCTTTCGTTGGCTATGAGTGCCAGCATTACGGCAATGAAAATCAAATAGAGAATCATAAAAATCCCCAAGCCATAGATAACATAGCGTGCAGCTTTGTTCTGCTCAAAGGCTGCACTTCTTTTCTCTGACAGTTTGCTGTGCCTGTAAATCAGTTTGAATATTTGCCAATTCATTGCTCCTTGATTCTTTGCTCACGGGTGAACCGTAAGACACACTTTGCTCCTTGCTCCTTGCCTCTGAGGTTTGGAGGGACCTTTATCTTAGGTCAACCATTTCAGCCGACGGATAATCTTTGGCATTAAACACAAATGTAGCATCGCTTAGGTTCTTTGCCTTGAAGTTGGAAATCTTGATGGTTGACCAATGAGAGCCTTGACGCATCTTAATCTGTGTGGGCAGATAACTGCTGTTGACCCTGA
>CADCPZ010000184.1 GCA_902803475.1 uncultured Prevotellaceae bacterium
AGCAATGACGACAATGTGGTCATCGACTCTGACGTGATGATTGAAGATTCAAGGAACAACATCATCAAATTGCCGAAAGGACGATTGGGTGTCATCTCTGGTCTCGACGGCTTTATCGTTGCAGAGAAAGACAATGTGCTGTTCATCTGCAAGAAAGGCGATTCGTCAGCCCTCGTCCGCAAATACCTGAACGAGGTGCAAATGAAAAAAGGGGAAGAGTTTATCTGACTTTGTCACGCTCCTGTGTCAAAAGCACCTGAAGGTGACGTTTCTCACATTCCATTGACTCAATACGCTGCTCAAGAATCGGAATCTGCTGACGCAAGCGCTTGTTCTCTTCCCGCAAGCGCTGCAGGTCTTGGTTCTCTATCCGCAGCCGTTGGAGTTCTTCGTCTATGCCCTTACGGTAACCCGTGCGGGCAGCATGCATGCGTTCCTTGATACCACCTTGCGTCACAAACTGTTGTTCAAGTCCCGTCATATAGGTTTTCATCATTTTATCTGTCATGTGGAGCAACGTAAGGGCTATGTTGCATTGCTCCTCATCGTTCCATCGGGTGAAGAATGGTTCATAATCACTTATTTGATTACGTTCACTACAGAAGTTAAGCATACTGTAATAGCGGGGATGACTTCGATTCCAAATAGGCAAATGACGGGTACGCAGATAGTCCTCATAATCGGCACGAAGTTCTTTTAATGAGGCGCGAGCAACATTCAACAACTTCAACTGCAATTCCGTAGACGTTACACCATCTGCAAGCCCCTCCACGATATTCTGCTTGCCAGACCGCGCCGCCTGTACCATCTGATCAACAGTGCGGTCACCACTGGCAGGAAGGAAACGTCGAGTGAAATGAAAGGTCAAGGCATACAACACCTCCGATTTCTGGTAGAAATGGAGGTCTTGGTATTGTACCTCGTTGAGCAGCACTTTCGGTAAGCCCTCTCCTTTTGTGTTTTCCGAAGGCATGGCTATTTTGTTTGATTTTTTTTAGATTATATGATGCGAATAGGGCTAGTTTTGCTAGTCTTACTAGTTCTTACTAGTTTCTCTAGCCCACTAGTTTCTCTAGCCCACTAGTTTCTCTTTCTTTTACTCCCCCTGGAAGGCAGAAAAGATTTTTTGCGCAATCTCCTGAAACTCTTCCTGAGAAAGGGAGAGTTTTTCTTTGCGGAAATCGACATCAGCTTCTGAATTCATCGGAATCAGATGAATATGGGCGTGAGGAACCTCTAAGCCCAATACCACTTGTGCCACCTTCTTACAGGGGAACGCTTTCTTCAATGCCACAGCCACTTTCTTGGCAAACACCTGGAAGGCAGCTATTTCATCATCATCCATATCGAAGATATAATCTACCTCGCGACGAGGGATCACCAATGTATGACCTTTTGCCAACGGGTTGATGTCGAGGAAAGCATAGAACTGCTCGTCTTCTGCACACTTGTAGCTGGGAATTTCGCCAGCTGCGATCTTACTGAATATATCCATATTTAAATCAAATTTAGGGAGTTAAAGTGGGAGTTAAAATGGACAATAGATTTTTCAACTGGTGAAACTTCCGTCCTGCGCGTAGCGCATAACTCCCTAGGCCGAAAGCCTATAACTTCCTATTTAACTCCAGAAAACTTATACGATATTTATCCTAATGAAATCTTATCAATACGGAGTTTGATGGTGCCGCGAGGAATTTTAATTTCCACCTCGTCACCTACCTTTTTATTTAATAAGCCCTGTGCTATCGGTGTCGTAATGGCAATCTTCCCTTCTTTGAGGTTGGCCTCACTCTCGCTGACTATCGTGTAGGCCATCTTTGCCTTGTTAGCCAGATTGGTCATCTCTACCTTCGACATAATCTGTACCGCCTCACTATTCAAACGCGAGACATCGACAATCTTTGCCTCAGCAATCGTCAGTTTCATACGGTTGATTTTATCTTCCAGGTGAGCCTGCGCCTCTTTTGCTGCATCATACTCCGAATTCTCACTCAAGTCGCCCTTGTCGCGGGCTTCTGCAATGGCTGCCGATGCTTTCGGACGCTCCACTGCTTCTAAACGCTGTAGTTCGGCTACCAGTTTGTCGTAGCCCTCTTGTGACATGTAAGCCATGATATTTACAAATTTACAAGTTTACAAATTATCAAGTTAACAAGATACAAAAAAGAAAAGAATCCCGACGTCTCCATGCGTCGGAACCCTGTATCCCTTTCTTACCTTTTTATATTTTCCGTTGCAAAGATAATTATTCTTTTTTATTTCGCAAAATTTTAAAGAATAAAAAAGGTCAATTCGGTTTTTATTTCTAATTTTGCACCCTGATTACATACAGAAACAGTTATAACCAGACGAACATGGATATGAAAATAAGGAATCTCATTTTATCGTACTTCCTCTGTCTGCTTACAGCAACAGCGACGGCACAGAAACCCGTTACTTTCACAGCACAGGAGCGACAGACGTCGCCAACAGAATTAGAGGTGGTCTTTTCAGGTAAAATCAATGCCGGCTGGCATGTCTATTCCACGAACTTAGGCGCTGGCGGTCCCATCTCTGCGGTTTTGAAAACGGAAACGGTGGAAGGATTGCAGCCTATTGGAGGCCTACGCGCTATCGGCCACGAGATCGAGAAAAACGACCCGGTATTCAATATGAAAGTGCGCTATTTCGAGAATCAGGTGCAGTTCGTACAAAAATACCAAATCACCGCTCCTGTCTATCACGTGAAGGGATTCCTGAAATACGGCGCCTGCAACGACCAGGAATGTATGCCTCCCATGCGTGTGGAATTCGACTATACGGGAAAGGGAGCACCAGATAAGGCGGCTGCTACCACAGAAAAAGCCAAAGAGGAACCCCAGACACCCGAAAAGGTTGAAGACAAACAGGACACCGTTGCTACAAACAACGAACTGTTTGCAGTTAGCGACACGCTGACAGCCGACACGACCTTGATGGATACCGACAGCGACCTCTGGACACCCGTTATCAACGAGTTGAAAGCCTTCGACGAAGGTGAAGACACTACCAACTCATCATGGCTATACATCTTTATCATGGGATTTGTCGGCGGACTGCTGGCACTGTTCACCCCTTGCGTGTGGCCGATTATCCCGATGACGGTCAGCTTCTTCCTCAAACGCTCGGACAACAAACGGCGAGGCATCCGCGATGCCATCACCTACGGCATCTCTATCATCGTCATCTATCTGACATTAGGCATCCTCGTTGCAGGACTGTTCGGCCCAGAGACACTCAACAACCTTGCCACAAACGCCGTCTTTAACATTTTCTTCTTCCTCCTGCTCATCGTCTTTGCTTGTTCGTTCTTCGGATGGTTCGAACTGACACTACCTTCCAAATGGACCAACTCCGTTGACAGCAAAGCAAACAAAACCAGTGGACTGCTGTCTATCTTCCTGATGGCATTCACATTGGCGTTAGTGTCGTTCTCCTGCACGGCTCCCATCGTGGGACTGCTGTTGGTACAGACCGTATCAACAGCCAACTTGGGTGCACCCATCATCGGTATGTTGGGATTTGCCATCGCATTGGCATTACCCTTTACACTCTTCGCCCTCTTCCCCGCTTGGCTGAAACAAGCACCGAAGTCGGGCGCATGGATGAACATCATCAAGGTGACATTGGGGTTCATCGAACTGGCATTCGCACTGAAATTCTTTTCTGTGGCCGACCTCGCCTACGGATGGGGACTCCTCGACCGTGAAGTGTTCCTGTCGCTATGGATTGCCATCTTCCTACTGTTAGGACTCTATTTAATCGGTGTCTATAAATTCCCCAGCGATATGCCCAACACCGCTTCGGCTCCCAAGCCCATGCCAGTAGCCTGTATCCTATTAGGACTGGTGTCTATCGCCTTCTCATTCTATATGATACCAGGGCTATGGGGTGCTCCCTGCAAGGCAGTATCGGCTTTTGCACCACCGATGAGTACACAGGATTTCAACCTGTATCATCAGGAGGTGACGGCCCGCTATACTGACTACGAAGAAGGAATGGCTGCCGCTGCTCGCGAAGGGAAGCCCGTACTACTCGACTTCACGGGTTTCGGATGTGTGAACTGCCGCAAGATGGAAGCTGCCGTATGGACCGACCCTGCTGTAGCCGACCGTCTGAACAACGACTACATACTTGTTTCGCTGTATGTGGATGACAAGCGACCGCTGGCAACACCTGTCGAGGTCAACGACAATGGTGAGAAACGCACCTTGAGAACGGTCGGCGACAAATGGGCATACTTGGAGCAGTACAAGTTCGGTCATCTAACACAACCGTTCTACGTGCCTGTCAGCCCACAGGGAAAACCGCTGACCAAGCCCTACAGCTACAATGAAGACATCAGTAAATTCCTGGAATTCCTTGCGGAAGGACTGAGCCATTGATATTATTTACTTGATTTAAATCAAGAAATTGATGAAATTAAAATAAAAAAGGTGAAAACACTTGCAAAAAAACAGAAAACCCTGTACCTTTGCAACGTGTTTTTCATAGTATTAGATTTAAGGTTAACAAAGGTTGGACTACAGCGGTAGTCCTTTTTTTATGTCCATATCCCACCCTTTTCCTCTATTTCCTCTATCATTTTCCTGAAAATAGCATTTTGTCGTAAGGTTGAAAGATGTCCCGTCATGATCATTTGCAACCTGGCTCGCGTCAGTGCAACATTCAGTTTACGGTCGATGACGTGTCCGTTCTCCTCGAAACTGTTGTTGGTGAGGAAATCGAGCTGGTAGCGGTTGCAAATTGTAAACGAATAGATGATGATGTCGCGTTGCGACCCCTGATAGCGTTCGATGGTATCGATGGAGATTTCTTCCAGTTCAGGAATCTGCAGAAGCTCCAGATGTTGACGGATCATCGCTATCTGGTTGCGATAGGGCACTATGACACCCATCGTCTTCGTGGCATCGAAGCGGTCGCCATAGAACCGATAGATGCGCCGCAACAGATCAACCACAATGTGTGCCTCGTCTGCATTCACCTTGTCGCTGGTGGTTCTTCCCGTCACCCGTGAGGGGAAGAACAAAACCCGCCGGCTTTTCAAGAAGTCGTCGATGGCGTCTGTTGACGGTAAATGATAAGGTAGCCCCGTATCCAACTGATGGGCTAAGGGTACGGGTTCCAGCTGTTCGGCCTGGTAGAACTCGCGACTGGGGAAGGCAGCCACATCGGGGTGCATACGTCCTTGTTTGCGCAAGATACCCACAAACGACTGTCTGTTTGCTTTTCGTTCAATCCGTATCAGTCGCTCAAACAGGGAATTACGACAGTTGTCGAGTTCGATATTCAGCAGACTTTCATCATGCACCGCCGACTCTTCAGCATCTTGCTGGACAACAGCCGGCAACTGTTTATGGTCGCCGATCAAAATAAATTTCGTCACTTCACACAACAGTCCCATCAGGTGAGGTTCCAAAATCTGACTCGCCTCATCGACAATCGCCAGTGAGAACGGTTTAAACTGGAACAAATAGGAGCGCGACAGCAACATCGAGGTGGTGCCCACTACCACACGGGCTTCGAGCAACCGCCGTTGGATAGCTTTCCTTTTGGGACAAGCCTCTACCACGGCCTCCATCAGATAGGGGTGGAAGCGTTTGTCAGTACTATATCGGTTGGCTATACGGATAAAGTCGATACCGGCATCCATCAGCATACTGCAGATTTCATCGACTGCACGATTGGTATAGGCCATCAACAACAAGGCACCATCGGCAGTGAGGTGTTCCTCTACCAGGAACCGCAGGGCCATACTCGTCTTACCTGTTCCTGGAGGACCGACAAGGAGGTAGTAGTCTTGTGCCTGTTTAGCCTGAAGCACAATCTCGTCGTAGTCGGGATGGTACGTTTTCGACAAAACAGCTGCATCGTCTCTTTGCGGCTCACGCAAGCCCAACAGCAGATCGCGCTTGCTTTGTGAGGCAGTCATCAGCCGATGCAACGAACCTATCAATGAGGAGGCGCTACCTGTTCCACTGTGTTCGAGGGCGTAAAACAGGGTGGTGGGTGATGGACGATAGTTATCGTTAACGTTATGGTTAAGGTTATCGTTAACGTTAAGTATCGTAGGGTTTTGTTGGCTGTCAGACAGGTGGATGACGAGCTGATCGGTTCGGATCTCCGTCAACGTACCTTTATATAATATATGCTTGCGCACATCGGGTTCCTCGTCAGCAGGATAGGCATAGAGATAGACCATATCGCCCCTTCGGAAATTCGGCAGGAAGTCATCACCCTGAGGAGGCACCTGCAGGGTCAGCGTATCGTAGCCGGTGCCCTCGCCGGCTGATGCTTCTTTGCGGATGATGCGCAAATCGGTATAGATATTACCCGTTTCCTTCTTCTCTGTGAGCGGCATATTCCACAGATAGGCATCGGAACTGCCGATACCTTCTTGTGCACCTACCTTCGACATGATTTGTTCTTTCATCACGAAGGTGAGCATACGGGAGAAATAGGCTTTCTCCAATGCGGTCCGCTCTTGTAACGGGTTGACGATACCTTGTATCTGGGGTTGCAGGTATCGCTGATAGAACGTGGTGTTAAGCTGATTGACATTCAGGGTCTGTTCGATGAAATGGGGTAAAACGGGTGCAAAACCATTCTTAGCTATCCAGAACTGTGTAGCCACCCATTGGTTGCGCAGGCAAATCGCCTCATCGAAGAGCCGCTGGTAATAGCTGACCACCATCAGTCCCTGACTGGCAGGATAGCGGGAATACAACAGACGAATATCGGTTTTGCTGCGGTTCACATGGAAGTTATAACGTAGGATGCCATAATACAGCAACAGCTGCACATAATGGGTCTCCAACTGTTTGCTGCCATGTTGGTTGTTCCTGTCAAACTCCAAATACATGTTTTTGCCAGATTTCTGCTCGACCAGCAAACGGAAATCGGTCGTCATCAAGTCAACACGTCCTTGCAGACCTAATTTCTCACAGACGAAGGACGGTTCTAAGATCATCGCCTCACGGTCGTATGCTTTCAGCAACTCGACAACGGTCTCTTTGAGATTGGCAATCTGTTGCTCTGCACTAATCTTGAAACTGTCTTCCTGAAAATCGTTACATACCGCATATTCCAATGCGTTCTTCTTGAAGTCGTTTTGCAACACCGACGACAGCGTCACATCCGTGTGGTTGATGATATCATCCAGGGCAGCACCCGCAAAACGACCCAGCAGGATAGCCTGACTGTTGGCGCGTTTGTCCATCTGTGCCATTAGCAGCGACAACGGATGATGACCATACTCCTTGAAACAAGATGCTATCGTGCTGATGTCAACCAGGAAATCGGGTTCCACAATGATCAATCGAGGTACTAGCACCCCTTCGTCCATACGTGCATCAAGCACATTCAACTGCATCCCTTCACGGAAGACGGTTTTCAGGTAGCGCAGGTCGATACCGTTATACTCTTCTCCATAGCGTACGGTCAGGATATCAGGACCATCCTCATGGTCAACAGTGACTCGCACATCACGCTCATCCCATTCTCGGACGATACACCGCAGACAACCGATATCAGGAGGCAACGTCTGCTGTCCGATTGTCATCGGATGACTGGGCAGCAACACGCGCAAGGCCGAAGGGATATCTTTGCTCATCACCGCCGACACCAGCAATGCCAAGGCGCGTGCATCATATTTCCGTTCGTCTTCCGTCAGCGGCTGCACACGGTTAGAATGGCGCCTCATACGTTGTATCTCAACGGTTTCATCGGGTTTGACCTGATGCTTCCGGCACAGATAGTCCACCTGCGAAAACAGGTTGCCATAGCTCTGGTTGGTTCCTCGCGTACCCTCATGACAAACCAGCACCAGCGTTTCGTGCATCATCTTGTTCACGACTGCCGGCTGCAAATCTTTGTCTGTCAGCATCTCCAGGATGCGATCAAACAAGTCTTCTGCGATATGGTTTGATTCCATCATCAATTACCCAATAACCCTTAACCATTAACCATTAACCATTACTACTGTCCTCCCATTCGTTCAAAAAACGTGATGACATCCTCAAACGTCTTCAGTTCATCCTTCCCAAATACCAGTTCTGTTCCCACAAAATCATCGGAAGGGGAAATAGTCTCTCCCTCAAGGGGGAGGTTGGAGGGGGCTTTTAACAAATACTCCCCATACAACTGTTGCTTGCTATTGGTGAAGATGACCCGATTCCATGCGGGTACATTGATATATTCCTCCACCCACGTCATCGTCTGCAACATCGTCTCTGGCTGTGCCGACGGCGCTGGTGCCACAATATAAACGTTGTAGTTCTCAATCAGGAACTCGTATGCCTTGCGAAGACTGGATACTGGTTTCATATAGCTGTCGTGCATCGTGGCGAAGTCGATGAATACAGTAGGACGTTCGCGCCCTTCCTGACAGTCGTCAATCCATCGGATGACAGGAATGAGATCATGCAACAACACCTTTTCGTTCAACCGGTGTTCCCCATGAAAGTGGATGGCCTGCGGATAGTGTTCCAAGAACAAATCATAGGTATGCACCACCTCATCGTTGTCGCCAAAGAGTCCGAACACACGATGTTGCTCGTCGGCTGTCACCTGTGAGAAGTTATGCTCCGTCATCGCCCGATACTCTTTTACTAATGCCTTCGTCACGATAAACTCCTGCACTCCGTCCTGACGGGGGTTCTGGAATGTTTGCTTACCCGTCAAACCGTGTTCCTGCATCGTCTCGCCCATCTGAAAAGCGGGGTTCACACAGATACGGTCATAGCCATACAGCATCTCGGTGTACATTCCGCCCATCGACGTGCCGATAATCAAATCGGGCTGTTCACGCGCTACCGTCTCTCGCAGCAACGCCATCGCCTCCTCTGGACGGACAGGTAAATCTGGTGAAAGAACCGTTGCATTGGGCATATAATCCCGCAAAAGCTGTGCAGTATGAGTACTGCCGGCAGAACCGAAGCCATGCACGTACAGCACCTTCTTCCCTTCCATCAACGTAGGAAATGTCTTCTGATATATATTCTCCATCATCTATTTGATTTCTTTAAAACGTGATTGCAAAGATACGAAAATTCAACAAAAAAAATATTACTCCCGAAAAAGATTACAATTCTCGCGCGTACCTTATTATATAGTATGGTTGTAGTTTTTGTTAAAAATTTCTTTTTTATTTTGTACAATACCCACAAATGATTATTTTTGCAACATGAATCATTAACCCTAAACACAAACAAAATGAAAGAACTGAAAGGAACAAAGACCGAGCAGAACCTCATGGAGGCTTTTGCTGGTGAGTCACAAGCAAGAAACAAGTACAGCTATTGGGCATCGAAAGCCAAGAAAGACGGATATGAGCAGATTGCAGCAATCTTCCAAGAGACTGCCGACAATGAGAAGGAACACGCAAAGATGTGGTTCAAATACTTGGAGGGCGGCGCTTTCAAGTCAACGCCAGAGAACCTGAAGGCTGCTGCTGAGGGTGAGAACTTCGAATGGACAGATATGTACGACCGCATGGCGAAGGAAGCTGAGGAAGAAGGTTTCACAGAGATTGCAGAGAAATTCCGCGGTGTGGCTGCCATCGAGAAGCACCACGAGGAGCGTTATCGCAAACTGCTGAACAACATCGAGGAAAAGGTGGTCTTCTCACGCGACGGCGAAGCTATCTGGAAGTGCCGCAACTGCGGACATATCGTTGTGGGCAAGGAAGCACCTGAAGAGTGTCCCGTTTGCAACCATCCGCAGAAATACTTCGAACTCTTAGCAGAGAATTACTAATTCTACGAAGAGAACGGGGGAACGAGAGAAAGAGGGAATGAAAAGAGAGAACGGGGGAACGAGAGAAAGAGAGAATGAAAAGAGAGAACGGGGGAACGAGAGAACGAGAATAGTTTACTTGATTGCGATAAGGTTCCTCAAGATATTATACTAACCTCGCTTCCTCGTTCCCTTCTCTCCCCTCGCACCCTCCAATAAAAAAGGTCACCGCTTGGTGACCTTTTTTATTGTTAAGCAAAATTAGAATTCAAACTCATGATCGAGGGAGTCGTTGAAGTCCTTCGGCTCACGCTCCTCCAATGGGTCGTGATACTTTTCACGAGGAGCATTGTCGTGATGCGGATGCTCGTTGTTGTAACGACGGCGGTCACCACCACGCTCACCGCGTTCTGGACGAGGACGACGCTCACCACGCTCTGGACGAGGACGACGCTCGCGCTCTACATAACCTTCTGGTTTTGGAATCAACACACGGTGTGACAGTTTGTACTTACCGGTCTTCGGATCAATCTCCAACAGTTTTACGGTAATCTTGTCACCTTCCTTCAAACCAGCCTCTTCAACGGTCTCCAGACGCTTCCAGTCGATTTCTGAGATATGGAGCAAACCATCCTTACCAGGCATGATCTCTACGAAGCAACCGTAAGGCATGACGCTGCGAACGGTTCCCTCATAAACCTCGCCTACCTCAGGAACGGCAACAATCGCCTTCACCTTGGCAACGGCAGCATCAATATGCTCCTTGTCTGGTGCACTGATCTGTACCTTGCCCACGCCTTCGGTCTCGTCGATGGTGATGACCGTCTGCGTCTCTTCCTGAATCTGCTGGATAATCTTTCCACCAGGACCAATCACAGCACCGATGAACTCCTTCGGAATATCGAAGGCAACGATGCGTGGTACCTGTGGCTTGAAGTCGGCACGAGGCTCAGCAATCGTCTCAACGAGTTTGCCGAGGATATGCTCACGACCAGCCTTTGCCTGCATCAACGCTTTCTCTAAGATGTCGAACGACAGACCGTCACACTTGATATCCATCTGGGTAGCGGTCAGACCATCCTTCGTACCAGTGGTCTTGAAGTCCATATCGCCTAAGTGGTCCTCATCACCGAGGATATCGCTCAGCACAGCATACTTGTCTTCGCCTGGGTTCTTGATCAGACCCATCGCAATACCGCTGACGGGCTTCTTCATCGGTACACCGGCATCCATCAATGCCATTGTGCCAGCACATACGGTAGCCATCGAAGAGGAACCGTTAGACTCTAAGATCTGGCTGACCAGACGTACGGTATAGGGGAAGTCAGCAGGAATCTGACCCTTCAGGGCACGCCATGCAAGGTGACCGTGACCAATCTCACGACGACCGACACCACGCTGAGCCTTTGCTTCACCTGTACAGAATGGTGGGAAGTTGTAGTGCAACAGGAACTTCATATAGCTCTTGTCGAGTACATCGTCAACAAGCTTCTCATCGAGCTTGGTACCGAGTGTACAGGTAGTGAGCGACTGTGTCTCACCACGAGTGAAGATACTGCTCCCATGAGGCATCGGCAGCGGAGAAATCTCGCACCAGATGGGACGAATCTCGTCGGTCTTACGACCATCGAGGCGGATACCCTCGTCCAAGATGCAACGACGCATGGCATCGCGCTCTACATCATGGTAGTAGCGGGCTGCCAAGACGTGCTTCTCTTCCAACTCGTCTTCACTCAACTCTGTATGAGCAGCATCGTAAGCCTCTAAGAAGTCGTTCAGAATCTTCTCGAAAGCCTCAGCACGTGCCTGCTTCTCCAAAGCCTGCTTGGTCACATCGTAAGCGGGCTGATAGCACTCCTTGTTGATTTGTTCGCGAAGCTCTTCATCGTTGACCTCATGGTCATATTCGCGCTTCACGTCGGTACCCAGTTCCTTGGACAGTTCTGACTGCAGCTCGCACATCGGCTTGATAGCCTCCATAGCAGCTTTCAGGGCACCGAGCAGATCCTGCTCAGAAACCTCGTCCATCTCACCCTCTACCATCATGATATTCTCAGCTGAAGCACCAACCATGATATCCATGTCGGCTTCCTTCATCTGTTCGAAGGTAGGGTTGATCACATATTCACCATTCACACGGGCTACACGTACTTCAGAGATAGGGCACTCGAAGGGGATATCTGAACATGCCAACGCTGCAGAAGCTGCAAAACCAGCCAAAGCATCGGGCTGGTCAACGCCGTCGGCAGAAAGAAGCATCACGTTCACAAAAACCTCTGCGTGATAGTTGCTGGGGAACAGCGGGCGGAGCACACGGTCCACCAGACGAGATGTCAGAATCTCATTGTCACCAGCCTTGCCTTCGCGCTTGGTGAAACCACCTGGGAATCGACCTGCAGCAGCATACTGCTCACGATAGTCAACCTGCAAAGGCATAAAATCTGTACCGGGAACTGCATCCTTTGCTGCACAAACAGTTGCGAGCAGTACGGTGTTGTTCATGCGGAGAACAACAGAGCCGTCGGTCTGTTTTGCAACTTTTCCCGTCTCAATGGTGATGGTTCTTCCATCAGCCAATTGAATACTTTTCGTAATTACGTTCATCTAAAAATCTTATTGTTTATCTAACATCTAAAAAATAAATCGCGCAAAGATAGTATTTTTCCTACGAACAAACGAAAAACATTGCGTTATTTTTCGTTTTTTATGAAATAAACCGCTGTAATCGGGCAAAATACCTTGTAAATGCCTTCCTTTTACGAATTTGCTGCATCCTTCTGAGATGGCTTACGCCGCTTATAACAATGCTCATAATCACAGAGACCACAGGAATACTCGTTCTTACGAACATTTTTCCCCACACCGATGATACCACTAACCGATTTGATAGGCACCATCAGCGAACTGTCGGTGAGGCGCACACCACAGGTTTGCCCATGAAACAAGGGAAAAAGTTGCTGCTGGCCTGACACATGCCAACCACAATAGCCTGGCGAGAAGCGATTGGTGTGCTTCCACCCTAATTTATCAATACTCTCCTGCAGGGCTTCCTCCATACGGTCGGCACATTTCTCTGCCATCACGCTACCCAGGGCATCGGCAATGAAGATGCGCACCATATCGTCGGCTTCCTTGAGCCGTTGCTGATAGGCCTCGAATGCCGTGCCTGCAGTACAAATAAAAAGTGCGTATGCCTCAGCACCACGCAGTTGGCGCAGGATGATATGACCCATCTCGAAGGGAGGACAGTCGCGAACGACCTGGAAACAGAACTGTGGTTGTGCGCAGGCTCGTGCTTCTTCGATGACGGACATCGTCTCCTGCTGTGTCACCTCATCAGGCAACACACCATGATAATTCATCTGCTCATATACATCAGCAGGCACAATCTTCAGGTCGTCGTATGATAAAACCTTCGTATTCACAGTAGCAGAATCTATTTACTCCCTCCATTACAGGAAGGATGGAGGATCTCCTCAAAGAACGCCTCAATATTTTCTTCTGGCGTATGCGGCGGAGTATCGCAGCCGCTCGACAACACAAAGTTCGGATAGTCTTTCATCTCATCCAACAGTTGCCGCACGGCTGTTCGCATCTGTTCTGGTGTACCCTCCTTGAACACCGATACTGGATCGATATTACCCATCGCCAACGCAGTAGGCGGTACTTCCTTGATGACTTCTGCCATACGGCACTTGTTGCCGAAATGATAGGCAGCAGCTCCTGTCATCACCATCGCCTGTGTACAATGACCTGTATTTCCGCAGTTGTGCAGCACTACCGAGAAAAAGTCGTCTTGTACGCGGTCAACAATTTCCTTGACATACTTTGACGAAAATTCGATGCAGTCGTCGTTCGACAACAGTCCTGCTGCCGGCTCTGCCATCACCACACCGTTGGCACCTGCTTCTTTCAGCGCCATACAGTATTTCAGGATAAAGTCTTTACATTTTCTTAATAAGGTATGGGCGGCGGTTGGGTTCTCGTAGATGAGCACCATGATTTCCGACATGTCGTACAGACGGCCTGCCAGCGAGAAAGGACCGATACAGCCACTCAACAGCGGATGGATCTTCCCACCGTTTTCTCTCTCTTTGTCGAGACTTCG
>CADCPZ010000185.1 GCA_902803475.1 uncultured Prevotellaceae bacterium
GATTCTGTCAGAGCACAAGGACGGTCACAACGAATTGGCCGAACTGCTGATTAGCCGTGAGGTTATCTTTGCAGAGGATGTAGAGAAGATCTTCGGCAAACGTCCGTGGGTGAGTCGTTCGCAAGAGATTATGGAAGCCAATGAGGAACAGGAGGACGAGGAATCGTCAGAAGACCTTAAATTGGAAGATATGCCGGAAGTGGTGAAGTTGGCACAAGCGGAATATGAGCAATCATCCGATCAGTCTGCCCAGGCTGAGCCTTCTGAAAAAGCTGAAAATACTGAGAACGCATAAAACGAAAGGAACGATGAGCGATAAAATGAAGAATCTGATTACACGGTCCATTACAGGCATCTTGTTTGTTGCCATCATGGTGGTTGGTATCGTTTTCCGTGCAGACGCAATGATTCTGCTTTTTGCACTGATAACCGGTTTGACCATTTGGGAATATACAGGTCTGGTGAACGATTACGCTAATGCTAACCCTAACGTTAACGATAACGATAACGAAAACCCAAATAGGGGAAGCGTCAAAGTAAACCGTTTTATCTCTACGGCAGCAGGTGTGTATTTCTTCTTGGCTGTTGCAGGATTCTGTGGAAACCTGACCCCTTCAGCCGTTTTCATTCCCTATCTGCTGACAGTTGTATATCTGTTTATCAGTGAACTATATACCCAGGCACAAAATGCCATTAACAACTGGGCATACACCATGTTGGGACAGATGTATATTGCGCTGCCTTTCTCTATGATCAATGTGTTGGCATTCCAGTATGACGCTGTGGGTAATGTCGTTTATCATTGGCTGTTGCCCATGAGTATTTTCATTTTCCTGTGGACAAACGATACGGGTGCCTATTGCAGCGGTTCACTGTTCGGAAAGCACAAACTATTTCCTCGTATCAGTCCGGCAAAGAGTTGGGAAGGCAGCATCGGTGGTGCCGTCTTTGTACTGATTGCTGCTGCCATCATTGGATGGTTCGACAACAATCCGTCTGACCCTGAGCACATAGCCATTCTCTCCCTGCCAGCTTGGATGGGATTAGGCTTGGTAGTGGTATTCTTTGGTACATGGGGTGATTTGGTGGAGAGTCTGTTTAAGCGTACGCTGGGCATCAAAGACAGCGGTAACATCCTTCCTGGTCACGGCGGTATGCTCGACCGTTTCGATTCTTCGCTGATGGCGATACCGGCAGCTGTTATCTATATGTACACGTTGACGCTATTTTAAAAGTCTCTCCAAACAGACTTCACTCCTGAAACAGTCATCGTAAGAACTTGTCCAGATCATCATGTAAACGGGCAAAGGGTTCTGAAAAATAGAACCCGATATTGCGGCGCAACATCATACCGATATTGCCGAGACTATGGCTGTAGCCTGATAACTCATTGTGTCGCTGTATGTTGTGCTTCGCCTTTTTGTTGATTTCCCACTCCCGTTCGCGCATCAGACGGTCGCATACCTTCTTCAGCATCGGAACCACCAGGTTGTCGAACAGGTGATGTCCCTGTATATATAAATAGGTGGTCTTGGGAGTGACTCCCAACCGTTTGATTTCGTCTTTCAGAGCCAAGTAACTCTCTTTGGCATCAGGGTGCTCGCGCTGAAACTGTCGGACACGCGTATCTACTTTCCGTCGAACATTGGATATCGTTCGCATCGGATTGTCTAAGTTGATGTTGCCCGTTTCTATCACCTTGTTGAAATCACTGATGGTAAAATCCCCGTGCAATCCTTTCCGATAGTGCCAGATGTTCCAAATGAACAACGGGAAAATCGCTTCTGAATAGAGCGAAAGATATTCTTCGAAGTCGAAGATAGGATGATCGTTGAGCGTAACGCCTACACAGATGTTATGCAGACTTGGGGCATAACACTGCATATTCTCGATGGCGTAGGCATAGGTATGGAAGACGTATGGGTTGTCGATGACCTGTCGTGATTGTGGTGTTGTGCCTTGCAGCAGATAATCGTAATCGGCATCCACGCAAGCAATCATATCCTTGCCCACTTTTTTCGATAACAGATTCATCAAAACAGATTTCTTGCCCCTTGATAAATTCTTCTTCGACGGGAGCATCACTTCAAAATAGCGTGTCTCGTCTTCGTAGCGACACAGCACCGTTCGCCAGAAATACACATCATCGTAGCTTTCGACGTATGCTACGATTCTCCTGCGTGCCGACTTGGAATTCAGCCGGTTCGACGCTTGGATATAATCCGATGTCAAATTGTCTTTCAGGCGATTACTCATTCTTTAAGGTTTTATGTTTATTATCTTGCTCCTTGCCCTTTGCTCCTTGCCCCTCGCTCCTCAATACTAAATCAGAACGTAATATCCGATACCTCAGTCACGTGATCCATCCAACCATCCATGATGACAGCTGGTGAGTGGGTTGTGAGGATAATCTGAACATTGGGGTTCAGTTCCAGAATCAAATCGATGAGGCGTTTCTGCCAATCTATATGCAGACTCACCTCTGGTTCATCCATGAACAAAACATAAGGCTGCTGGTCTTCAACCAATACCGTCAGCAAGATGGCCAGAATCTGTTTCTCACCACTCGACAAGAGGTATGGCAATAATGTCTCGCCCAACACGGAGAAGTGGATTTCATTCTCCGAACGGATGATTTTCTTTCCCGTTGCCTCAAACAAGTCATCCACGATGTCCTGGAAACGATTCTTAGGCGCACTGAGTAATTGTGCCTTCTCTGCGGCATCAGGTTCGCCACTTTGCAGAGCAGCAATGATGCGGTTGCCGATGTTCACCTGATAGTCCAAGTATTTACGCTGCAACTGGAAAAGTTGCCAGTCCAGCTCTGTAGTAAGCGACATATCCATCTTTGCTACCGCTTCGAGATTGATGAGTGGGCGGTCAAAAGAACGGATGACGTCGTAGCGAATCCATTTGGCATCTTCAGGCTGAACTTTCAGATGAACACCTTTCAGCATGTGGCTGGGAAATTCACCCCCCTGTGACAGTCCCTTGATTACTCGGTTCAAAATCGTGCTTTTACCCACTCCGTTGACACCACTCAACACATTCACACGGCGGTCTAAATTCCACACAATGTGTCTTTTTCCACTCCACAAAGAATCGATCTCAATCTGTTCGATGTATTCTGCATATTTTTGCATAGTCACGATGTTTTTGGCAATTAACACAACAAAGATAGAAATTTATTTGGAAATGACCATAAAGAAACGCAAATAATTTATACTTTTGCACTCGAAAAGTCGATAATAGCAAATATGGATAGCAAAAAACCACTATACGCACACATCAGTATGTTTATGGCTTGTGCCATTTGGGGACTGATGTCACCTTTGGGTAAAGATGCGATGACGAACGGTTTAGACGGTATTACAATGGTGTCGTTCCGCGTTGGCGGAGGAGCCATCTTGTTCTGGTTGACAGCGTTGCTGATGAAAACTTCTTCCCCCAAACGACCCAACGACCCAACGACCAATCTCCCCAACGACCCAACGACCAATCTCCCAAACGACCAATCTCCCAAACGACCAAACACCCGTGACAAATTCATGTTTGCTGTTGCTGCAATTTTCGGATTGGTGTGTAACCAGTGTTGTTTCACCATCGGACTCTCCATCACTTCACCTGTGAACGCCAGCATCGTGACCACCTCGATGCCTATTTTTGCGATGATCTTGTCATTCTTCATTCTGCGCGAACCACTGACCTTTAAAAAAGTAGGGGGCGTGTTTATCGGATGTGCTGGAGCCATCACATTGATTCTGACGAGTGTTACGGCAGCAAATGCCAAAGTGGGCGATATCCGCGGTGACCTGTTGGTGTTAGGTGCCCAACTCTCTTATGCCCTTTTCTTGTCGTTCTTTAATAAGTTTATCAAGAAATACGATATCATCACAGTCAACAAATGGATGTTTCTTTGGGCAACCATCATGATATGGCCATTTACCATTTGGCACATGATTTCTGACATCCAATGGGCAGCAGTGCCCCTACAGACTTGGTTGGAGACGGCGTATGTCGTGGCCTTCGGAACCTTCATAGGCTATATCCTTGTCGTCAATGCTCAAAAGATATTGCGTCCGACGGTAGTCAGCATTTACAACTATGTGCAACCAGCAGTGGCGGTTACGGTATCGTTGCTCACTGGCATCGGTGTCTTCAAGTGGTCACAAGGTCTGGCTGTCATACTGGTATTCGTTGGCGTCTGGCTTGTTACCAAGTCAAAGTCTCGCAGGGATATGGAAAAGGAGCAAGGGGCGAGGAGCGAGGAGCAAGGTGCGAGGTGCAAGGAGCAAGGTGCATAATAATTATTCATTATGAAAAAGCATCGTAGTCATATCATTATCCCAGAGGGTGTTACAGAAGTGTTGCTACATGCCTGCTGTGCTCCCTGTTCATCAGCTATCGTGGAATGGTTGATGCAGCACGATGTTCGTCCTACCATCTTCTATTTTAATCCAAATATCTGGCCGCGCGAGGAATACGACATCCGCAAGAATGAGAGCAAACGGCATGCAGAGAATTTAGGCCTCAAGTGGATTGATGGCGACTATGACCACGAACGTTGGTTGGAAGAGGTGAAAGGGCTGGAAGGTGAGCCGGAACGGGGAAATCGTTGCTTGCAGTGTTTCAAACATCGTTTGTTGGCAACGGCTCTGTTAGCCCGTCAGACAGGAATCCGCGTGTTTACAACCACCTTGGCATCATCGCGCTGGAAGCGTATCGAACAAATCACTGCAGCGGGTGAATATGCGATGCAAGCGGTGCCCGACACGCTCTTCTGGGCACAGAACTGGCGCAAGGACGGACTCAGCGACCGTCGCAACCAACTCTTAAAGGAATACGGATTTTATAACCAGCAGTATTGCGGCTGCGAGTTTAGTGTCAGGAAATGAACCTTATTTCCCGCTGAACTTTTCTTTGAGCCTTTTCCACAAGGACGTTTTCCTGCGAAGAATCACAAACGATATCCACGTACTTAAAATCGTCAATAGACAACCTGTCGTCCAGTATATTACAGGGTCTTGTATATAAGTGGCAGCATAGGCCAGGATGCCCACAGGAAATTGCAAGAGGATGTAGCGGGTTACCTTCCTTGACTGCACATAGCCGTATTTGAAATGCATGGTGATGTATAGCATCGCAAAGTCTATGACGGCACAAACCAAGATGGCAATACCCACACCCGACAGCCCATACTGTTGATAGAAGAAAATGGTCAGCGTGATATAGAACACCGCATAGGCTCCTTCCATAATCAGATACAACAAGGCGTCACCTTTTGCCAATGGCAGATAGGCTAATGGCAGTTTCACAGCACGCAGGTAGATAGCCAATACCATGAACTGCATCATCCCGATTGCGGGCAGGAAGCTTTTGCTATAGAGCAGCGGCAGGAGCAGCGGCAGTGAAACCATAAAAGCGACAAGCATGGGAGCCAATATCAGCAGTGTCACCTCAATCTGGCGGTTCACCGTCTGATTGATCTTGTACTTCTCGCTGCCTATTGCCGACAAACGGGGGAAATAGTCTGACTCCATGGCTGAAAACACCATACCCGTATAGGTGATGGTCATCATATAGCCTGCATTGTACAATCCCACCTCTTCAATCTGTGCCATATTGTTCAGGAAACTCTTCACAATCAGCTCAGAGCCGGCACCGAAAATGCCGGCTATCATAAAGCCTGTTCCCAATCGGAGCATTCCCCTGCCTTTCTTCAGTAAATTCCTGTTAAACGACAACTCCAATGGGTAGAAATGATAAGAGCGCACACAAACCACAATCAGGTTTGCCAATGCCAGCAGTACAAGTGAAGGCACAATGGCAGCAACACCGAAGATGTAATAGATAGGTACTGCCAAGACAACACCTAACAGCGAGGTATAGACGGTGGATTCCGCTAATTGGCGTAGTTTTCGAATACCTTTCAGAATGGCAACCTCACCACCTGCCAATGCTGTCAGTCCGACAGCAGGAGCCAGACAGATGAAGTGCAGGGTGTGTCCTTCCCATGAGAATGTATAGCGGCTGAGCAGCGGACTCAGCGCTACACAAACGAAGGTTCCGAGCAAGGCAATAAACAAACTCCACGAGCGTACCAGCTTCACCGTTTCACGCACAACCATCTCGTCGCCGCCGTCGTAGGCTTCTGATATCTTCTTGACAGCACCTACCGGCAAACCGAATCCTGTGGCATTGCCCACCAGCCCCATCGTGGAATTGAAAAGAGAAATCAGACCAATACCGTTTGGACCCAATATCAAAGCCACCAACTTGGTTTTCACCATGCTGGCTAAGATATTCAGTCCTTGTACACCGCCAAAAAGTCCGGTGTACTTCAGTATATGAGAATAACTATTGTGATTCTCTCTGTTTGTCTTCTCTTTCATGAATTTCTTATAAAACGGATTATATACCCATTTATTACCTTTTGTGTGATATTTTAAATGGATTTTTTTGTGGATTCATTGTTTTTGTGTACCTTCGCGTCCTATGAACGAAGACAACAACAAGATTCAGCCAAGTGGACAGTGGGACTGCCAGAATGTCATCATAGCAGATGCCGACTTTATTGACCATGTTGCATTCAACCTTATCGTCAACTTTGAGCGAATGCTGATGCGGCGCATCCCGTCGGCTGATATCGCCAGATGGATTGACTGTATCGCCCTCGACGGAGGCATGAGACCAGTAGGGCAGGAGGGGGCTTCTGTCGTCCTCATTCATGATAAGAACAAAACCCAACTGGAGAACTTCGTACCTGCCGATTTTGCACAAGAGCTGAACGGAAAGGCATTCAGCGACCATTTGGGCGAGTTTGTCATCAGTGCGCTACCCATCGAACAGCAGACCACACGCGAGGACTTCTTCCTCGACATCCTCGGAACCGTCTGTCAACAGCCCGCCGTCAAGCGTATCATGGTCATTCCGAATGCTGAAGAGGGATCGTTGTATAACGATATCCGAAACCTGCTGCGTCAGGTCGATGACAGCAAGCGCATCACAATCTTCGCGATGCAGCCGATGCCTGGTGGTAATTTCCGACAGGAAATCTTAGGTTACTCACTGATGAATGCACTGGGCATTCACGCCGATGATTTATCATCACTCGAATAAAAAATCATATTTTCTTTGCGCTGTACTCATTTATTTGTATCTTTGCCATCAAAACGCGAACGCTATGGGAAGAGAATTTCGTTTAGACAGATTTCGGGAAGACCTCGTCGCAGACCGTAAGTCCAGCGAGCAGTCTGATGTGTTCACAGAATTCATGATTGCAGCTCGCAAAAAGAAAGAAAAAAAACAAACCATCATCATAGAACAACAAAAGAAAATGAGCAGAATACTTATGATTGGTGCCGGAGGTGTTGCCACTGTGGCAGCCTTCAAGATAGCACAAAACAGCGATGTGTTTACTGAGTTTATGATTGCCAGCCGCCGTAAGGAGAAATGTGATGCCATCGTGGAGGCAATTCATGCAAAAGGTTATACGATGCCCATACAGACCGCACAGGTCGATGCCGATGATGTGGAGCAGCTGAAAGCTTTGTTCAGCGACTTCAAACCGGATCTGGTTGTCAACCTTGCATTGCCCTATCAGGACCTGACCATCATGGATGCTTGTCTGGCATGTGGCTGTAACTACCTTGATACCGCCAACTACGAGCCGAAAGATGAAGCACATTTCGAATATTCTTGGCAGTGGGCATATCGTGACCGCTTCCGTGAGGCTGGTCTGACTGCTATCCTCGGCTGTGGTTTCGACCCAGGTGTCACGAGTATATTCACTGCGTATGCTGCCAAGCACCATTTCGATGAGATCCAGTATCTCGACATCGTGGACTGCAACGCAGGTGACCACCATAAGGCTTTTGCTACCAACTTCAATCCGGAAATCAACATCCGTGAAATTACCCAGAAGGGACTCTACTGGGAAAACGGACAGTGGGTGGAGACAGAGCCGCTGGAGATACATAAAGACCTGAATTATCCGAATATCGGGCCGCGCGACAGCTACCTGTTGCATCATGAGGAGATCGAATCACTCGTCATCAATTATCCAACCATCAAGCGCGCCCGTTTCTGGATGACCTTCGGACAGCAGTATCTGAAGCATCTCGAAGTGATTCAGAATATCGGCATGAGCCGCATTGATGAAATCGTCTATGAGGCACCTCTGGTAGAAGAGGAGCAAGGAGCAGGGAGCAAGGAGCAAGAAGCAACTTCTCTGGCCCCATGCAACTCGCCCCATGCCCCTAAGATGGTCAAAGTCAAGATCGTTCCGCTGCAGTTCCTCAAGGCGGTACTGCCCAACCCCCAGGACTTAGGTGAGAACTACGAGGGCGAAACCTCTATCGGTTGTCGCATCCGCGGACTCAAAGACGGCAAGGAGCACACCTATTATATATATAACAACTGCAAGCACCAGGATGCCTATAATGAAACGGGCATGCAGGGTGTCAGCTATACTACCGGTGTTCCAGCGATGATTGGTGCGATGATGTTCTGCAAAGGACTCTGGCGCAAACCCGGCGTCTTCAATGTTGAAGAGTTCGATCCCGATCCGTTCATGGAGCAGCTCAACCAGCAAGGTCTCCCTTGGCACGAAATCCATGATTGCGACCTGGAGTTGTAAGACCCTCCCCCTTTTCCCCTCCCTGATGAGAGAGGGGAGTAGTTAGGGAAATAAATTGTAGAATAACCAAATAGAAAATTAAATGTAAATAGTCAAGTTGTAAATACAGATTATGGCAAAGAAAGAAGAAAAACAAGAAGAGTTGACCCCACAGGAGGGTAAACTGAAAGCCTTGCAGGCAGCAATGTCAAAGATAGAGAAAGACTTCGGCAAGGGAAGTATCATGAAACTCGGCGATGAACATATAGAGAATGTTGATGTGATTCCCACAGGTAGTATCGGACTGAATGCCGCACTCGGCGTCGGTGGATATCCTAAAGGACGCATCATCGAAATTTTCGGTCCTGAGTCATCTGGTAAGACTACGCTCGCCATTCATGCGATTGCTGAGGCACAGAAAGCTGGCGGTATTGCTGCCTTCATCGATGCCGAGCACGCTTTTGACCGCTTCTATGCACAGAAATTGGGAGTCGATGTAGATAACTTGTGGATATCACAACCCGACAATGGTGAGCAGGCTTTGGAAATTGCCGACCAGCTTATCCGCTCGTCAGCTATCGACATCATCGTCATTGACTCTGTGGCTGCCCTCACACCCAAGAAGGAAATAGAAGGTGATATGGGCGACAGCGCCGTAGGCTTGCACGCCCGACTGATGAGTCAGGCACTGCGTAAACTCACTTCCACCATTGCCAAGACGAATACCACCTGTATCTTTATCAACCAGTTGCGCGAGAAAATCGGAGTAATGTTTGGCAATCCGGAAACTACTACTGGCGGTAATGCGCTGAAATTCTATGCCAGCGTGCGCCTCGACATCCGCAAGGGTGCTGCCATCAAGGATGGCGAAGAGATTTTGGGTAACCTGACAAAGGTAAAGGTTGTCAAGAATAAGGTGGCTCCTCCTTTCCGCCGTGCAGAGTTCGAGATCATGTTTGGCGAGGGTATCTCCAGAATCGGCGAGATTCTCGACCTGGGTGTTGAATACGGTATCATCACCAAGAGTGGAAGCTGGTTCTCGTACGATGGTGCAAAGCTGGCGCAGGGTCGCGATGCAGTCAAGGCGCTGCTGAAAGATAATCCTGAGCTTTGTGAGGAATTGGAAACAAAAATTAACCAAAAGATTGGCGAGAAATAAACCGTAATTTTAACGTAAAAAGCCGTTTCTCTTGATTTAAATCAAAAAAAACGTTAAAAACGAACGAAAAATTGCCATTTCTTTTCTTAATAAAGATTAAGGGTTTATCTTTGCACCGAAATTAATTCACTTTTAAAAAAGTTAATGATTATGAAAAAGATGATTCTTATGGCAGCTATCATGCTGTCTTCAGTAAGTGCTTTCGCACAGAATGAAGTTGGTCAGTTTACACTGCAACCAAAAGTTGGTATTAACTTCGCTAACCTGACAGGTGACGGTACCAAGGGTAAGGTAGGTTTCGCTGGTGGTCTTGAGGCTGAGTACGGCGTTGCTGAGAACTTCAGTTTGACTCTCGGTGCTATCTTCTCTATGGAAGGTTGTAAATTTGAGAAAGTTGCAGACAAGTCTCCGAAACTCAACCTCAACTACATCAATGTTCCTGTAATGCTTCAGTATTACATCGTTCCTGGTCTGGCTATCAAGGCCGGTGTTCAGCCTGGCTTCAACATTAGCAAGAAGGTTTCTTATGACGGTACGAGTATTGATGCAGACGATTTCTATCAGGACCTTGGTATTGATACGAAGATTAAGACTTTCAACTTCGCTATCCCTGTAGGTGCTTCTTATGAGTACAAGAATGTTGTTCTCGATGCTCGTTACATCTTCGGTGCAACCAAGACTTTCGAGCATGCTGACAAGAACAAGACAAGCTTGTTCCAGATCACTCTGGGTTACAAGTTCGCTCTCTAAGAAATCCATCCTAACCTTTCCGAAAGGAAGGAATTCAAAAATAGCAGGTGTGTCGCATGACACACCTGTTTTTTTTTTGTGCCATCTTGTCGTACATTCTTTTTATGTCATCTTGTCAGTCATCATGTCATATCCCATCTTTGGCACACCATTTGTACCATCATTATCGTGAAAGGCCCGCCCTGTCCTCTCTTGAACGGAGGGGAGTAGTTTGGGAAAGGGCATGAATTGAATTATTAACAAAAAACAGAATACAATTATGGGAAAGATTATTGGAATTGACTTAGGTACAACCAACAGCTGTGTTGCCGTATTCGAAGGTAACGAGCCTGTTGTCATTGCAAACAGCGAAGGAAAGCGTACCACTCCTTCAGTGATTGGTTTTGTAGAAGGTGGTGAGCGCAAGGTGGGTGATCCTGCCAAGCGTCAGGCTATCACCAACCCGAAGAACACCGTTTATTCTATCAAGCGTTTCATGGGTGAGACCTATGCACAGTCGCAGAAAGAGGCTGAGCGCGTACCGTTCACCGTTGTCAATGAAGGCGGATATCCGCGTGTTGACATTGATGGACGTAAGTACACGCCACAGGAAATCTCTGCTATGGTGCTTCAGAAGATGAAGAAGACCGCTGAGGACTACCTCGGACAGGAAGTAACCGATGCTGTCATCACCGTACCAGCTTACTTCTCCGACTCACAGCGTCAGGCTACCAAAGAGGCTGGTCAGATTGCAGGCCTCAATGTTCAGCGTATTGTCAACGAGCCTACAGCAGCTGCTTTGGCTTATGGTGTTGACAAAGCCAACAAAGACATGAAGATTGCCGTCTTCGACCTTGGTGGCGGTACCTTTGATATCTCTATTCTGGAGTTTGGTGGCGGTGTGTTCGAAGTACTCTCTACCAATGGTGATACCCACCTCGGTGGTGACGATTTCGACCAGGTTATCATCGACTGGCTCGTCAACGACTTCAAGGCAGCTGAAGGCATTGACCTTTCTAAAGACCCGATGGCTATGCAGCGTCTGAAAGAAGCCGCTGAGAAGGCAAAGATTGAGTTGTCAAGCACAACGACAACCGAGATCAACCTGCCGTATATCACAGCAGAAGGCGGTGTGCCCAAGCACCTTGTAAAGAACCTTACACGTGCACAGTTCGAGCAGTTGGCTCACGACCTTATACAGGCATGTCTGGTACCTTGCCAGAACGCTATCCGCGATGCTAAACTCTCCACAAGCGATATCGACGAAGTCATCCTCGTAGGTGGTTCCAGCCGTATTCCCGCTGTGCAGACCCTCGTCAAGAATTACTTCGGCAAAGAGCCTTCAAAGGGAGTCAACCCTGATGAGGTTGTAGCTGTAGGAGCTTCTATTCAGGGAGCTATCCTGAACAAAGAAGGTGGTGTAGGCGATATCGTATTGCTCGATGTTACTCCGTTGACACTGGGTATCGAAACCCTCGGCGGTGTGATGACAAAGCTGATTGAGGCTAACTCAACCATTCCTTGCAAGAAGAGCGAAGTGTTCTCTACCGCTGCCGACAACCAGACAGAGGTAACTGTACACGTGCTGCAGGGCGAGCGTCCGATGGCTGCACAGAATAAGTCTATCGGTCAGTTCAACCTCACAGGTATTGCACCAGCACGTCGTGGTGTTCCTCAGATCGAGGTTACCTTCGACATCGACGCCAACGGTATCCTCAACGTCAGCGCCAAGGACAAGGCCACCGGTAAGGAGCAGAGCATCCGCATCGAGGCATCCAGCGGCCTGAGCGAGGAAGAAATAAACCGCATGAAGGCAGAGGCAGAGCAGAACGCTGAGAATGACAAGAAGGAGCGTGAGCGCATAGACAAGATGAACCAGGCAGACTCGATGATCTTCACCACCGAGAGCTTCCTGAAGGACAATGGTGACAAGATTCCTGCAGATCAGAAGCCAGGTATCGAGAGTGCGCTGCAGACGTTGAAGGATGCTCACAAGAGCGGTGACGTCACAGCCATCGACAATGCCATCAACAACCTCAACCAGGTGATGCAGGCAGCCAGCCAGCAGATGTACCAGCAGGCAGGTCCTCAGCCTGGTCCAAATGCAGGTCAGCAGGCACAGCAGGATGCTCCGAAACAGGACGACACCATCCAGGATGCCGACTTTGAGGAGGTCAAATAAAGTGCAAACCGAATGCAATGCCAAGTTTCCTTGATCATTGCTGAGATGCAGCCTTTGTTCGACGCAAGTCAAATAAAGTGCAAACCGAATGCAATGCCAAGTTTCCTTGATCATTGCTGAGATGCAGCCTTTGTTCGAAGCAAGTCAAATAAAAATTGATAAGCAACAATAAGAAAATCCGCATAAGCCAAGTGTTTATGCGGATTTTTGTTTTATCCTGCACCTTAACTAACGATAACCCATTGTAGCACATGCGAATTGTTAACGATTATCTCTTGTTATTAACCAAATTACCAGAATAAGCTCTCAAATCTGGTAATAGTGTTACCAAGGCTTGGTAATGGAGTTACCAAAACTTGGTAATGACGTTACCAAAGCCTGGTAATCATGTTACCCAATAATGGTAATTATAGTTGAGTTGTACTTCGTTTGTTAGTTTTGGTGCAGGATA